>CALZHC010000001.1 GCA_945787505.1 uncultured Alistipes sp.
TCTGTTACAGAGATGAAAGATCCTTCCATTTTCCTGCCTGAGAAATCATAGGAATAGGTTTTGGAGAGATACTCCTGAAGAGTCATCACCTTGCTTTCGCCATTAGGAACGATATAAGGAACAGAAGAGAATCCCAAAATAGCATCTGAATAGAAGACATCACCATTATTGGAGACACCATCAACTCTGAAACCTGCTAAAGAGCTGTCGTTGAAGATTGTAATCTTATCGTTACGTACATCATATATATATGAGTAGTAAGTTTCACCCCATCCATCAGGACCGTAGTCAATTACATTTGAAGCAATGTAGTTGCCATTTGAAGAGATATAGGTGTTGTAACGTCCGACTGTTATATTGTACCACATCCATTCCGGATTCCATGTCATTGAAGAGTTTGCAAATGATGCATTGCCCACCACGGGAGAATTCCAGACACAGGACATTTCTACAGAGTAGTTTTCTTCTACGAAATAGCCGGCAATAATTCCATCAGCACTGATACCCTTGGCAATCATATAAACAGCCTCCTTGGCTCCCATATCGCTTTCAGGACCGTTGAAAGAGGGAAGGATCTCAAATTTGCCATTTTTATATAAAACTGCCTTGAATACTGATTCTTCATCCATAACATAGCCGACAGCCTGTGTTCCGTCAGGAGTTACAGAGAAGAAACAGCTTTCATTGAACTTTGAGTCAGCATCCGGATACTCAGGGGTATCGTTTCTGTAGATGAGAGCACTGTGGAGTGTAAGATCCATACCGAAAGCGACACCATCATCTGTAATATCATAAAGAGCCACACCCTCAATGAAAGTATATTTTTCGTTTATAACATCGAAGATATAAGATGCTTCAGATGCAGTTCCTACAACCCAAAGACCGTTGTCGGAGATTGCGATGGGAGCAACCCATTCGTTGCTTACGAAGCTATAGTAATCATTCGCAACATCGATTTTGCGAATGATATGGGTAGGAGTAAAAGTGACTGCTCCATTATCTACCTGCGCTACCCAGATACAGTACTGTGATTTAACTTTAAGATCACTGAAAGTAGTATCTGAAATACCGGAAACTACTCTGTTTTCAGAAATTGCCTTGACAGCATATTCGTTAATCAAATTTTCGATGGCTGAAGCGTCCTCGATTTCGAAAATACCGAACACATAAGTCTGTTCAGCAGCAGAGGGGTTAACGGTAACTCGCAGAGATGTATTGATCTGTTCTGCGTTTACCGAGAAAGATGTCTCGACAGGCTCAGGTGCAGATTCCTTACACCCTGCAAGTACGACAAGCATTGCAATAATCAGGTAAAACGTTTTTCTCATTTCTTTAATTATTAGGATTAGTATCAAAAGTAATAAATGGTCTTATTTGGCAAATGCGACAGAACGGGTCTCCCTTATGACAGTAATCTTGACCTGTCCTGGATAGACCATCTCGTTCTGGATCTTCTTGGCTATTTCGTTTGAAAGTACCTCAGCATCTTTATCTGAAACCTGCTCTGCACCCACTATGACCCTGAGTTCACGGCCTGCCTGAATAGCGTAAGTTTTGGTTACACCGGGATTGGATAGGGCAATTGCCTCCATATCCTTGAGTCTTTTGATATATGACTCTATAACTTCTCTACGGGCACCAGGACGGGCACCGGAGATTGCGTCTCCGACCAGGACTATAGGCGATATAAGGGAGATCATCTCTACCTCTTCGTGGTGAGCGCCTATCGCATTACATACTTCAGGTTTTTCTTTATATTTTTCAGCAAGTCTCATACCGAGTATTGCATGGGGAAGTTCAGAGTCCTCTTCAGAAACCTTTCCTATATCGTGCAACAGCCCGGCCCTCTTGGCAACCTTGGGATTCAGACCAAGTTCAGATGCCATGGTGGCACAGATATTTGCCACTTCACGCGCATGCTGAAGAAGATTCTGTCCGTAAGAAGAACGGTATTTCATACGGCCGACCAACTTGATAAGTTCCATGTGCATACCGTGAATTCCCAAGTCTATACAGGTTCTCTTACCTGTCTCCATAATCTCTTCATCAAGCTGTTTCTTGACCTTCTCCACTACCTCTTCGATACGTGCAGGGTGAATACGTCCGTCTGTCACCAGCTGATGGAGCGCTAATCTGGCAACCTCCCTCCTTACAGGGTCGAAAGCCGAAAGAAGAATCGCTTCAGGGGTATCGTCAACTACGATTTCTACACCGGTAGCAGCTTCAAGAGCCCTGATATTACGACCTTCCCTACCGATAATACGTCCCTTCATTTCATCATTTTCAATATTGAAGACGGTAACTGCATTTTCTATTGCTGTCTCAGGAGCCACTCTCTGGATAGTGTTGATCACTATTCTCTTTGCCTCCTTACTTGCGTTCATTCTGGCCTCATCCATCACATCGTTGATGTAGGACATAGCCTGAGTCTTGGCCTCTTCTTTCATAGAGTCGACCAACATATCCTTTGCCTGTTGGGCTGACATTCCGGCGATTGACTCGATTCTTTCTATAACTTCCTGATGCAAACGGTCATACTCAGCCGACTTTTTCTCAACAATCTCCTTCTGATGATTGAGGCTTTCGGTGAGACTATCAGCCTCCTTTAATTTTTTCTGAAGGTCATTGTTAGAGTGGTTGAGCTGCATTTCCTTCTGTTTCAGCTTATTTTCAATATGCTGAATCTGCTGGTTCTTTTCATTGATGAACTTTTCGTGTTCACTCTTGAGCTGAAGGAATTTTTCTTTGGCTTGTAAAATCTTTTCCTTCTTTATATTTTCACCTTCTGTCTCAGCCTCCTTAAGAATCTTTTCTCTTCTTTTCTTTAAAATAACATTGATTACGAAGAGAGTAGCTGAGATAGCAACGGCTACCGATATCAGTACTGTAATTAAAATTGTTAAAAAAGTATCCATTGTTTTATATAATAAATAAAAAAGTTCATACAATGGAAACGGAGAGTGGAAAGGATCAGAAAGTATTAAAAAGCCGCCGGCCCGCTGTTTATCAAAAAAATCGCTTTTTGATAGGATTTGAGCTCCGATTGCGGAATCAGACTTCCAACGTCCGGACATATACCGAATCCCCTTGCGGGTCACCCAGGCCTGTCTTCATCCATCGAGTAGACTCAGTTTTTTAATAGTGTTGATTTTCGCAAAGAGCGAACCAACGGCTAAGCTATTTCAAATCAATATTAGCTGCAATATAGTCATCGATCTGCCTGTCAATCCCTGAAATGGCATCAGATAGTTCATCAGCACTTCGTTCCCTCTCATCCTCCACCATTTTCAGTATAAGCTGGAACAGAATATTCGCAAGTACATCCGTATCATCTTCGAAATTGACATTAGTCTTCAACTCGAGGAAACGATCCTTGATTTCAGAAGCAAGTCTTCTGACTCCTGATTCAAGTTCTTTCGGCACTTTATAGTCGTACTTACGGTTCGCTATGGTAAAAGCCACTGATACAAGTTCTCTATCCATAGCTCTATTCTCCTAACATTGCAATACATTTATCTATCTCCTTCACCAACTTACGGATACTTCCGGCTGCCTCCTTGCCGTCCCCGACATTCGAAACTAAAAAGCCGGATATCTTCATATCCATAATTTTTTCCTCCAATTCCCTTATTTTCCTTATACTGTCTTCGTATTTGGCTTTGTAACCAAAAATCTCTTCCTCTGCCACAGATAACTTCTCCCTCAAGGAGATAACCTCCGCTCTGGAATATTCGTATGCGGAAATCAATCTCTCTATCTTTGCCTTATGAGAGTCTATCAATTCTTTGGTACTATCTTTCATCCGAATCAGTATAACTGCGCAAATATACAAATTATTTTATATACCTCCAATTACCCAAGCTTCTATCTTTTGAAATCAGCTTTGGATCAATCTCCCCTTTTTCAAGTAACCAAAGGTAGATCAGATCTCTAATTTCTCTATCTATTCTCACGGTCCGTGCAGGAATCTCCAAAGGATCAATACCAGCCTTTGAAAGAAGCCCACCGGCTCCGCTTGCTCTGTATGAAGTGAGTGCTACATTGTAAACTTTGTCAAGACTGAACGGAGTACCATCCGCCATAGATATTATCTTGACTCGTGAGCCATATCCGGCACCGGCATTCACAGTATAGTTAATCCCTGCCGCATCATCCATGTTGTACACAGGGCCTTTTGAGCTTATCCTCACATCATAAGAAGCCTCCAGATAATTCTTTACTTCCTCTCCGCTCATCCTTACCAGATAGAGCAGATTTTCATATTTGTATATGGAGAAGAGGTCGTTGAAAAGAATCTCTCCTGCATGGATGGTTCCTTTGAGAGATAGTGGAGCATTGACGGATATGTCTACATCCGGCTGCGAGAGCTGTACCAGATGTACAAGGCGCAGATGGTCAGAGCTCTTCTCCTTGCTGAAGTTCATATCAAGATCCGAAAGGAGTCTGCATACAGGTTTTCCGGAGAATTCTCTTATGGCATCGAACCTCTCCTTGAAAAAGTCGTTGTACCTCTTACTGTCTCCATGGCCCTCAAGGTCGCATACTTCGCAGGATATGGACTTGTCCACCACCTTGCCGAGCCTCTTTTTTACTGTAATATCAATCCTGCCGACAGAGAGTGCCTTGGTCCTGGCATCGACAAGAGCCACACTGTCACCCGCGTTAAAAAAGAGACCGCTGAATGACTTATGGTCATGTCCGCACACTACTGCATCGATTCCCTTCACGTTAGAGGCAATATACTTGCCGCAATTCTCTATATCGTCACTTTGCATATCACCAAGTCCGCTATGAAGAGCTACAATACAAATGTCCGGATTTTCGGTCTTACGGACTTGCGATACAATCGAATCCGCCATGGAAGAGATTTTGCGAAATCTTATACCTTCATATTTATCCGCTGAAATCCAGCTAATTACATTAGGATTGGTAAATCCGATTACTGCCATCTTAACCCCATTTTTTGTAATTATGACATACTCGTCGAAATAACATTTTCCGTTATCGGTTCTGATGGCATTTGCAGCCAGATAGGGAGCATCAAGTTCTGAACTGAACCTGTCATACACACTGTGCCCGGTTTCGAAATCATGGTTTCCTGCCACCACTGCATCGTAACCCATGAAATTGAAGATCTGCGCCACTATATGGCAGGAAGAGGTGTCTCTATAATTATAGTACCATACGCCATTGTCCCCCTGAAGATGATCACCTGCATCCAAAAGAAGGAGACTCTCTGCACCATACACATCCCTTATACTATCCACATACCTGCAGACTTTGGAAAGCGAAGAGGGATTCTCCCCTGATACATATTTCTGAGTAAATAAAGCACCATGAAGGTCATTGGTTGTAAGTACCACCACTTTGCTCTCATAAGTACATGAGGAGACAAGCGACAATAGAAAGATTATTGACAAAAAAAGGTTCTTTTTCATTCTATTTGATTATATTAAAGTTATCACAATCCATCCATGCGGGGAACTTCTCGCGGAACGCCCTCAAAGCTTCTAAATCCAGATGGGCAATCTTGAAACACCCATCATCGCCCAAATGATGACAATTTACCCTCGTAGAAAGACCGTTCCCCTTGTAATCATATATCTCCGAATAACCATTGTACAATCCGGAGGGAGAATCACCTGTTCTGTTTGCAAAGAGATAGTATGCCTGATTCTCTATAGCCCTGGCTCGGCACAGAGCTGTAGCAGCACCTATCCTTGAAAAAGGCCATGAGGCAACATTGATCATCATATCGTACTCTTTGCCGACATTTCTGCTCCAAACAGGAAAACGCAGGTCGTAGCAGATATTCAGTGCTATATTCCAGCTTCCGAAAGTGAAGATAGTACGGTCATCTCCGGCAGAAAAGAACTTCGCCTCTGGAGACATTCTAAAGAGGTGTCTCTTGTCATAGTGGGATATCTCACCATCTGCGGTTACAAAGAACAGTCTGTTGAACATCTTTCCATCTTGTACAACGGGCAGAGAGCCTGCCAGTGCCGTAGAAAAACGGGAAGCCATCTCCCTCATCCACCCGATCTCCCTCGAGTCGTGCGGATCAACGGCAAATGACGGGTCAACTGAAAAACCGGTCAAAAACGTCTCCGGAAAGACAATGATATCAGGCGCGAGCGAAAGACCTGCGTCATTGTAAAGCCACTCCATAGAACGCTCCAACATTCTCATATTCATTTCAGGAGAGTTCCACAGCATTGCAAACTCACATAGTGCGACTGTCAATCTTTCATTATTCATACAAATTCTATTCACGATTCTCTGACAAAAGTAAATATATTTTATCTATATTTGCGTTCAAAACAATTAAATATGAAAAAGTATATATCGATTTTTGCACTTTTCATCGTGGCATTCGCGACCTCCTGTAAACAGGACGTAACACCACAGGATAAGCTCACTCTCAGTATTGAAGTACCTGCATCATCAGTCGATACAGTTTCAGCACAGGTAAACGTATCACAGACAATGGCAGAAAACGCTTCTTACACAATCACTACAGATTTAGGAAAGGCATACACTGCCGAAGAGATTCTCACTAACGGAAAATCATTCGATGTCAAGTCCGGAAAAATAACATTGGAGGGCCTTACCCCCGACACACAGTACAAGGTAGTGGCCGCTGCTGAGGGACTAGGTGAGGTAGTTCTCTCCAATGAAGTGATATTCAAGACCCTCAAACCTGGTGAAAAACCTGATGACAATAGGAACAGGAATCTTCCAAATGTCTCATTCTCATTAATCGAGGCAAAGGAGACATCAGTGAGATATAATATGACCACCATCAATGTCACTCAGGTCAAGACAATCACTTTGACTGCAGACGCACAGACTCCGGCAATTTCCGACTTCGAATCAGTAAGTCCAATCTCATCATCTGACATAAACAAGACTCTGGAGGTAACAGTATCCGACCTTACCCCTGACACATCATTCAAAGTTTATGCTCTGGTATCAGGACTCTCTACTACATTTGAAGACACTACCTTTATTGCTCAGCCGTTTGCATACAAGACAGCAAAAGAGGGGGACAAGCCAAGTGGCGAGAGGTACATAGACAACGGACCTGATCTGCCATCAAACGTGACCACCATCTTCGTGCCCGGAGTATCGGAATATTCAGGATGGTACGACACGAATAAGAAGAGGGACGGACAGAGCGACAATGACTTCAACCTCTGCTGGGCATGTGCTACCGCGAATCTCCTTTCGTGGTGGGAAGACTACTACACCGCCAATGGCTATGAACTTCCTGAAGGCACACCTCAAGGTGTCGGAAGCTACTATGAAACAGCTGTTTTCGATGACGCCATCAAACCCAACTGGGAAAACAGAGGTGGCACCACACTTCTTGGAATCCATTGGTACTTTACAGGCGAATATCTGGCCCAGAACGACCAGAGCGGACTGTCAAAACCTAAGGACGGTACAGGCGGATATCTCTCGAGCATCTATAACGACATTGTTGACGATATGGGAGGCGGAGATGTCAAGTGGACTGGCTCATATTGGGGTGACGAAGCCTATGTAATGGAGCAGAAATGTTACTATAACTGGGGCGGAGCAAGGGAAGATAAAAGCATCTCTTCACTTGAAACTTTCTCTAAATTCGTAAAGAAAGCCGTGAAGGAGGGTGCAGCCGGTCTTGATGCAAGTGTCGGAGCAAGTTCTCTTCACGCCATGACTCTCTGGGGAATAGACGTGGACAATGAAACCGGAAATGTAGTGGCTCTTTGGTTCACCGACTCAGACAACCAGATGAGAACCCCCAAGGAGGAGAGGAAGAATATGCTCCACCACTACTCGATTACAGAAAGGAAAGATGATATCTATTTGGTAGGTTTCTATACAGGTGCCGGAACATATATCACCAGTATAGTTCCCCTTAAAGCATATCCTGCCATCAAGTAAAGAAGGTATCTGACTTCAAGCATACATTGATGTAGCAATATTTTGCCTTTTGTAGGAAAATATTGCTACATTTGTTTTTGTAAAGAAAAAAGAAATGACAGATAAAAAGATTGTAATCATACCCACATACAACGAAAAGGAGAATGTGGAAAAGATGATAAGGAAGGTTTTCTCCCTTGAAGGTGACTTCAATCTGCTGATTGTGGATGATGGATCGCCTGACGGAACCGCAGATATTGTCAAGAGGCTGCAAGGAGAGTTCCCTGATAGGCTCTTTATCATTGAGAGAGAGGGAAAACTTGGATTGGGGACTGCATACAAAGCGGGCTTCAGATGGTCCTTGGAGAATGGATATGACTACATTTTCGAGATGGATTGCGACTTTTCACATAATCCGGATGACCTGATCAGGCTCTACGATGCCTGCGCCAAAGGCGGTGCAGACATGTCCATAGGATCCAGATATTGCAGCGGGATCTCTGTAAAGGACTGGCCTATAGGTAGAATATTAATCTCCTATGGTGCCTCTTTTTATGTAAGGATGGTTCTCGGAATGAGAATCTTCGACTCTACAGCTGGATTTGTTTGCTATAGAAGCAAGGTTCTGGATGATATTAATCTGGATGCTGTCGTAATGAAAGGGTACGGATTCCAAATAGAGATGAAATACAATGCCTGGAAGCTGGGCTACAAGATTAAAGAGGTTCCTATCCTATTCACCGACAGGAAAGAGGGAACATCCAAGATGAGCAGTTCCATATTCGGTGAAGCATTCAGAGGCGTAATAGCCCTAAAATTCAGGAAGATAAGACCGCGAAATAAAATTATATAAAATGAAAACGCTTATTTACAACGCTACAGTCATTAACGAAGGAATGGAATTCGAAGGTGCTGTAGCCATTGACTCTGAATATATCTCATCTGTGGCTCAGAAGGGTTCTCCCGAATACGAAGAACTTATGGCAGGAGCAGACCGGTTTTCAAAGACCATCGATGCTCAAGGGGCTCTGCTTATTCCCGGAGTAATTGACGACCAGGTTCACTTCAGAGAGCCCGGAGCCACTCACAAGGGGGACATCAGAAGTGAGAGTGCCGCTGCAGTTTTAGGAGGGACGACCTCCTTTATGGATATGCCTAATAATAATCCTCCTGCAGTCACTCTCGAACGCCTTGAGGAGAAATACAGGATTGCATCTGAGGTCTCGAGTGCCAACTACTCATTCTATCTGGGAGCGACCAATGATAATATTGATGAGATTTTGAAGGCCGATAGCGGAAGTATATGTGGGATAAAGCTTTTTATGGGCTCTTCCACAGGCAATATGTTGGTAAACTCTGATGAAGCACTTGAAAAGATTTTCTCTTGTAATATGCTTGTCGCTACCCACTGTGAAGATGAACAGAGTATAAGAGAAGCCCTTGAAGAGGCCAAAACCAAATGGGGATATGATGCTCAGGGAAGAAGCCTCATTCCTTTTAGGGAGCATCCAGTCATCAGATCAGCCCAAAGCTGTATTAAATGCACTTCCAGAGCCATAGAATTGGCTTTAAAGCACCATAGCAGACTTCATATCCTTCATATAAGCACAGCTGAAGAGCTTGCGATGATACGCAGGGCAAAGGAACAGAACCCTGGAATAACATCAGAGATCTGCGTCCACTACCTCTATTTTGACGATACATATTATGACAAGATGGGTGCAATGGTCAAGTGTAACCCTGCAATAAAGAGCAGAGAGGACCGCGAAGCCATAATTAATGAAGTGGCTTCCCTTGGTGTCGATGCAGTGGCCACAGACCACGCACCTCACACCATTGAGGAGAAAGAGAACGACTATCTGAAAGCCCCTTCAGGTCTTCCCACCATCCAACATTCGTTGCAGATGATGCTGGAGCTGAGCGAAAAAGGGCTTTTCCCGCGTACGACAGTCGTCACATCCATGTGCCATAAACCTGCAGACTGTTTCAGAGTATCCAAACGAGGATACATAAGACCGGGCTACTACGCCGACCTTGTTCTGGTCAGAAGAGTTCTCTATACAGTTTCCGATGAGAATATAGCATACAAATGCGGTTGGTCCCCTCTGAAGGGAACTACATTCACTTACTCTGTTACAGATACTTTCGTGAACGGATGTCACACAGTGGCCAATGGGAAACTCACGGGAGAGACCAATGCCTTAAGACTCTTTTTTGACAGGTTCTAAGGCAATTCTCATACGCTCCTTATCTATATCAAGCACCCTCACAGTAATATGCTGATGCAGTTTTAGTGGGGTGTGCTTCATTTTAGATACGTGAATCAGTCCGTTCTGTTTTATTCCAAAATCAACGAATGCTCCGAAATTGGTGATATTGGTAACGATTCCAGGAAGTTCCATTCCTGCACGCAGGTCGTCGATTGTCCTGATATCTTCTGAAAACTCAAGTACTTTGAAGCCTTCACGTGGATCCCTGCCGGGCTTGAGCAGCTCCTCCACAATATCCTTAAGGGTGGGCATACCTACATCCTGACTTGTATATCTGCCCAGATCCAGAGACTTTATCCTCTCCTTGTCAGCTATCAATCCACTTACTGTCATCTTGCAGTCTGAGGCTATGCGGCTCACCAGTTCGTATCGTTCTGGGTGGACAGCAGTATTGTCGAGCGGGTCAGGAGCTCCGGTAATTCGAAGAAATCCTGCACACTGTTCAAAAACCTTTTCTCCCAGACGTTTGACTTTCAGAAGCTCTTTGCGAGAAGTGAAAGGACCGTTCTGATTTCTATATGCAACTATATTTGAAGCTACTGCGGAGTTAATACCTGATACGTAAGAGAGCAGTTGCACAGAAGCTGTGTTAAGATTGACACCTACGGTATTCACGCAACTCTCAACTACACTGTCCAGACTCTCTTTAAGCAACGTCTGGTCTACATCGTGCTGATACTGCCCTACCCCGATTGATTTAGGGTCGATCTTCACAAGTTCTGCAAGCGGGTCCATCAGTCTTCGTCCTATGGAGACCGCGCCACGTACTGTAACATCATAATCGGGAAACTCCTCACGTGCGACATCTGATGCTGAATAGACTGAAGCACCATCCTCGCTGACAGAGTAGACCTTCACGCCCTCGGGAAGTGCGATTCTCTTGATAAATGCCTCTGTCTCCCTTCCGGCTGTCCCGTTTCCGATGGCTATCACCTCTATTTTATAGGCCTGGACCATGTTAGAGATCTTCTTCATCGAGACAATCTTGTCATTGTGCGGAGGATGAGGGTAGATAGTATCGTTATGCAGCAAAGCGCCCTGTGAATCAAGACATACCACTTTACATCCCGTCCTGAATCCCGGGTCGATTGCCAGAACCCTCTTCTGACCCAACGGGGCAGACATGAGCAGCTGACGGAGATTATCACCGAATACGCGTATGGACTCTATATCAGCCTTCTCCTTTGCAGACTTGATTGTATGGTTTTCGATGGACGGGTGCAACAGACGCTTGAACGCGTCCTCTACTGCATAGTCCAGCTGCATTGCCGTTTCATGGCTCGGGGATCTCTTTCCTCGAAGAACTCTGCGGTAGATTTCATCAAGCATCCTGTCGTTATCCACATCTATCTTCAAAGAGAGGACTCCCTCGTCCGCACCTCTGAGGATAGCAAGTACACGATGAGATGCAGCCCTGGAGACCGGCTCACAATAATCAAAATAGTTACGGTATTTCTGAGCCTGTTCTCCTTCCGAATCGACTCCTCGTGCCACCTTTGCCGAAATCTTTCCATATTTCAGATAACTTCTTCTGAGGTAATCTCTGATTGCAGCATCCTCTGAAATCTGCTCTGCAATTATGTCCCTTGCCCCCTCGAGAGCCTCCTCGACACTCTTGACAGAATCATTCAAGTACTTGCGTGCCTCGAGTGAAGGATCAGATGTACGGCACTCCAAAATATCTTTTGAAAGAGGCTCGAGCCCCTTTTCGCGGGCAATGGATGCTTTGGTACGCCTCTTTGGACGGAAAGGAAGATAGAGATCCTCGAGAACGGTCGAATCTACACATGATTCAATCTTTTCCCTCAGACTCTCGTCAAGCTTCCCTTGGGAGGCGATAGTTTCCAAAATTGATGATTTCCTCTGCTCGAGGTCATTGAACTTCTCCGAAAGTACCTTGATCTGAGCCACCATGGTCTCATCAAGACCACCGGTCATCTCTTTTCTGTAACGGGAAATAAAAGGCACTGTCGCACCTTCCGAAAGCAGTTTCAATGTATTTTCAACACGCCAAGCAACCACACCTACAGTGTTGCTGATAAAATCTATGTATAGCTGTTTCATTAGTCACAAGAGACGTCCTGTAGCCTCTGTCTGTAAGATGAAAAAATCTTTGATTTGGAGACAAAACCCTGATATCTTCCCACTGTGTCGACCACCGGCAGATTCCAAGCGCCACTGCGGTCAAACTTTTCCATAACAGCCTCCATTCTGTCAGTATCTGTCACCACAGTCTGAGGCTCTTTCATCAGATTGAAGACATAAGTCTTGTCATAGAGTTCTGTAGAGAACATTATCTCCCTTATATCGTCAAGAGAGATAACACCCTGAAGCATATTGTTCTTGTCTACTACGGGATAAAGGTTTCTCTTGGAATGGGCCACCACCTTTACCAGTGAACCGAGAGTGTCATCTGTTCCTACTGGAACAAAATCCCTCTCGATAAGTTCATTCGTCTGAAGCAGGGTCAACACTGCCCTGTCGCTATCATGGGTGAGAAGGTCTCCCTTCTTGGCAAGACGCTTTGAATAGATGGAGTAAGGCTCGAATATTCTGATGGTCGCGAAGGATATTGCTGATACTATGATAAGTGGCATCAGAAGTTCATATCCTCCTGTTATCTCGGCAATCAGGAAGATTGCAGTCATCGGGGCCTGCATCACACCTGACATAAGACCGGCCATACCTACCAATGCAAAATTGGCCTCAGGCAGGGAGAGCCCCATCAGATTCACACTCCTTGCAAGTATGAATCCTGCTATTCCCCCTATAATCAACGTAGGACCGAATGTACCACCGACTCCACCTCCAGCATTTGTGAACGACATTGAGAATACCTTGAATATCATTACGAATGCAAAGAAGATTGGCACTGTCCACGCATATTTTGACAGGATTGGACCGAAAAGGGAGACATCGAGGATGTTGTCAGGATTGCCCTGAAGCACATCCACCAGTGAAGTATATCCCTCACCGTAAAGCGGCGGGAATATAAAGATGAGCACACCTAGCATCAGTGCACTTATCCACCAGCGTCTGAAGGGGTTTTGAATCGCCTTTATCCTGTCCTCCAAGTGCATTGTCATTCTTATGAAGTAAAGGGAGACAAATCCGCAGAATATTCCAAGGATGATGTAATACGGGATATTTCCCATTGAGAAGTCATCTACCACGCTTGCAAAGGCCACATCCGTCCCTAAAAAGAGATATGACACGGCTGTCGCTGTGACTGTCGAGAAGAGAAGCGGAAGGATAGACTTCATTGATATATTGAAAAGCAGTATCTCCAGAGTGAAGAGGATTCCTGCCATAGGTGCCTTGAAGATGCCTGCCACCGCACCAGAGGCGCCACACCCGAGCAGGATGGTCATGTCCCTATAAGAAAGTTTTAGCGACTGCGCGATGTTGGAACCTATTGCTGCCCCTGTATAGACAATAGGGGCCTCTGCTCCGACCGAGCCTCCGAATCCTATAGTAACTGACGAGGCGATAATCGAAGAGAAGGTATTATGTGCCTTGATTTTGGAGTTATTCCTGGAGACTGCGGCAAGAACCTTGGTAACACCGTGTCCTATGTCATCCTTTATGACATATCTGACAAACAGCATTGCCAGCAACATCCCGATACCGGGATAAACCAGCAGAAGCAGGCTATGATAGGTGGAACTGAACCAACCGGTCAGTAAATGACCGATAAGTTCCACCAACTGCTTGAGGATGACAGCAGCCAGACCACTGCCCAACCCGACGACAAAGCCCAATATCATAAGCATTCTGTCCTCGGGCTGACTCTTAAGCCACTTGACGGGCTTAATCATCCATTGAGTCATTCTCGTCCTCCATATCGTTGCCTTCATCGGGGAAGACACCATCTTCTACATTTCCCCCTTCATCATCAAAGAGCTCATCATCTGTGTTCTCATCAATATCTACATCGATTTTAACTAGATAAATCGCATCTGACAATTCGAGATAAACACCGTAGAAGAAGGTTCCGTTAGGTTTGTCGACCTTGAATATGTCACCCAAGTAGTCTGCATATCCTCTGGGATATTTTTCCTTGAATGCTGCAAGGAGTTCAGGGGACATACTGTCATAGCTGATAGCTACGCGTTTTTTAGCACTATGTGCTTTCTGTGTATCGTTTGTTGCCATCTGATTATGTTAGGTAAAATTCGGATGCAATTATAATCTACTTTTTTCAATAGACAAAAAAAACTAACGATTTTTAAAGAAGAGTGACTTCTGACGCCGTTTTTCCTCCGGATTCTTCTCCACAAAGATCTTTTTTCTATCCTTTATACTCATTCGGGCATAGTACATGACTGAGGATGCTGTCATGGGAGTCGGTGTAAAATCTTGTACCTGATCCAGAGCTATCCCTTTCAGATAGGGGTGGCGGGAGAGGGCCTCCATATCTTTCATCGTACATCCCGGATGAGACGAAATAAAGTAGGGTACAATCTTGAAATTGAGATTCTCCTTGGCCATGAGTTTGTCAAACTCCCTCCTGAGCACTCCGAAAAGTTCGAATGAGGGTTTTGACATATATTTGAGTACACTCTCCTGTGTGTGTTCAGGAGCGACTTTGAACCATCCCGAGGTATGCTTTGTCACCACCTCCTTGAAATACTCATATCCGCTTTTATCTATAAAGCCATCCTTGTCGAGAAAAAGGTCATACCTGATACCGCTGCCTACAAAACTTCTTTTAACCTGAGGTATCTTTGAAATCTCTTTGTAAAGATTCAGTATATTCTCGTGCGAACACTCCATGTTAGGACATCGTGAGGGAAAGAGACACGATTTCCTGCTGCAGCGACTGCACAGTTTTCTGTCCCTTCCGGCCATCATATACATATTGGCAGTAGGTGCTCCGATATCAGAGAGTACCCCTTTGAATTCAGGATTAGTGGTATGCTTCTTTATCTCACCTACAATGGAAGAAACAGAACGACTCTGGATAAATTTTCCCTGATGTGCAGCTATAGTACAGAAACTGCATCCACCGAAACACCCCCTGTGGATGGTTATTGAATTCTTTATCATATCGAATGCCGGAATCCTCTTGTTCTTGTACCTTGGATGGGGAAGTCTGGTATAAGGGAGGTCATACCATGAGTCCATCTCTTCGGTGGTAGCGGGAGGATATGGGGGATTGAGTACGACACATCCGTCACTGTAGGGCTCTACCATTCTCGGGGGAGAGAGTTTGTTGGCCTGCGTCTCGAAGACATCGAAATTCTCCACGAACTTTTCCTTGTCCCTGACTGCCTCTTCATAAGAATGGAAGACCACATCTCCATCCGTTACAATCTCCTTCAGAGGAACTTTTGCGAAATAGGCTGTCTGCGGTATATCGTACGGGTTCTCTCCAGCCTCCAATGCGTGCGCAAGTGCAGTTATAGGTCTTTCTCCCATGCCGTAGATAAGGAAATCTGCCCCGCTGTCGACCAGTACAGAGGGCTTGAGCCTATCCTGCCAGTAGTCATAATGACAGATGCGCCTGAGGGATGCCTCGATTCCGCCAATCACAACAGGAATCTCCGGGTAGAGTCTCTTGAGTATTTTTGTATAGACGGTGACAGCGTAATCGGGACGCATTCCAGCCTTTGCGTCAGGGGTATAGGCGTCATCACTCCTAAGCCTTCTGGCTGCAGTGTAATGGTTAACCATTGAATCCATTGCACCGGCATTTACGCCAAAGAAGAGATTCGGGCGACCCAATTTCCTGAAATCTCTCAAGTCATCCCGCCAGTTAGGCTGTGGGACTACAGCCACACGATAGCCGCATGATGTAAGTACTCTTGCAATTACCGCAGTACCGAAAGCGGGATGGTCTATGAAGGCATCACCACTGAATATGATAATGTCTACAGAGTCCCATCCCAGCTTTTCGACCTCTTTTACAGAAGTGGGAATCATATTACATCTTTTCAGGTAGACGTATTCCGAGGATATCCATTGCCTTAGTGAGTGTATCAGCTATCATGGAGGCAAGGGCAAGACGGGTTTCGCGCACCGCATTGTTTTCCTCCTTGAGAATGGTCACATCGTGATAATACTGATTAAACTCCTTTGCCAGATCGTATGCGTAATTGGCAATCAAAGCGGGTGAATATGCCTTTCCGGCTTCAGCCACTTTCACCGGATACATATTGACAGCTTTGATGATTGAAATCTCTCTATCATTTAGAGGTGCTGAATCATCAATGTGTGCAGTCCATCCGGCCTGAGCGGCCTTTCTTAGAATTGACTTGATACGTGCATGAGTATACTGTATGAAAGGACCGGTATTTCCGTTGAAATCTATAGATTCCTTCGGGTTGAAGAGCATTCCCTTCTTGGGGTCAACCTTGATAATAAAGTATTTAAGTGCACCGAGACTTATCATTCTGAAGAGCTCATCCTGTTCCTCTTCTGACATTCCCTCTATTTTGCCGAGCTCCATTGATGTCTCTTTTGCAGTATTGTACATACTTTCAAGCAGGTCATCTGCGTCCACCACTGTTCCCTCTCTCGACTTCATCTTGCCTTCAGGTAATTCGACCATACCATAAGAGAGGTGGTAGATATTGTCTGCCCAGTCGAATCCGAGTTTTTTGAGGATAAGCTTGAGAACCTGAAAATGGTAGTTCTGTTCGTTACCCACTA
The DNA here is from genome assembly GCA_945787505.1 of uncultured Alistipes sp. Lineage (GTDB taxonomy): Bacteria > Bacteroidota > Bacteroidia > Bacteroidales > UBA932 > Coprenecus. The sequence continues at coordinate 16,833 of CALZHC010000001.1, forward strand.
CATATACATGTTCGTCCAGATTATATTCCGAAAAACGCTGCTGCGCTGTTCCCAAATCCTGTGTCATATAAACAGATGTTCCGTCGCCACGTAGGAGAAGTTTGCTGTCAAGACCATCTCCGGTAAGGTCACACCACACAGAGCCATCCTCCCGGCGTTCGAAAACGCCCATCTGCAAACCCTTTTCGACAAGCGACTTGCCAAATAGATAGGTCTGTGATTCATAATACACCCTATCAAAAGAGACACCGAGTGTTTCATAGGTCTTGTCGAATCCATCATAGACCCAGCTGTTCATCTTTTTCCACAGAGCCACTGTCTCTTCATCACCTTTCTCCCAGTCCACAAGCATCTGCTGTGTCTGCTTCATGATAGGCGCCTCCCTCTTTGCCTCTTCTTCAGAGAGTCCATTGGCAATCATCTCCTTCACCTGTGCGGTGTATAGATCATTGAATTTTACATAGAAATCTCCTACCAGATGATCTCCCTTCTTTCCAGCCATTTCAGGAGTGATTCCGTTTCCCTCTCTCTTCCATGCCATCATGGACTTGCAGATATGAATTCCCCTGTCGTTGACCAGATTCACCTTCATAACATTATGACCGTTGGCCTCCAACAGCTTGGAAACTGACCATCCTAAAAGGATATTTCTTATGTGACCTAAATGGAGTGGTTTATTGGTATTGGGTGATGAGAACTCTACCATTACGTTCCTTCCGGTAGAGGGAAGGAATCCGAAGCGCTCATCAGCACATATATTCTTGAATATGGTCCTCCAGAAATCTTCAGAGAACTTGATATTGAGAAATCCCTTTACCACATTATAGGATTCTATCTCCGGTGTTGTCTGAAGGAGATACTCCCCTATCTTTTTTCCGGTCTCCTCCGGAGAGAGTTTGGAGATTTTCAGTACCGGAAAGAGGACCGCAGTCACATCTCCTGTAAACTCTTTGCGTGTAGCCTGTATCTGTATAGGCAAATTAGCGGCAGAAGCCCCGAAAAGGGCTTCCATCGCACTACTTACCTTTGCCGCAATAAATATATCCTGATTCATTATCGGTTTGGTTGATTAATTGTTATTTCAATCCTCTATTCTTAAGTAGAGGTTCGATTCCGGGCTTTTTGCCCCTGAAGTTTACATACAGTGTCATTGCATCATCTTCACCGCCTCTTTCAAGGACATTCTTTCTGAATCTTCCTGCAACATCCTGATTGAAGATATCACCTGTCTCCTTGAATGCCTCGTACGCATCTGCATCAAGCACTTCTGCCCAGATATAGCTATAATATCCTACTGTGTAGCCACCGGCAAAGACATGACGGAAGTAAGTGCTTCTGTACCTGGGAGGAATCTGTGAAAGTATCTTTCTGTCTGAGAGTACTTTGGACTCGAATTTTTCCACATCCAGATCTTCGGGAATCTTGTCCATTGTATGGTAATCCATATCAAGAAGTGAAGCCGCCAGATATTCTACAGTCGCGAATCCCTGTCCATATTTGCCCACTCTGTCGAGCTTTTCGATCAGATAAGCAGGAATCACTTCACCGGTACTCCAATGTGTAGCATATTCCTTGAGTACCTGAGGTTCAAATGCCCAATGTTCCATAATCTGTGAAGGAAGTTCGACAAAGTCACGTGTAATCGATGCATTTCCATTATATTTCACATCCTGAAGAAGGCCCTGCAGCGCATGTCCGAACTCGTGGAAGAACGTAGAAGTCTCATCAGGTGTAAGAAGGGCGGGTTCGTCACCGGTTCCGCGGGTGAAGTTTCCTACGATGGTAACCACAGGAGCAACCCTTTCACCATTTGAATAGTGCTGTTCACGGTATCCTGTACACCATGCTCCGCCTCTCTTGAGACCGGGACGGGCGAACATATCCATGTAGATTACTCCAAGGTGTCTTCCGTCTGCCTCACGACATTCGAATGCTATAGCTTCGGGATTAGGTACTGGAATATTTTCTATCTGTGTGAAGGTAATACCATAGAGCTTGTTGGCAACATAGAATATACCTTTACGTACATTTTCAAAACTCAGATATGGTCTGAGTTCCTCATCAGAGTAGTCGAACTTGGCTGCCTTCACCTTTTCGAAGTAATATCTCCAGTCAGAGTATCCGAAATCAGTGATACCATCCTTAGATGCGAGAGGCTTCATATCGGCAAGTTCAGCAGAGGCAGACCTAAGAGCCGGTTTCCAAAGCTGGTCGAGAAGTCCGTAGACAGCGTCGGAGGTCTTTGCCATCCTATCCTCGAGAACATAATCAGCGTAGGTCTTGTAACCGAGAATTTCAGCCTTGCGGTCTCTCAGTTTCACGAGCTCGATGACTATAGCTTTGTTATCGTATTCGTTGTTGTTGTTTCCTCTGTTCAAGTATGCTTCAGCGATTTCTTTCCTAAGCGCTGCGTTGTCGGCATACTGGAGGAAAGGCATCACTGAAGGGTTGTCAAGACCGAAAGCCCATCTGTTTTCGAGTCCCATTCCTTCAGCGCGCTTTGCAGCAGCTGCTATCTGAGCCTGACTTAATCCTGCCAGATTCTTCTGGTCATCTATTACGAGGGCATACTCTCCTGTCTCCTTGAGAAGGTGCTGTTCGAAGAGCATTTCAAGTTCGCTGATCCTCGAATTGATCTCCTTGAGCTCATCTTTGCTCTGCTGTGGAAGTGTCGCTCCTGATCTCTCATAACTCTTGTAAGTATCTGTGAGAAGCTTCATCTGAGCAGGGTCAAGATTCATCGATTCTCTGTTCTCATAGACGAACCTTACTCTTTCAAAGAGTTTTTCATTCATCGATATTTCATCGAAATGCTTGCTTACAAGGGGGACAAGTTCCATTTCGACCTCCATCACCTGAGGTGTTGCATTGATTGATGATTCGCTTTCGAATACTGCATAGATTCTGTTGAAGAGATCTCCTGAGGCATCCAAAGCTGCGATAGTATTATCGAAATCCGGTTCCGCAGGGTTATTGATAATGGCATCAATCTCTGCTGTGTGCTGTTTCAGCGCTTCGATAATGGCCGGTTTATAATGTTCCACCTTAATTTTATCGAAGGGGGCTACTCCGAAAGGGGTATTCCACTCTTCCAAAAGGGGATTGTTACTGTTTGAATTACAAGATGTCAGCATAGCTGCACTGAAAGCCAAAGCGGCAATTATGTTTTTTGTTTTCATTACTTATCCTAAATAACTCTTGAGAAGTTTACTTCTGTTGCTGTGTCTGAGACGGCGGATTGCCTTTTCCTTAATCTGTCTGACACGCTCACGGGTAAGACCGAATTTTTCACCGATCTCTTCGAGTGTCATCTCAGGTGTTCCAATGCCGAAGAAATCCTTCACAATATCCCTCTCCCGCTCTGTAAGTGTAGAGAGTGCCCTTTCAATCTCCTTATTAAGAGATTCGTTCACCAGGCCTCTGTCAGCATTGGGGGAGTCGCTGTTCACCAGCACATCCAGCAGGCTGTTGTCCTCACCCTCCACGAAAGGTGCATCTACTGAGACGTGTCTTCCGGATACTCTGAGGGTATCTGAAATCTTGTCACGTGGAATATCAAGCATATCAGAGAGTTCGTCAGGCGAAGGAAGCCTTTCGAAATCCTGTTCGAATTTGGCAAGCGCCTTGTTGATCTTGTTAAGAGATCCCACCTGGTTCAGAGGAAGCCTCACGATTCTGGACTGCTCTGCCAATGCCTGAAGAATGGACTGTCTGATCCACCACACGGCATAACTGATGAATTTGAAGCCTCGTGTCTCGTCGAACTTCTCAGCCGCCTTGATCAGACCGAGGTTTCCTTCATTGATAAGGTCAGGAAGGCTGAGGCCTTGATTCTGGTACTGCTTTGCGACTGATACCACGAACCTCAGGTTGGCTTTTGTCAATTTTTCCAAAGCCTCCTGATCACCTTTACGTATCCTTTGAGCCAGTTCCACCTCTTCTTCTACACTGATAAGCTCCTCTCGGCCTATTTCCTGAAGATACTTGTCAAGCGAGGCACTCTCACGATTCGTAATGGATTTTGTAATTTTAAGTTGTCTCATCAAAAATAATTTTGGTTATTATAATCCTACAGCATAATAGTAAAGACGACCGTCAGGATAAAAACCCTCAATCAGAATTGATCTGCGAGACTTCTTAACCTGGGCAGCTACGTCCTGAGGCGAGGTGACAGGATTATTGTTTACATAGGTAATGATGAAACCCTCCTTGATGCCGGCATCCCTGACTTTTCCTCTTTCCAATTTGATGATCTTTACACCATACTTCAAATCGAGATTTTCAAGTTCTTCCTTGGGAGCAGTAGCAAGTGTAGCACCTAACAGATTAACGGTTCCGTTAATATTATAGGCATTCATCTCCTGGGTCTCTTTGGCAATAAGGGTAGCTTTGAGTTTCAGGCTCTTTTCACCCCTTATGATACCCAACTCAATAACATCACCGGGACGGTATCTGTTGACCATTTCCTGAACCGAAGCAGAGTTTTTAACCTTCTCAGAATTAATTGATTCCAAAATGTCTCCCTCCTTGACTCCGGCAGTTGCAGCAGCACCGCCCTTTGCAACCTCGGTAATATATACGCCCTTTGAGGAAGAAAGTTTCATTTGTTCTTTTAAATCTTCAGAATTATTCGTCATTGTGATGCCCAAGACAGCTCTCTTTACACTGCCGAAAGACTTGAGATCTTCGACTACCCTTGAAACAATATTTACAGGTACTGCAAATGAATAACCGGAATAAGCCCCTGTCTGAGAAATAATTGCAGTATTGATTCCGACCAGTTCACCCTTAACATTGACCAAAGCTCCTCCACTGTTTCCAGGATTGACGGCAGCATCTGTCTGTATGAATGATTCGATTTTGAATTCTCTCTGATTGCTCTGCATCGTACGCCCCTTTGCACTGACGATACCCGCGGTAATGGTGGATGTCAGACCGTAAGGACTTCCGATAGCAAGCACCCACTCGCCCAGGCGAAGATTGTCAGAGTTACCCATAGGGATTGTTGGCAGCCCCTTGGCATCGATTTTCAGAAGTGCAATATCAGTTGCGGGGTCAGTACCTACCAACTCTGCCTTGAATGTCTTCTGATCGGCAACCGTGACATCTATCTCTGTAGCTCCGCTGATAACATGGTTATTGGTAACTATATAGCCATCTTCAGTAATGATGACACCCGAACCGGTACCAATCATCTCGCGTGGAACGCCATCCCCATAACCGAAGAAATAGTCAAAAATAGAGGGAGGGGTCTGGGATTTTTCAGCTCTCTTGACCACCTTTACGTAGACAACTGCATTGACCGAATTTTCTGCAGCATATACGAAATCGGGATTCTCTCCCGAAATGGTTACATTCTGTACCACCGGACGCACACTTCCAGATTCATCAGAATAGACATAAGTATCGGACACACGGTCCTTCGAGCCGGAATTCAGTTTTACAATTCCGAGCACGACTACACTGTTGATTAAAACAGTCAGTACAATCAATAATATATTCCTTTTCATATCTCAAATTATTTTCTGTTTGTTTACCCCTTGACTCAAAATATATGCCATATACCACTCTGTAAGCTTTTGACTATATTTGCAGCACTAACAACCTCAACAAAGAATGACAACACATAAAGACATCGTAATAATAGGCGGAGGAGCAGCTGGCCTAATGGCTGCAGCGCAGGCATCTTTATTATTGGAAAAAGCTAGTTCAGAGCGCATTCCAAGCGTAGCACTGATTGAACGCAATAATATTTTGGGGAGGAAGCTGCTTCTCACCGGCAAGGGAAGATGCAACATCACCAACGCCCGAGTATGGGAAGACTTTCTGTGTCACATCCATCCAGATTCATCGTTTCTGAAGAATTCATTCTTCTCATTCGACAACATGGCTGTAATCAAATTCTTTGAACAAGAGGGACTTAAGACAATAAAAGAACGCGGTGAAAGATATTTTCCTGAAAGTGGAAAAAGTTCCGATGTCAGGGATACACTTCAGGCAAGAGCCGCAGCATCGCGACACATTGACATAATAAAAGGAAAAAGAGTCACAAAAGTGGCTCCCAGCGGCTTCCATTTTGAAATCCGCACCGAATCCCAAGAGGGAACTGGTGAGACCATCTACGCAAGGAAGGTAATCATAGCGACAGGAGGTCTCTCCTACCCCGTAACAGGCTCTACGGGTGACGGGTATAAGTTTGCTTTGAATACAGGTCACAAGATAACTCCTACCAGAGCTTCGCTCACAGCTCTCAAGCCCGCCTCCTACGACACCACTCTTGTGGGCACCACATTGAAGAATGTCTCCCTTACGCTTGTCATAGATGGGGACAAGGTCATGAAAGAGGAGGGTGAGCTCTCATTCACAGATGGAGGAATCGAGGGCGCATTGGGATTCAGAGTTAGCAGACGCGCTGTCAAGGCAATCGACAACGGTCAGAAAACAGCCCTGATAATAGATCTTAAACCAGGAGTTACACTGCAGCAGCTCAGAGCGCGAATTGAGAGGGAACGCGGCAATACCCCCATCAGAAAATACCTCTCATCACTGATGCCGTCAAACATCATTAACGGATTCATTGCAAGCAATCCTCGCCTGAACTACGAAAACCTCCCTGAAGCCTTGAAAGAATGGACATTTGCAATAAACGGATATGTAGGATATGAAAGATGCGTGATCACCAACGGAGGCGTCTCGCTCAAGGATATTTCACGCAAGAGCATGGAGTCAAAAAAGATCAAAGGACTCTACTTTGCAGGCGAAGTAATGGATTTGGACGGAGATACCGGTGGTTATAACCTTCAGATTGCATTTTCAACAGCCTACACAGCCATAAGCAGTGCCATAGAGGCAATCCTTAAAGAGGATTCTATCTGATAATCACATCAGTATGTATAAGCCCACCTTGAGAGAGTTTGAGCCTGCGCTCCCTCTCTATAGTAACGGGGTCTGAAAGTTCCACGGCAAAAATATCACCTGTTCTTACTGATGCAAAGCTGGATATATTGCAGAACAATGTTGCCACACTCTCCATGGGCGGGAGCTGCCGAGTGCTGAAAACGACTTTACCGTTCACACTCATTAGCAGTTCGTCTTGTTGTGAACAGAGAAGATTCAGATATTTTTCCTTCTCATAAAGGTAATTTGGAATTAAAGATGTATAATCAAGCATATTCCTAAGTGATTCTGCATCACCTCGGTTCTCGATTTCATCTGTAAAGCGACAATTCAGCAACACCCCGAAACCGAATTTGCCGAGATATCTCCCGGCAAATTCTTCGGATATCATTCTTCCCGGACGGTCTACTCTGAATGTCAGCACAGGTACTGCCTCTACAGAACTTACAAAGTCAGGGATATAAAAATCAGACAGAGCTCTTATGAGGGTATTATCCCCCCTCATGTAAAAGTGAGGGGCTCTCTTCTTCGCGACTATTATATTCACCTCATCGATAGTTTAATCTCAGTGAGCACCTTTTTGGTATCGAGAGTGAAATCCCCATTCATCATCCAAGCATAGTAACTGGGCTCCTTTCTAAGAACCTCAGTGACAGGAAGTCCCTTATGCTTTCCGAAATTGAAAATGGCCACCCCATTGTCATCATACACGATCCTTCCTGCATAATCAGCAAATTTGGATCTGGTCGAGAAATCTGCAAGGAACTTGACATCATTCTGAAGATCTTCCGGATATCTGTCAAGCTGAGCCTTGAGAACCTCGTATGTGGCCATGGTATCAGCCTCAGCTGAGTGGGCATTATTGAGATCTTTCTGGCAATAGAACTTGTAGGCTGCCACGAGTGTGCGCTGTTCCATCTTGTGGAAGATATTCTGCACATCTATGGTTTTTCTCTTTCTGAAGTCGAAATCGACTCCGGCCCTTAGAAACTCTTCACTCAGAAGCGGAATATCGAATTTCGTAGAGTTATAGCCTGCAATGTCACATCCTTCCAGCCATTTGGCCAGGGATTTGGCTATCTGAGCAAACGTAGGTTCTCCTGCCACATCTTCATTAGAGATTCCGTGAACTTTGTATGCCTCCTCACTGATGGGAATCGTGGGATTGAGGCGGCGAGTCTTCACTTCGCACGAACCGTCAACATTGACTTTGACCATTGAAATTTCGACTATCCTGTCTGTAGCGACATTCAGTCCGGTACTTTCTATATCGAAAAAAACCAGAGGGTTCTTAAGATTCAGTTCCATTGTCTATACTTTTAATATGTAATTCTTACAGGCATCAACAGCGTACAGATATCCTCCTTGTCATCTGGCGATGGAGCAGCATTGACAATGAGAGCTGCAAGCGCATTGTTCGCGAGTTCGAAGCAGATATCATCGTAAGGGAGGTTTGTCAATATATCTATAAGGAAAGGTGACTTGAAGCCGATTTCCAAGGGATCACCATCGTACTGACATGGCACATTCTCATTCGCCGATATCGAAGAGTTCAGATCCTGTGCAGAGATATTGAGTTCATTGTACGAGATACTGAACTTGAGGCTTGATGTAGCTGGATTAGAACATATGGAGACACGCTTTGCTGCATTGAGAAGATCCTGTCTGTGGAGAATCAGCTTGTTAGGATTATTCTTGGGAATCACACTTCTGTAAGCGGGATATGTTCCTTCCACGAGTCTTCCTATAAGGATGATATTCTGGAATGAAAAATGGGCATTCTTTCCGTCAAAGCTGATATTCACAGGCTCATCACTTCTAGAGAGAAGCCCCTTGAGGATGGATGCAGGTTTCTTAGGAAGAATGAACGAACTCTTCTCCTTTGCATTGATCCCTGAATGTGTATAGCAGACCAGTTTATGTGAATCTGATGCCACCAGCGAAGTTCCTTCGGGTGCCAAGTCGAAAAGAATACCGTTCATTACAGGGCGAAGAACCTCATCTGCAGTGGCATAGAGGGTATATCCTATACCGTTGAGCAGATCTTCGGAGGTAATTTCAGCTGTAGAAAACTCCTGACCCATTTTGGGATCTGCAGGGTAATACTCAGGATCAAAAAATGGGATGCTCTGCACTCCGTTTGCCCACTTGAGTTCTATGGTAGTACCGTCTTCAAGTGTAGTAAATTCAAGAGGAACATCGGGAAACTCCTTCAGAAGGTCTGTCAAGATTTTGGCAGGAACTGCTACCGCACCCTCTTCCCCTACATTCTCTATATCAATGGTGGTCTTCAGTATCGTTTCAGAGTCTGAAGCCGTAATTTCAAGTCTATTATCTTTCAGATTGAAAAGGAAGTTTTCAAGGATGGGAGATGTGGTCTTTGTAATAACCTTCAGACCTGATGACAAGGCACGAAGAAGCTCGGAACTGGAAACTGTAAAATTCATATAATAACTATTTTTGTTTTCCTTTATGTTACAAATACTGTCACAAAGATAGTAAAATATTTCGCGAATCGTTTTGTTTTTCTATTTTTGCAGTTCCAAACAAGCCTCGTTAGCTCAGTTGGTAGAGCAGCTCATTCGTAATGAGCAGGTCGTGGGTTCGAGTCCCATATGAGGCTCCTGCTGACAAATAGTCAGATACGAAACCGTACTACTTTATATGGTACGGTTTTTTCATTCCGCTTCGCAAACAAACAATAATAATTATGAGCTTGGAAATTCTACTTATCATCATTATCGCAGTCGCCGGATTTATCGTTCAGGCCAAACTTGACGCAGTATTCAACAAATACTCCAAAGTGCTTTCACCCGGAGGAATGACCGGAAGAGAGATAGCGGAAAAGATGCTCAGGGATCACGGAATCCGTGATGTAAGGGTGGTCTCTGTCAGAGGAAGACTCACAGACCACTACAATCCCGCAGACAAGACCCTGAATCTCTCCGAATCGGTCTACAACCATAACAGCGTTTCAGCTGCAGCTGTTGCCGCACACGAATGCGGACACGCCATCCAGCATGCCCAAGGATACGCACCTCTGAAACTCAGGTCTGCACTGGTTCCCGTAGTTCAGGTTTCATCTACGCTCTCGCAGCTGGTAATCATTGCAGGGATACTGCTTATAAACGTAATTCCCGGACTCTATTGGCTGGGTATTGCAATGTTTGCAATGATTTTCATCTTCAGCTTAGTGACACTTCCTGTTGAATACAATGCATCCAACAGGGCATTGAGCTGGCTCGAGAGATCAAACACCCTCTCCGCATCCGAGGTGAACGGTGCCTCCATAACATTAAAATGGGCAGCAAGGACCTATCTGGTTTCTGCACTCAGTGCCCTCGCTACCCTAATCTATTATCTTGGATTCTCCAGAAGAGACTAATCTACTCAGGACGTTCCTGTTCCACAACAGTCTCCTTCAGAGATGAGTTGATCATCTCCATCAGTTTGAGAGTCCTCTCCTGAATATCATTCCTGCGCTCGGGCTTGAAGAGGTTCTTGTACCTTGTCGGAGTCAAAGCGAACTTCAGATCACCCAATGAGCCCTTGACATCGAGTCCGAGCCGCACAGGGGAGAGACAGTCGAGATGATAATTGAATGACATATCCAGATTATGTCTACCTGATAGAATAACTTGATAGTTATCCATACCTATCAGGAAAGGATAGATATCCACTTCATCTCTAAAAAGTGTGACATCCACCTCCAGCGAATCAATCTTGTTGACTGTCTTCTTGCTGAAAAGAAGCATCGAGGCTATCGTATCGAAAGTCTCACTGTCGAGAACCACCAGATCCTTGCCTTCAATCGAAGCTGCACCCAACAGAGTAGACTTCTTCGGCTGATACTTTGAATCAAGATTGGTCTGAAGGGCCAGATGAAACTCAGCCTCTCCTGAGAAAGATTTAAGCATCGGGACTACGGAATCAATAGCCGGGATCATATCTATCAGCTTGTCGATTTGAATCTCCATAAGATGAAAATCGAGACCTACAAAAAGGTGGTTCTTGCGAGGAGACTTGTACATCGCTGTCATCTGCATCCTGGCGGCATCCGAAGTGAAACCCAGCTGACGGACTACTGCTACTCCATCCTTCACAGTAATTTCCCCACGTACATTCTCTATATCCTGACCTAAAGCGTGAGCCCTTTTGATATCAGTATGTAAATTTACATCGACACCCATCGGCACGATAAAAGGCTCAGAATCATTCTCTTCAATATCACCACTCACCTCACTCTCCTCACTTATCTCACCGCTTGCCATCTGAGCTGCCACTTCATTTTCTCCATTGCCTGCTTCGTTGCCTATTCCCTCATCAGCTCCATCATTTGTACCAAAACCGCTCACAAGCTCAAGCAGTTCGTCGACATCAGCATTATCTGAGACAAAAGAGAGATCTGCAGTAAGAAGTCCCTTATCATCCAGATAATCAGATATTGCAGTCACCACTCCCCTCAACGCAAAATCAGATTGTCCTATAACCACTCTGCTCTCATCCAGATAAAGAGAGTCATTCAAATAGGTAAAACGTATATCCGGAATACTCACTCTTTCGTCCATCGAAGAGAAAAAGAGGTTTCCTTCCTTAAAGTCTACATCCACTTCAGGATTCCACTCAGCAAGAAGAGTGGTTGCACTTGTATCCCTGCGCGAAAAGAGTCCGATAGAGATATTGCCCGTCTCGACCACCATAGAAGTATCCTGTGAGAAATAGAGTTCATTTGATTTATAGTCACATCTTATGGTGGGACATCCATCCTTCTGTTCCTTGTACGCAAGGGCCCCGGAGGGTCTGTGAACAGCAGCAGAGATATCGTTATACTGAGCGTCCAGTCCACCGAAAGAGAACCTGCACTTCAAATCGGCCGGAGATCCGGACAAAGGATTAGCCATATCCACAGCCACATCCGCATCAGTCAGAACAGCATAGAGCCCTGTGCCCACAGTAACATCCAGATCCGGAAAATCGACAGACAAAGCAAGTCTCTCATTGAGATCAAAATCAAGTGAAAGCGCCTTGGTATCAAAGAAGAGAGTATCACAATAAACAGCCTTGCAATCACTGAGTGCGACTCTTCCCTTGGCACGGATGCCATCGGCATCAAAATGCTCCAAAGAGCCCAGCGAACCGCAAGATGCGATATCACAACTCATTCTGCTTCTTTCGGAAATGGAAATATTATCAGGTAGAAACTCTCTAAACTTAGCAAGAGAAAGATCTGCAGACAAAGAAAGATCATAATTAATCTTATTAAGGTCTGGCGAATCGGCTTTAATAGCAAGAGAGACCGGTTCTGACTTCCAGAGATTACCGTCATAAGAGAGTTCACATGCAACAGAGGGAAGCATCTCATCTGCAAGATCTCCTTTCAATTCAAGAGTCACATTAAGAAGACCCTCCGGCGAATACTCATCAAAAAGGGGTAAAAGCGAAGGGGGCAAAATTCTCCGCACGTCTGCGATATTGCAATCTGAAACAGATAAAGAGAGATCGGTATCAAACCGTAAAGCATTATCCACCTTGACAGAGCCATCAACATTAAGAGTACACTCACCCGCGGAAATATATGCCCTGTCCAGTCCCAGTTCCATACAGTCAAAAGCGAACCTGAAGGGAAGCATGACGGCAACAGGGAGAGATTCGTACCACACCTCGCTATCCATCACCACACGAGACGACTCACTTTTAAAGTCTAAATGACCATCTGCATCCTCTCCATCCATCTTCAGACCAAGATCCAGAGAGACACCATCGAGCTCAGCCCTCATTGAAGAATCCACTCCGTACAATATAGTGAGGTTGGAAGCCTTGACCTTCCTGATATCCACTATATCAAAAGGAACCATATCCTTTAGTTCACCAATTCCGGAACCTGTTTCCAGCTCTTCTTTCACCTCTTCTTTCACTTCCTCTCCTTCACTCATCAGTGCAAGAAGGGCATCGACATCCACCTTGCCGTCAGAAATACTCAGTTCCTCTAAAACTATTTCATTCCTTCTGAGAAACGCCATTAAATCTATATCGACAAATACCTCTGAGAGTCCGACTGAACAATCCTGGAGATCTGTCCCCCCGACACGAATATCACTGATCCTAACAGAAAAATTGGGAAAGCTCCTGAAAAAAACAAGGTCAGCCCTTGAAAAATCCACCTTGAAGGGAAGATTCTTGTCAAGCTGACCCTTAACTATCGGAGTTATATATTCAGGAGTGAAGATGACAGTACATACAACGACCAATGCCAGAACCACTATAGTGAGGAGAGATCCGGCAATGGCAAGAGTTACCTTGACCCACTTCTTCATAAAACTTCATCCCGATTATTTTACCTTTGAGAAAGAGAAGACCTTGCCGAAGTCATCCTCATAGACAAGGGTGTCCTGTGTAAGAGTGGTGACAGTATAGACCTTGGGAACTGAAGCCTTCGTTCCGGATGCACTGATCTCTGTAACATAGATATGGGTAAATTCGGCATTTACAAGACTCCATTCAAAACTCATAGCCTCATCTTCCGTAACATCATCAGCCTCATCCCATGTCTTGCCCGTATGGTTCGACGCATACGAGTAGAAAAGAGATCCTGACTGCCATTTTCCGTAGAGAAAAGTCTCGTCAAATTTAGGCTCATCTTTCTTACCGCCTGTAAGACAAGACGATACACATAGAAGTGCAAGACTCAGAGCCATCAAAACTGAAATTTTCTTCATAACTGTAAGACTTTTATAGATACAACATAACTATTCACCTGCAGCAGCTTTGAGACGCTCAGCATTTTCAGCAATCTGAAGCTGGTCGAGAACCTCCTGAATGTCACCATCCATAAATACCGGAAGATTATACATGGTGTAGTTGATACGGTGATCCGTCACACGGGACTGGGGATAATTGTAGGTCCTGATCTTTGCAGAACGGTCACCTGTTGAGACCATTGTCTTTCTCTTGGTTGAAATTTCGTTGAGATATTTCTCATATTCCAGATTATAAAGACGGGTTCTCAATTCAGCAAGAGCCTTGTCAAAGTTCTTGAGCTGAGACTTTTCATCCTGACACTGAACTACCAGTCCTGTAGGAATGTGAGTAAGACGGATGGCCGAATATGTCGTATTTACAGACTGTCCGCCAGGACCTGAAGAGCAGAAGGTATCCTTGCGGATATCATTCATATTCAGTTCAACGTCAAATTCATCCGCCTCCGGAAGTACTACCACTGAAGATGCCGATGTATGCACACGTCCCTGAGTTTCAGTCTGTGGCACGCGCTGCACGCGATGGACACCACTTTCGTATTTGAGGATACCATAGACACCCTGTCCGCTGACCTTGAAGATAATCTCCTTGTAACCACCTGAAGCGCCCTCACTCTGGCTGCTGATCTCAAGTTTCCATCCCTTCCTTTCGCAGAATTTGGCATACATCCTGAAAAGGTCTCCGGCAAAGATGGCAGCTTCGTCACCGCCTGTACCGCCGCGAATTTCCACCATCGCATTCTTTTCATCCTGTGGATCTTTGGGGATAAGGAGCAACTTGATCTCCTCCTCCATCTGCGGAATCATGGATTCGAGAGTAGCCACCTCTTCCTTTGCAAGCTCTCTCAGATCCTCATCCTTCTCGACAGAAAGGATTTCCTTCGCTGCTTCAAAATCAGTAATAATCTTGATATACTTATCCGCTGCCGCAACTATAGGCTCAAGCTCCTTATACTCGCGGTTGAGCTGGATATATTTCTTCATGTCAGCCATCGCCTCTGAAGAAGAGAGCATATCAGAGAGCGTGGCATATTTCTTTTTGAGCTCCTCCAGCTTCTCCACCAGAGGATAGTCGTTCCTATTCATTATATATATATTGCGTTATTTTATATTATTCCATCAGTTTCTTGTATTTGAACCTCTTTGGCTCTTCATTACCCAGACGGCGCTTTCGGTTCTCTTCGTACTCACTGTAAGTTCCTTCAAAGAAATAGACCTGCGAATCGCCTTCGAAAGCTAAAATATGAGTTGCAATCCTGTCGAGGAACCATCTGTCATGTGAGATCACGACAGCACATCCCGCAAAGTTCTCAAGTCCCTCTTCCAGAGCACGTATGGTGTTTACATCCACATCATTGGTAGGTTCGTCCAAAAGGAGCACGTTGCCCTCATCCTTGAGTGTCAACGCCAGATGCAATCTGTTTCTCTCACCACCGGAAAGAATGCCGCATAACTTTTCCTGGTCAGCTCCGGAGAAGTTGAAACGGGAGACATACGCACGTGCATTAACATCTCTCTTGCCTAACTTTACGAAATCAAGTCCGTCCGAGATAGTCTCAAAGACAGTCTTGTCAGGGTCGATACTCTTGTGCTGCTGGTCGACATAAGCAAGTTTCACAGTCTCTCCTATCGAAATGGTTCCCGTATCGGGTTTTTCAAGTCCCATTATGAGTCTGAAGAGTGTTGTCTTTCCGGCACCATTCGGTCCAATCACACCTACGATACCGGCCGGAGGAAGTACAAAGTTAAGATTCTCGAAGAGAAGCTTATCTCCATACGATTTGGATACATTATTGAACTCGATGACTCTGTTACCGAGCCTGGGACCATTGGGGATGTAGAGTTCGAGAGCGGCCTCCTTTTCGCGTGCATCTGCACCGGCAAGCTTTTCATATGCTCCAAGACGGGCTTTCGATTTGGCCTGACGGGCCTTTGGAGCCATTCTGACCCACTCAAGCTCCCTTTCAAGAGTCTTGCGACGCTTGCTCTCCTGCTTCTCCTCCATCTCAAGTCTTTTGCTCTTCTGGTCAAGCCACGAAGAGTAGTTACCTTTCCATGGAATACCCTCTCCCCTGTCAAGTTCCAAAATCCACCCTGCCACATTGTCAAGGAAATATCTGTCATGGGTGACAGCAATGACAGTTCCCTTATACTTTCTAAGGTGTTCTTCGAGCCAAAGGATACTTTCAGTATCCAGATGGTTGGTCGGTTCGTCAAGCAGGAGTACATCGGGCTGCTGGAGCAACAAGCGGCAAAGCGCCACACGACGGCGTTCCCCTCCGCTCAGATTTGCAACAAGTGCATCTGAGGGGGGACATTGCAGGGCATCCATGGCCCTCTCGAGTTTGGAATCAATCTCCCATCCCTGACAATGGTCTATCTTCTCTGTCAATTCACCCTGGCGCACGATGAGTTCATTCATCTCTTCGTCACTCATGGGCTCCATGAACTTGTTATTTACCTCCTCATATTCAGCGAGCAGATCCATCACATCCTTGACTCCTTCTCTGACAACATCTATGACCCTCTTGTCTGAATCCATCTGAGGTTCCTGTTCAAGGTAACCCACAGAGTAGCCTGGCGCCCAGACCACTTCCCCTTTATATGACTTCTCCACCCCTGCGATAATCTTCATCAAAGTGGACTTTCCGGATCCGTTAAGACCTATGATACCTATTTTCGCACCATAAAAAAATGAAAGATAGATATCCTTGAGTATCGTTTTGTTGTTGTGCGGTAGAGTCTTACCGACACCGTTCATTGAAAAAATAATCTTTTCGTCTGCCATATATTCAAAAATTGAGTCTCAAAGGTAATTGTTTTTTTTGAATTATGGAGAAAGATAGTATCTTTGGCAAAATTTTTGAATAAATTTGCAATTCGAACATCGTTTTAACTATTTATTTTATGAAAAAAGTAATTTTTGCAATTGTGGGAGCTCTCGCCCTCACATCTGTGGTTTCTTCTTGTAACAAGGAACAGAAAGAAGACCCTAAGGGAGACAAGCTTGCTACTCCCAAGAACATCTCAGTAAAGGATATTACTCCTGAATCAGTTACCCTCACATGGGATGCTGTAAGCGGTGCTGAACGCTATGCTTACATCGTTGATGCAGCTGAAGCCGGCGAATTCAAAGGCGAAGCTACCACCAATGAAGCTACCATCAGTGTTGCTACCAACGTTGCCCACACATTCGCTGTAAAGGCTACCGCTGCCGGCAAGACAGATTCTGACTTCGCTCAGTTCACCATCCCTGCACAGAAAGGTTCATTCACAGCTACTATCAAGGTTAGCGACATCACCAGCAGCTCAGCAGTGGTAACAGTAACCCCCGATAGCAATGACGGTTATACATGTGTTTATATCGATGATGAGACTTACAACCAGCTCTCTGAAGAAGATATCCTCAGCACTATCGTATCTAATGTAACTGCAGGTCAGTTTCAACTTTATCAGGGTGAACAGTCTATTGAAATTACCGGCCTTGCACACTCAACCAAATACTATGCATTGGTTGTAGGTTTTGACAGCAATAATGAAGCTATCAGCGACCTCCTCAAAGAAGGTTTCACCACTGAAGCTTGGGCAGGTCCCTCAGATGAAATCAAGGAATGGCTTGGTTCATACACCTTCACATTCGAAAAGACCCTCAGATGGTATATCGGAGAGAAATATGTTGAAAGCGAAATTCTGGATACCCCTGTAACCAAAGAGGTAGAAATCGTAGCTTATGAAGGTCAGGATGCAGCTCTCATCTACGGTATTTCTAACCTTGATGAACTTTTCGGAGAATCACTTCCAGCTATTGCAGTTCTTGGTGAAAACAACGAACTTCTTCCTTTAACCGGAGTTCAGGTAGCTGACGCTCAAGAAGGATATGCTCCTACTTGGCTTGCATATTGCTACTGCGATGGACATAACGATTACTACTTCGTAACAGGAGAATATGGTGCATACTCAATGGCTAATGGTGAAGGTACACCTTATACCGGAACACTCAGCGACCAGAGCACTTTCACTGTTACTTCATTCGCAATCTATGCATACGGTGATCAGATTTCATTCTACGATTTCTCAGATGAAAGCGTTACTGAAGTATTCCATCCCGCAGGAAAATTCACCTACACCAAGAAGAACGATGCTCCTGCAGCTTACAGAACCAGAGAATTCTTCCAGATGGGCGAAAACTTCAAACCCCTCAACATCAAGAATCTTTCAGGAATCAAAGCTATAGAAAAGTAATTTTTGTGTTTCTATATTTTGAGGGTAACCCAATTGCGAAAGCAGAGGGTTACCCTCTTTTTTATGTCCAATCGGAAATTATTTTCGATGGAACTATATAACTATATATTCATTTGACTCTTAATAATTTAAAATCAGATTTCATTGTTGTTTACACATATTCTTATACAGATTCTAAAATAGAAAATACTGTAATTTAATTAGTTTGGCAAAATCTTTGAATAATACTTCTTATGTTTGAAAAATTTTGTTAAATTAATTTTATGAAAAAAGCATTAGTTTCAGTGATGAGCATACTGGCTCTCACTATCGGAATCTCCTCTTGTAAGAAAAACAAGGAGGTACCGCCCGCAGACAAATTGTCAACTCCTCAGAACATCAAGGTGAAGGAGATCACCCCTGAATCAGTTGTCCTTACATGGGACGCAGTGGCAGGTGCACAGAAGTACCTCTACATCGTTGATCCCAAGGATACAAACGAAATCAAGGGTGAAAGTACTACCAATGAGGCTACCATCAAACTCGACACCAAGGTGGAACACCTCTTCTCTATCAAGGCGACAGCAGAAGGAAAGACCGACTCCGACAATGCTGTATTTACAATCCCCGCACAGGGCGGCCCTGTAGGTGATTTTACAGCTACCATCAAGGTAGACAGTATTACCAACAACTCTGCACTCGTAACCGTTACCCCTGCATCAGAAGATACCTACTCCGTGAACTGCATCGAGTCTGAAGTTTTCGCATCTATGTCTGAAAACGACATCCTTGCAAAGATCAAAGAGGGCGTGGCAGCAGGACAGATCCATCTCCAGAACGGAGAAAAAGAGGTTCCCGTTACCGGACTTAAGCACTCTACCAAATATGTGGTGACAGTAGTCGGATTCAACGCGAGCAAAGAGCCCATCAGCGGTATCATTAAGGAAGAGTTCACAACTACCAAGTGGGAAGGTCCCTCTGATGCTGTGAAGGCATGGTTGGGAACATACGAATTCAAATACGAGAAGATGGTAAAATGGTACATTGATAATAAGGATATCAAGTACGAAGTTATCGACTCTGCTTCGACAAGGAAAGTCGAGATCCAGCCTTACGAAGGAGAAGAAGCAGTTCTCATCTACGGTCTCTCGAATATCGATGAACTCTCTGAAAAGCCACTTCCCGCAATCGGAGTAATCGGAGAGAACGGTGAACTTCTCCCGATGGCAGGTATCGAAATAGGAACCGCTCAGGAGGGTTATATCCCTACATGGATGTGTTTCTGCAACACCGGAGATGACTCTAAATCCTACTCATTCGTTTCAGGAGAGTATCCCGCATACAGCCTCAAGGACGGCGAAGGAACTCCCTACACCGGAGAGTTGACAGACAAATCAAAATTCACCGTAGAATCATTTGCAATCCTGGCATGCAACCCTGCACAGGGACAGGTGGCATTCTATGAACTGACAGAATCAAAACCTGAATCATTCCATCCCGCTGGAAAGATAACATACACAAAGAGCGGAGACGAGCCTTCTACTGAAGACCCTGAAAAAACTTTCATACGTATGGGCGATAAGATAAAAATGAGTCATCTTCTGCCCGTGAGAGGTATCAAATGCCTTGAACTCTAAAGTCCTGAACTCTGACAAACCAAGAAAAACAGGAGGTCTGTAGTCACAGACCTCTCTTTTTTTTTATTTATCCGTAAAAAAAGTATATTTGCAATCTTAAAATCAAAAGAATCTATTTATGAAGAAAGTACTTATTACATTGATGGGTGCAATTGCTCTTTTGGGAGCATTGTCATCATGTCAGAAAACATCAAAAAGCGACAAACTCTCTACTCCTTCTGGATTTAAGGTTGTCGATTTTACATCCAACAGTATCACCATTTCATGGGATGCAGTTGAAAATGCCACCTCATACGAATATGCGGTAGATGCGGGTACAATTGACCAGTTCACCGGAAACGTATCTGAAAACACTGTGAAACTTGAAATCAAGACAGATGTTTCACACACTCTTATGGTTAAAGCCGTAAATGGAGACAATCTCTACAAGGATTCTGAATACGGTCACTATACCATCGAATCAAAGAAGATTCCTTTCGATGCCACTATCGAAATCACTGCTGTCACATCCTCTACAATGGCTCCTACAGTGACAGTATCTGACGAAAATCACTACTATTACATGTCAATTTATCCTGCAGAGTACTTCGATCAGTACACTGAAAAAACCATGATCGAAGAGATCGAGTACATCATCAGATATTATGGCGGCGTACAGCAGTGCTGCCAGAAAGGAAGCAAGGAATACGAACCTGCAACCGGACTCGCTCCCTCTACCGAGTATGTAGTTTATCTCGCAGGAGTCGATGTGGCTGGTAAGGTAGACAGCGAAATATTCTCTGCAAGAGCTACTACAGACGCATACGAAGGACCTACTCCGGAAGCTCAGTCATGGTTTGGCTACTACTCTGTAACATTCGAAAAGACCCTCAGATGGTTCTCTGACGGACAGTCTCTCAAGTACGAAGTGCTCGACACTCCTTTCGATTGTGAGATCTATGTAGAAGACTACAACATGGCTCCCGAACAGGTATGCGTATTCGGTCTTTCACACATTGACGAAGATGGTTTTGCACTTCCTGCAGTAGGTGTGGTAGAAGACGGCAAACTCAACCTCATGTCAGGTGTTACAGTTATGGATGACCCCAGCGGATACCTTCCCACATGGGCATGTTTTGTAAGCACAAACGGACAGTACACAATGATGAAAGACTATATGCCTGCATATACACTGAATAAGGAAACCGGTATTGCAACTCCTGCAGAAGGTACAGTTCAGGGAGGCAACTCATTCAAGGTTATCAACTTCGGTATATATGGCATCAACGGTAACAGCGTATCTGTATACTATGATACAGAAGCGGGTGAATCATTCCTCCCTGCAGGAAATGCCACATTCACTACAAGCTCTGCACAGTCTGTCAATTACAAAGGCCTGTGGAACAAGAATTACAAATTCTCAGCAAAATCAATGAAAGCTGATTTTTCTTTAATAATTAAATAAATACACCTATCACAAGCAGAGCCGGCCGACGAAAGTTTGCGCCGGCTCTTTTTTTGGTATATCTTCGCGCTATGGAAAGATTAAAGGAACTCGCTGCACAGCACTTCGGTACGGACAAAAGTCTGGAAATTATACCGCTTCCAATATCAGGAAGCAACAGAAAATATTATAGACTTATCTGCAAGGAAGACAAGAGCAGTGCCATTGGTGTCATTGGCACAGTTCTTCATGAGAACAGAGCCTTCATCAGGATGACAGAGCATTTCCTCAAGGCTGGGTTTTCTGTCCCTGAAATATATGCAGTTGACAGCAATGAGAGCCATTATCTTCAACAGGACCTCGGGGATACATCCCTCTTTTCTCTCATAGATTCAGGAGAGTGTGATTTAGCACTTCTCGAAAGATGCGTTAGGAATCTGGCCGCTATCCAATGTATAGGTTCAAAAGGATTCGACTTTGACCACTGGTGTTATCCTATCAGTGATTTCGACAGAAGATCCATCATGTTCGACCTGAACTATTTCAAGTATTCCTTCTTGAAGCTCGTACTTGCCGATTTTGACGAATGCCATCTGGAGGATGAATTCGCCAAACTGGCCGAAAAACTTCTTGCATATAACAGCAATACCTTCATGTACAGGGATTTCCAGTCCAGAAACATAATGATTTACAATGGTAACCCTTACTTTATTGATTATCAAGGTGGAAGAAGGGGGCCTCTCCAATACGATATCGTATCTTTCCTTTGGCAGGCAAGGGCCGGTTTCTCTTCCGAATTGAGAAAAGCTCTTTTGGGTACCTACATCGACTCGCTCTCTGAATTCAGGAAGACAGACCGCACGGCATTTGAAGAATCCGTAAATTTGTTTGTCTTGTTCAGAACATTGCAGGTGTTAGGGGCATACGGCTTCAGAGGCCTCATCGAGAGGAAGAGCCACTTCATCCTCAGTATCGGGCCGGCTCTGGAAAATATAAAAGATATCACCAGAATGGATATAATGAACGAGTTTCCCTATCTCCGTACTCTTTTAGAAGCACTGCCTGGGGCCTATCAGGAAAAGTACATACTTTTCCCAGAGCATAGGAGGTGTTCCTTAGGAGTTAGAGTTTGCAGTTTCTCATACAGAAAAGGCATTCCACTCGACGATACAGGGAACGGTGGCGGATATGTATTTGACTGCCGCGGAATCCCGAACCCTGGCAGAGAGCCTCAGTACAAAAGCCTTACCGGGCTTGACGCACCGGTAATAGAATACCTTGAAAAGAGTGAACTCGCCATGAAGTTCCTTGAACAGGTGAAAAGCCTCACCGGAAGACACATCGACAGATACATTGAAAGGGGATTTACAGATCTTTCCATCGCATTCGGTTGTACAGGAGGACAGCACAGATCAGTGTTCTGCGCCCAAAGGGTATATGAATGGATAAAGGAGAACTACCCTGATATCCAGGTCAGCCTTTGTCATAGGGAACAGTCTATTCGACTCTGAGACTTTTGTCTGGTGAAATAGTTGATATTACAAGGGATGGTATCACCATAACTGCAGATATCAGCAGGAATGCTCCGACATTGATAATGGCAATATTTGCCAAATTAAAATCAACAGGTATATAATCCACATAGTAGTTCATGGGATCGAGCTTGAACATGTGTGTGTACTTCTGTATCAGAAGAACTGCAGCGGCTATGCAATTTCCCCATACCATTCCCCTGAGCACTATTTGTGCGCCACGATAGAGGAAGAGAAGGCAGACATCCCTGTTCTTCATTCCCATCGACTTGAGCAGCCCTATCATAGAGGTCTTTTCGAAAAGAATAATCAGCAGGCCGGTTATCATGTTTACTCCCGCTACGATAATCATCAGGACTATCACTACCAATACATTGAGATCCAGCAAAGAGAGCCAGTCAAAAAGGACCGGAAATAGTTCGTCGACTGTACATACCGCCACTGGAGAGTCCTGCATCGTTATGTCCCTCTCCATAATGATCTCTCCAATCTGACTTGCCACTTCATCCCTTTTTCCTCCGGATAATTTCACTTCAATAGATGATGAGCCATTCTCAGACCATCCGTTAAGACGCCGGATATGACGGATATCAGCCAGCACGAACTGCTCGTCCAGATCCTCGAATCGGATATCGAAAAGTCCGGATATGACAAAACGTCTTGCCTTGACATCATCCCCTATAAAGTAGGCGGTAACTTTGTCTCCGACTTTATACCCCATCAGAGCAGCCATCCTCTCTGAAATCAGAATCTCATTGGAAGGCTTCTTGCCGGAAAAATCAGGCATCCTGCCCTGAGAGAGCGACTCCTCAAAGAATGACAAATCATAGAGGGAGTCCACCCCCTTGAAAAAAGCACCGCGCAGTCTGTCGTCATTCTTTATCATGCCGGGCTTATATGCCACTGCTTCAACAGAAGAGACCGACTCCAATGAGGAGATCTCATCAATATACGAAAGGTTCGCCTCAATGGGATACCTGTCATTCGAAAAGCCCTGTCCGGGAGGGATCAGCAGAATCTCTCCATTGAATCCCACTGAGCGCTTAGCAATCTCTTTCTTGAAACCCTCGGAGAGTGAAATAGCCAATACCATTGCGAATATGCTGACTGCTACTGATATGAGCGCAATAGTATTGCTGGCGGAACTGACTCCGCCACCTTTCATCTTACGGGCAAGAAACAGAGGAAGGTTCATCTTCTCTTTTTGCGATTATAATCCCTCAGACTCGATGAGGCCCTCACCATGGCTTCATCCCTTGCCACATATCTCATGCCGATAAATGTCAGAATAGCTGCAACTGCAGGAAAGACTGCGGTAACGGAAAATCTCATTTCCGTACGTGTAAAGACCAGTACTGCTATGTAAATCTGGAAACCCAACAGGATTATGGAGTTGAGGTTACATGTGCGGATCTGACGAAGTCTGTTCTTATATGAGAATATATTGATAATCGAAAGTATTGCCGATACCATCAGCAGGGAAAACAGCGGCATATATTCGTGATAAAAAATTTTGCTTCCTTCGGAATCCACATAACACATAGGAACAAAAAACATGGCGACAAGCAATCCTGTCGCTGCAAGCAGGAATAAAGTCTGAATACGTTGTATCATAGTATCTATTTTTGTGCAAATTTATCTATCTTTGAGGAATATTACCAATAAAAAGAGAAAAATTATGGCACGTATAGGAGACTCTGAATTAATTATCAATAGCGATGGAACCATATTCCATCTGCATCTCAGACCTGAAGATCTGGCTGACAATGTTATTTTAGTAGGAGACCCAGGCAGAGTAGACCTTGTGAAGTCATTCTTTACGAGCATTGAGAATGAAAGCTCATCCAGAGAATTCAGAAGTGCGACCGGTATCTATAACGGTACCCGTTTCACGGTTCTCTCCACAGGTATCGGCTGCGATAACCTCGACATAGTCATGACAGAACTTGACGCCCTCGCAAATATAGATTTCCAAACCAGAGAGGTAAAGAGCGAGCATAGGAGGCTTACCATCCTCAGAATCGGTTCATCCGGAGCAATTCAGCCCGATATTCCGCTTGGAGGCTACCTATTTTCAGAAATATCCGTCGGTTTCGATGGCCTTATAAACTGGTACGCCGGCAGGGAGAACATTGCACTTGAAGATTTCGAGGAATCATTCCTCAAGCAGGTTACATGGAACAAGTACCTTCCCATTCCCTACTTCGTGAAGGCCTCTGAAAGGCTTACAGAACTCTTCAGGGGTTCCACCATACCCGGCATGACTATCGCTGCCGGTGGATTTTACGGTCCACAATGCAGAGTGGTAAGACTCCCCTTGGTAAATCCTGACCTTATGGAAGAGCTCGAAAAGTTTGAATTCCAGGGCAGGAAGATCACCAATTTCGAAATGGAGGGATCCGCATTGGCTGCCATGGCAGCACATCTGGGCCACGATGGTGCGACCATCTGTCTGATTATCGCCCACAGATATGCTAAACAGGCAAATCCCGACTACAAACCCCTGATGAAAGACCTTGTAAAACTCGCACTTGACAAGCTATCAGGAAAATGCTAAGTTACCTGTTCGTCGAGCAGTACTTCTTTATCACGCTGTAGGCATCCTTGATTCCAAGCTCACCTGCCTTGCTCAAGTCTATGCAACCTTTTTCGCGCTCTTGTATGTAAATATGTATAAGAGCGCGATTATAATATGCCTCTTGGAACTCCGGGTAGAGTCGCAGAGCTTCTGTATATTCAGCCACTGCTGCAGGCAGATCTTTGTTTTTACACAGAAGGTTGGCAATATTGTAATGAAAATAGGGCATCTGAGGCAGAAGCTCCACTGCTTTTCTCATATCCGCGATAGCATCGGAATAATCGTATTCACTCACGACGTTGTCCCTGACTCTGGCTCTTGCAGTTCCGGCATTATCCAACGAGAGGGTTCTGACATTGGACTCGATTGAAGAGATGAAATCGATAATTCCAGCCTTCAATGCTCCTCTATTCATAAGAATGAATGCCGAATCAGATGCAGAGGTACTCTCGGCAAGGGCCATGTCATAACTCTCAAGAGCCTTGTTGAACTGTCTTGACTCCGATTCAAGCACTGCTATGGCAAAATAAGTCTTTGCTTTCTGCTCACCGGAAAGTTCCTCTTCTAAAATCGACTTTTCAAGCATTTTTATCATACCGGAGTTGTCGGTCACCACACTCTCTTTGTCATAATTATATGAGACCTGTGCCGGTATGGATGCCAGAAAGTCAGACAGGAGCGCACTTGAGAATCTGCCGGCAAGGTTTTCGGGAAGTCTGTCGCTATCCGCAAGGTTCTCCCCTGCAGCATTGACTGTGAAGAATGGTATAGATGCTATCTCTACATCCCTGTTCTGCAGCAGATTTTCGTTGAAATCCCTCTTGGCAAAGTCAGAGTCTAAAGCAAGCAGTGATTCGAACCTTCCTGATGTATCTGCCATTGCAGATTCGAACGAACCATTTTCATTTATCGAACGGTATTTTTCTATTTTGTTTTTAGCAGTCTGATAGTCAGTATAGGCCTCTTTCTCTTTCCCTAAATTACCGTAAAGATATGACCTGTCCAGGTATGCCTTGGCAAAATCGGGATAGAGATCAATTGCCTGTGATAGGTCTTCCACAGCCTCTTCGTAACGCTCCATTCGGGTAAGAAGCATAGCCCTGTTATAGTAAGCAAGTACATTGCCAGGGTTAATGGAGATGACTGCATCATAGTCAGAGAGAGCTCTGTTCCAATCACCTGTCTGACTGCACATAATGGCTCTGTTATAGAGTGCAAGGGCATTTTTCGGATCTGCATCGATAACCTTGCCTATATCAGCCATTGCCCCTTCAATATCCTTCGTCTCGAAACGGATTATAGATCTGTTGAAATATGCAAAAGAGTTGGTGCTGTCGAGTTCCACTGCATGGTCCAGATCGGAAAGAGCTTCATCGTATCTCTTCATCAGCGAATAGACCCTACTTCTTCTGATATACCCCTCAGGCTCAAAGCTATTGAGCGTTATTGCCTTGTCATAATCCTTCAATGAAGCGAGAGTATCTCCGGAATATAGATATGAGGCGCCTCTGTTCAGATATGCATCGACCTCCTTGGGTTCACATTTTATGAACATGTTGAAATCTTCAATCGCCTTGTCAAATTGCTGTGAAAGAAGATGGGTGACACCTCTGCTGAAGTAGAGCCCGTAGTAGTCGGGTCTGATCTCGACAGCTCTCTCCAGGTCAGAAAGAGCACTTTCATACTTGCCGGACATGCTTCTTGCTATGGCTCTGTAATGGTATGCAGGAGTATAGATAGGATTTATCAGGAGCGCCTGATCGAAATCCCTTTCAGCACCGGTGTAGTCACCCAAATTATATTTTGCGATACCTCTGAAGAAATATGCATTATATTGTCTGGTATTGAGTCTAAGAAGGATATTGAAGTTATCGATAGCGGTAGCATACTTGCCGTCTATCAGAGCCTGCCTTCCAAGATTCATGAAACGGTTCGTATCATACTGTGACCGTACCGGTGTCAATGTGCACATGAGGATGGCTGCTATAAGAAAAAGCCTTTTCATAGCAGATACCCTCCTTCATCTCCTCCTTCAGGTCCCAGTTCTATGATATGGTCTGCTGCCTTGATTACATATCGGTTATGTTCTACCACGATTATCGAGTGTCCTTTGGCTATCAGGGAGTCAAAGGATTGGAGCAACTTGGAGATGTCCTCGAAATGAAGACCTGTGGTAGGCTCATCGAAGATGAACAGCACAGGTGAGGAGGTACGTCTGCAGTCAGATTCCTTGCCAAGGAAATAGGCAAGTTTGACTCGTTGACTCTCGCCACCGCTAAGGGTAGAGCTGTTCTGACCCAAAGCGACATAACCCAATCCTACATCATGCAAAGGCTTGAGTTTGGATGCAATTCTCAATGCAGCGGGGTCACCCTGTGAAGAGAAGAACTCTATTGCCTGGTCGACACTCATATCCAGCACATCCGAGATTGACTTGTCTCTGTACCTGACCTGAAGTATTTCAGGTTTGAAACGTTTCCCTCCACATGACTCGCAGGTCATTGTGATGTCAGCCATGAACTGCATGGATATCTTGATGACACCCTCTCCCAGACACTCCGGACATCTCCCTCCGTCGATATTGAAAGAGAAATGGGAGTGCCCGAATCCGTTCATCTTTGCGTAAGGCTGTTCCGAGAAGAGCTTGCGGATTTCATCGTATGCCTTGATATATGTTACAGGATTTGATCTGGAACTCTTGCCTATGGGATTTTGGTCCACAAATTCTACTGCGGAAATCTTGTCAAGTGCACCTGTCAGAGCCATATAGGATCCCGGATTGGGTCCTGTCTGCTTAAAGTGCCTGTTCAAGGCAGGATAGAGAATATCCCCTACGAGGGTAGACTTTCCCGAACCGCTCACTCCTGTTACCACAGTGAGAACATTAAGCGGAAACTTCACATCTATGTGTTTGAGGTTGTTTTCACATGCCTCTTTGATTTCAATATAATCCCTCCACTCTCTTTTGGAAGCAGGGGAAAGAAGCTGTTTTTCACCAAGCAGATACTTAAGAGTCAATGACTTGGGATACTTTTCCAGCAGACGATTCCTCTCTGTGTCGGAAATATTATCTGCAGGCGGCGCACCGCAATAGACCACCTCTCCGCCATGGCTCCCGGCCAGTGGACCGATATCCACCAGATAGTCGGCAGATCTGATAATCTCTTCATCGTGTTCTACGACAATGACACTGTTGCCCAGATCCCGCAGACCCTTTATCACACCTATAAGCCGCTTGGTATCCCTGTCGTGAAGTCCGATACTTGGTTCGTCGAGAATGTACATCGATCCGGTAAGCGAATTTCCCAAGGAATTGACAAGGTTTATTCTCTGGCTTTCTCCTCCACTAAGTGTGTTGGATGCCCGCTTGAGGGTAAGATACGAAAGGCCTACATTGTCTATGTAGGAAAGTCTCTGCCTAATTTCTCCGAGACACCTTCTGCAGATTTGCTCCTCGTGAGCGGAGAGCTTGAGATTATCGAAAAACGAAATGAGATCCTTGATACTCATGGACATCAGTTCATCAATATTCTTTCCACCCACCTTGACATAGAGGGATTCTTTTCTCAGTCTGCTTCCGTTACATTCAAAACAGTGAGCACGTCCTGTGTAGCGGGAAATCATATATCTGTTCTGGATCTTGTACCTCTTCTTTTCAAGTTCCTTGAAAAAGGGAATAATGCCTGTAATATACGAGTTGCCTTGCCAAAGCTCGCTTTTCTGCTCATCGGTCAGCTCTTTATAAGGAGTGTGTATAGGAAAATCGAAATGTTCTGCATTCAATATAACCTCCTCCTTGAAGTGTTTCATCACCTCCCCTTTCCAGCATGCTATGGCATCCTGATAGACTGAGAGAGCCTGATTGGGAATTACTAAAGATTCGTCTATGCCCTCGGTCTTACCGAAACCGCCACAGACCGGACAAGCACCCAAAGGGCTGTTGTAATTGAATAGCCACTCCTGTGGTTCTTCGAAAAATAATCCGTCGGCCTCGAAGAATGAAGAGTATCTGTCATCCCTTTTAACCTCCATATCTTCATTGACAAAGAGTATTCTGACATAACCTCTTCCCTTATCGAATGCCGTGGTGAGAGAGTCTCGGGCTGATGATAGTGTAGCAGTATCATTTTGAGTAAATTCTCCGGATGAATAACGGTCAACAAGAAGCAAAATGTCACTATCTACATAAGTGTCAAGCCCCTGCATGACCCTGTCGATGCGAAGCACACTCATGCGGCCATCAGGGGTGACCATGGCCAGACGCGAGAAGCCCTCCTCCTTGAGCTTTAGGAGAAGTTCCACTTTTGATTCACATTTTTGCCAGCCGATATCACTGAGAATGACCATAACATCACCGGCAAACTCTTCAGATGAAGCATACCTGATGCTTTCGGCAATGACACTTTCGTGATCGTCACACTTGACCTGTTTGCCCGATAGAGGCGAATAGGTCTTGCCTGCCTTGGCGAAGAGCAGTCTCAGATAATCGTAAATCTGAGTTACCGAGCCCACTGTCGAGCGTGGATTCCTCGTGGATACCTTTTGTTCTACGGCAATGGCTGGAGGAATACCCGTGATACTCTCCACATCAGGCTTTGTCATCCTGCCTAAAAACTGCCTTGCAAAGGATGAGAGACTCTGTGCAAATCGCCTCTGCCCCTCGGCAAAAAGAGTATCAAAGGCAAGCGATGACTTTCCTGAGCCTGATATACCGGTTATAACCACAAACTTGTTCCTCGGTATGTCGATATCCACCCCCTTGAGGTTATTCACACGAGCATTCTTTATATGTATAAAGCCATTATCCATAGCATCTTAACTCTTATCTGTTAACTGTTCTCCTTACTGTAACCACACCTCTGACCTTCTTCATCTGTGAAAGAATCTTGTCCAGGACACTGTTACCAGCTACGAATACCTGTATGAGGATGTTGAACATTCCGGCATTCCTTCCGGTAAGAGCCTCGACAGAGCTGGATCGGACAGAACCACCGAACTTGGCAACACATTCGGTAAGGGCCGGAAAGGCCGAACTGTCGTACGCCGTAACCTTGATACATGTCTGGAAACTTCCCTCCTTTGCATCTTCCCTCCACTTGACTTTTTGGATACGGTAAGGGTATTCCTCTATAAGTCTGCGAGCATTGGGGCAGCTCATCCTGTGAATCCTGATTCCATTCTTGACTGAGACGAAACCAAATACCTCGTCCCCGAAAATGGGATTACAGCACTTTGCCATCTGATAACTTACACTGCCCAGTTTTTCATCTATGACAATATAGTCATCCCCTGACCTGGCTCCTGAAGAGTTCCCGCTCTGCTGTGCGGATGCACAAGCATCCGTCTTTATGGCATCATTGTTTTCCTCCTTTGATGCGAGGAATGACTTGACCTCCATCACATCAATAGTACCATCTTCAATGGCGACAAAGAAATCACTGATATTCTTCAGTTTATATTTTTTGCTCAGTATCTGTATATCTTCATCC
Source organism: uncultured Alistipes sp. (assembly GCA_945787505.1). Lineage (GTDB taxonomy): Bacteria > Bacteroidota > Bacteroidia > Bacteroidales > UBA932 > Coprenecus. The sequence goes on from CALZHC010000001.1 coordinate 47,365, forward strand.
TCCAGAGTCAGCTTCCAATTCTTGAGCCTCCTTTCAAGCATCTCGCGTCCCTGGGCAGCCACCTTAAGCTGCTCCTCGCGCAGCTTCAGACGAATCTTGTTGCGAGCCTTGCTCGTCACCACGAAATTCAGCCAGTCCGCAGAGGGTTTTTGATTTTTGGAAGATTTGATCTCAATGACCTCACCAGTCTTGAGGAGTTGCTTAATAGATGCCGGCTTTCCATCCACCAGCGCACCTGAGCACCTGAGTCCCAGATTGGTATGAATTCCAAAAGCAAAATCGAGTATTGTGGCCCCCTTTGGGAATCTTCTCAATGTGCCGTCAGGAGTAAAGACAAAGACCTCATCCGAGAGCGTTCCTGCGAAACTGTTATATGATGTGGTAGAACCGTTTTCCAAAATATTTCTTACACCTGAAAGCCAGTTCATCACCTCTCCCTGCTCCTTTATTCCCTTATAGGACCAGTGGCTCGCATTTCCCTTTTCAGCCACCCTGTCCATTCTCTCAGTCCTGATTTGCACCTCGACGAAGTGGTCCGAGCTATCCGACACCGTGGTGTGGAGAGATTCGTATCCATTCTCCTTCGGAACCGTAATCCAGTCCCTAAGACGATTTACATCAGGTTTGTACTCTTCTGTGACAATGGAATATACCTTCCAGCACAAGTCATGTTCCGCCCAGATGTCATCCGGTGCATCAATAATTATGCGGATTGCTAAAAGATCTTTCACCCCCTCGAATGTGACTCCCTGCTTCTGCATCTTCTTCCAAATCGAGTATGCGCTCTTTGTCCTCTGTTTGATGACTGCCTTAATTCCTTCAGCAGCAATTCTTGACTTGAGCGGTTCAATAAACGAAGTGATCATCTTGCGGCGGTCAGCCTCCGTTGCTGCAAGCTTGTTGGTAATCTCCCTGTACTTTTCAGGTTCGGTGAATTTAAAGAAGATATTCTCCAGCTCCTGCTTGATGTTGTAGAGTCCAAGCTGGTGTGCTATCGGGATATAGAGGAACATGGTCTCCATGACCTTCCTCTCCTGTGATGATTTAGGAAGAAGATCTATGTTTCGCATCACCTCCAGCCTGTCTGCCAGTTTGATAAGGGTGACCCGTGGATCTTTCGAATATGATAGAATAAGATGCTTGTAGTTGTCAGCCTCCAGTTTGGTCTCCTTAGGCTTGATAGCAGCGATTTTGTTGAGTCCCCATGCCATTTCGGTAATCTCCGCTGAGAACCTCTTCACCTTTGGTGAATCTGCAAGTTCCGGATTGAAACGCAAGGCCTCGTGGAGAAAAAGAGCTGCTACCGACTCGGGGCCCAGCGCAAGGTCCTTTGCGACGATCCTCGCCACGCCTAACGGATGCTCTATAAACGGGTGTCTGTTCTCCCTTGTCTTTCCTTCCAGAGACTCCTTTGCCAAAGAGAAAGCATACTCTACCTCTTCCCTTCCCTTTTCATCATATTCTGAGACTATCTCATTCAACACATTTTCTATCATTTGTCAAGATTCATTAATTGATACATTTCATCACGATATCTGGCAGCACTCAGATAATCAAGTTCCTTTGCCGCTGCCTCCATTTTAGCCCTTGCAGCCTCGATGGCAGCTGTCAGTTCCTTGTGGCTCATCTTCATGACGACGGGGTCATCATTAAGAAGTGAGACACTGCCCTCCGGTACACCTTCCCGGTAGCCGACACCTTCTGAACGACCCTGCTGCGGGGCGAGCGTATTCTTCCTGTCATTCCTAATCTGCGTGGGTGTGATATTATGGATCCGGTTATACTCCTGCTGCTTTTTCCTTCTGCGCTCAGTCTCCTCTATCGTCCTGCGCATCGAACCGGTAATGGTATCAGCGTACATGATTACAAGTCCGTGCAGATTTCGTGCCGCCCTGCCGGCTGTCTGTGTCAATGCCCTGTCAGAACGAAGGAATCCCTCCTTGTCGGCATCGAGAATCGCCACAAGCGAAACATCCGGAATATCCAGTCCCTCCCTAAGAAGATTGACTCCTACCAACACGTCAAACCGACCTGCCTTGAAGTCTTCAATTATCTCCACCCTTTCAAGCGTATCGACATCAGAATGGATATACCTTACACGTACTCCCCTGTGACTCAAGAATTTCTCAAGCTCCTCTGCCATCCTCTTGGTCAGAGTGGTAACCAGTACCCTTTCGTCCACCTCACTGCGTTTTTCAATCTCCTCAAGCAGATCATCCACCTGATTTCGTGTAGGACGCACCTCAATCGGTGGATCCGTGATACCTGTAGGACGGATAACCTGTTCCACGACAAGACCATCCGAATACTGCAATTCGTAATCCCCAGGGGTCGCACTGACAAAGATTCTTTGACCTATAAGCCTCTCGAACTCATCAAATTTCAAAGGTCTGTTATCCGCTGCGGCAGGCAGCCTGAATCCATACTCCACAAGGATATCCTTTCTCGACCTGTCACCTCCGAACATTGCCTTGACCTGTGGAAGAGTCACGTGACTCTCGTCAATGAAGGTAACAAAATCCGATGGGAAATAGTCAAGCAGACAGAATGGTCTCTCCCCTGCCGACCTACCGTCAAAATAACGCGAATAGTTCTCTATGCCTGGACAATACCCAAGCTCCTTTATCATCTCAATATCGTACTCCACCCTCTTTTTCAGGCGGTTTGCCTCATAAGACTTTCCAATCTCCTGAAAATAGTCATACTGTTTTACCAGATCGTCCTGAATCATCCTGATTCCCTGAAGAGTTCTCTCTCTGGTAGTGACAAAGATATTGGCAGGATAGATATTCACTTCGTCCGGGAATTCATATTCAGCACCGGTAAGAGGATCTGTTATGGAAATCTCCTCAACGGTATCTCCGAAAAAGACGATTCTGCACGCACTGTCGGTATATGCAAGATAAATATCCACCGTATCACCTTTTACACGAAAGGTACCTCTCTTGAATTCAATATCATTGCGAGAATAGAGTGCATCCACAAGCCTATAAAAGAGCTTGTTTCTGGAGATCTTCATCCCTACTGAAATCTTTATCGTATTCTCATGAAAATCAGAAGGATTTCCAATTCCATAGAGACAAGAGACACTAGATATAACAATCACGTCCCTGCGTCCCGAAAGAAGTGCAGAGGTAGCACTGAGCCTGAGTTTCTCGATTTCATCGTTGATACTCAGATCCTTTTCAATATATGTATCCGTAACAGGCAGGTATGCCTCCGGCTGATAATAATCATAGTAAGAGACAAAATACTCTACGGCATTATCCGGGAAAAAAGCCTTGAACTCCCCGTAAAGCTGAGCAGCAAGTGTCTTGTTATGACTCAGAATAAGAGCAGGACGCTGAAGTCTCTCTATTACATTTGCCATTGTGAAAGTCTTGCCGGAGCCGGTCACACCCATAAGCGTAACAGAGGGTGCACCTGCTTCAATCGAAGAGGCGATCTCCTTAATCGCTTCGGGCTGGTCGCCCGTAGGCCTGAATGGTGAAACAAGTTTAAATGGCATCTATATCAAACTATTTAATTATGTCCTTCAGGTCTATGCTTTTGAAAGCCATATGTGTATGAAGTCCCTCATACAGTACCCCTACCAAATCCCTATCCACCAATGTCAGTGAAGAGTAGCCCCACGACAGAAGGGAATCTACCCTGTAAGTGTACTCGTCCGGCCACGTTTGACCCATATCCATAGATACTCTTATCGTGAGGTTCTCGCGTCGGGTCCAGCTGTCAGGATTACAGAAAAGAAGCAGATCCTTTCCCGTAAAGTTGTCTTCAGCCTTAACTTTAATCAGCGAAGCCATGCATACAGGCTCCTTAAGTGTTCCCCTGGACGTAGGGTGTTCCCTCCAAGTAGCACCATAATCGGATGTGGTGTAGATCGCCCTTCCCTGACGCAGGTCATTCCTCATATTGAGCATAAGCACTCCATCTTCAAGTTCTACGACAGCCGATTCAGTCGTATTGGGCGAAGGTGCCGATTCCGAACTGCGCCAGTTTTCACCTCCATCAGTACTGTACATTATCAGAGAATGGGGAACATCGTTCTCATCCTTGTACTGTAACGGGAAAACCAGCGTTCCATTCTTCATTGTGATTCCGGTTCCAGGCCCCTGCAGAGTGAATCTCCACTGAGGATTCTTCACCTGCGAGGTAATATTGCGAGGCTCTGACCAAGTCACTCCGTCATCTTCACTACATACTATCATTATCTGTGCAGTCTCCAATGGAGACATTCCGCTGCCCACATGTCCCCACGCACGCGTATCCACAGAGAGTCCGTGAGTCCACACTGCAACTACGAAAACCTTTCCGGTATTATCATCAACTAAAATTGAAGGATCACCTATACCATTGAGTTCATCGGGCAGTCCACCCCACTCACCCATGTCCATAATGACCTTCATCTTCTCCCATGTAGCTCCACCGTCGGTGCTCCTGCTCATACCTATGTCTATATCCCCCTGAAGATCATACGAATCCCTATATCTCATATCATAAACGGCAATAAGGGTTCCCTTCGGTGTCCTGACGATTCCGGGAATCCTGTATGCGGCCACTCCATCATCGCCGGCATTTCTGACCTGGGATTCCAAAGGTTCGAAGTCCCTCTCTCTTGCACACCCCACCGCAGCTAACAGAGCAGATGCAACCAGCAGGGTTCTAACAAAATTGTTCAAAACATTCATTTTCCTCATAATCACAGATATTACGAATAATTACAAAAATAGAGAAAATATCTGTAAAATCCTCGGAACACTAACTTCTCTTGAATACCATTTCAAGTCGGATACCCCCTGAGGGGCCCATCTTTCCGACTGATACACTACATCCCATCGATTCGACCATTCGGCGGCAGTTGGTAATATCAGGATCACAGTTCTCTATAAAGACGACCACATCCCCCTCTATCTCAAGCCATCCGACATAAATATCCCCCTTACAGCAATTCAGTCCGTTGGAAATAAGAATATTCACGACCTGAATGAAGACATACCTGTTAACGACAATCTGGCTTCCAGAAGGTCCCGGAATCAGCTGTACAGAGACAGGAGTGCTGATGGCAAAGTTCATAAGAACCTCATCCAAAAGTTCCGAAACAAGATTTGGCGCAAGAGAGCGTGGATCATCATCCGACTTGCCTTTGGTACTGTCAAAGACCTCATTGAGCAAGCCAAGAAGCTGCGTATTGTTCCTCATGAGAGACTCCCCGCAATTGACCTTCTCCTGGTCAGAGAGCACATTGAACTTATGAGCTAACAATCTGGAATAGCCTATTATATTCTTGATAGGTTCTATCAGTTCAGGGGAAACTGAAGCGAGAAAGTTCTCCTTCTCGGAAATCTCTTCACTGCGGGAATAGACCTTGTGAAGTTCTTCATTACGATAGTGGGTCTTTTCATCGAAATAGAAGAAACCAGCCTTAAGAGCAACACCGTTCTCTTCAGCCGGCAGACATATCATATGGATTCGGACAGCTTTCACAGAATCAGTTCCGGGCAGATCAAGCAGAGCCTCCAGGTCAGCACCTCCATCGAAGTTGCCCTTCATAAGCATTGCCTTTAAGGAGCTTCGCCCGGGTTCATGTGTTCTCTCCAAAACAGTATCCAGCGGAAACGCCTTAATCGGAATATTGAAATCCTTATAAAATGTATCAGAAAATTCTATAGTCCCGTCTTTATATAGTTGCCACAAGTATGAATCCAACTCAGAAAGAATAGAAGCCACCTGTTGTTCGTACCTCTTTGCTTCCTTTGCCTTGTTCAACAGCCCCTTATGCATTCTTTTCTGCTTGACAAAAACAACAGCAGGGAGAATAATGGCATAAATGACAAATAGAATCACGATAAATGGAACGGAGAGACGTATAATCCAATAAAGCGTCTTAGATTTTTTTGACAAAGGAAGGTTTACAAAGTTGACACCCTCTGGAAATTCGCTCGCATAATTGTGCACCCTTTTGCATATTCTCCAGTCAAGCCAATACTCCTTTTTCAATACCACCCATGGAATATTTTTAGGCGCAGTACCCGAGAGTATTTTATCCACAATGGGATGTGTCTGCTCCCACATAGATGGGAAAGGGGTAAAATAGCCCCCCATACATGAATTCATCGGATTTAAAAGCGGAAGATTGAAATACTCGGGAGTCATCGCAAAATATGGACCGATATTATAATTCATCGCCATATTTGAATAGACATCATTCTTGATATGAAGAAAGGAGGTACTCTGCTGCTGGGTGTAGAAAATCCAGTTAAGTTCAAAACCGCCGGGTTTCTCAGGATGGCGGTCATTCTTCTGAGGATTCATGATACTTATGGGGAAAAGCGTAATCCTTTTATCTCTCTTGCGGGGAGATGAAATTCTGTCCAGCTGCTCAAGATAGAGATTGGGTCTGTAATGAAGAGTATCATTGCCCACCTGAGCGAGAAAACTCCTTCTGATACAATCATCCACGTATGTACTGTCCATCACAGTTAACACATAGCTTGGATAACCTAAAGCACAGATAAAATCAAGATTTTCCTTTACGGCAGGACGCGACTCCATGACCACCACATTAGGCCGTTTGGCCAGCAGATCGCCATAGTTGGGATCTACCACACCGGTGCAGATGGTAGGTGTATTTCTAAGAATCGGTTCATCAAGACGGGCTGCAGAGTGAGATAGATGATCACCATGAATTATCAGCATGTCCGGATTGATTTCCATCTCCTTTATCTCCTCGAGTGCATTCAAAATAATCTGCCTCTCATCACGGGCATACTCATTGAGATGAACATAGTTATTAATGTTGGTCACCACATAATAGAAATGGAGAGAGTAGCGGGTAGAGTCCTTAAACTCCTTCTTTGCAGATTCGGTGAAACTCTGCCATATCTGAGTCTTGTTGTGATAAGGGACCAGAAACAAGATATCCTTTTTCTGTCCCTTTGCGGCCATATTTTGGCTAAGAGCCAGAAAAAGAATGATAATAATCAACACTACCCTGTTACCGAATTTATTCATCTTGCTCATCATCATTTCCCCAATTTAATCTTGAAAACAGAGCCCTCGCCCTTGAAACTTTCAACAGAGATACTGCCACCAATCAGCTCTATAAATGTCTTGCATATAAAAAGTCCCAGTCCACATCCTGTGGTAAAACTATCCACCTTGAAGAACCTTTCATAAATGAGTTTCTGATATTGTGGTTCTATCCCGGTACCATAGTCCCTTACCCAAATCTCGGCAGCCCAGCCCTTTTCGAAAGACCTGTTCCATCCCACGACAATATCCGAAGAGGATTCCGAGAACTTGACTGCATTCGAAATAAGATTCTCTACCACAATAGTCAGCATGCCAGAATCGGTTGTCACCAGCAGATCTGCCGGACCCTCGATCAGCTTTAGCCTTCCCTTGGAAAAATAACCCACATCCAGCACCGGCTCAGAACAGATAGTTTTCAGTAAATCACCAATATTGACTTTGTTATAAATAGGAACGACTGCCGACTTGCTGATTTTCAAAGTGGTGAGGATATTGTCAAGAGTGTGCTGAAGAATTGCTGAATTGGCATCTATAGCCTCAGTATACTCTGCCAATTCATCCTCGTCAATAGGCATCTGTGGCATAGAAAGCAGCTGCGCATAACCAACTATCGAATTCAATGGAGTTCTAATTTCGTGGTTCATTGAGGCAATAAAGCCCTCGCGAGTCTTGACAGAGGTCTTAAGGCGGTTAATCTCAGCCTCCTTCGTTTCATATTCTAAAATAGAGTCTATATTTACAATAAAACCGCTCCTCTTTATAGTCCCGTCATTTTCATTCTTGCTCACTGTCATCATCAAAGAGTACCAGTGATATGGCTTGCCATCTATAGAACAGTTCAGACGGAGCGAGTGGTTACCGGGTGTGGTAATGGAAATGAAGTCCCTGAGCTTCTCAATAAAGAAATTATTGGTTTTCAGACGAGACCAGTCTTCCTTTCCCCAGAAGCCATAATCATCCCACGTATGGAAGTCTGTAATATCCATAATACGCTTGAGAATAGCGTTCAAGCGGAAAATATCTTCAGAAAACCTCCTGATTTTCAAATTGTCCCTGCGTGACTTTATTACATAATAGGTGAGATAGGCAGTACTGGAAATCAGAACAGTTGCAATCAAGACAATCAATATCCACCTATAAACATTGGCCTTATGTGGCTGACGGTCACGGAAAGTGACATTGTGAAGCTTGACTTCGCACGGAACATTGTTGACATCCAGACCCAAAGGTCTCACCACATCCCAATTAATATTATAGGAGGCCTCATGCATGCAAGTTCCTATACTGTCAGGATCCTCACCCTCAAGAATGCGTACCGCAACAGAGACAGCATCCCTGATCTGAGTCTGGGAATCGGGGAAAAACCCTCCGATACACTCTTGATTTACAAGAAAATCCTCCGCCACCATGGTATAATAGGGCAGAAGAGTGGAAGAGTTTACTATATTTTCTGACTTTTGGTCATGCTTCGACTGAATAAAAAGATTAGGGGATTTCTGAGGATAGAATGCCCATGTAGTAGCTATCTGGCTTGCTTTTTTCGAGATACTCCATTTCGGAGCCATGATGGAGCGGCAAGAGAAGACCGTCCTTTTTTGAATAGCCGCTATATCTTTCAGATTATACTCATCCACCTTCGGGACAAGGTTATTGTAGAAACGGGCAGTATCCATCTCATCTGCCTGGCGGCAAAGCATATTATATTTTATACTGTCACACCACAGATTGGGTACATCCAGCATGGTGATGAACCTGTTATTGGCCAACAGATAGTATTCAGGCTTTCGTATATAGTCGATAAGAATCGGAGAGAGGGAGTCTGCAAACATAATATTCTCCTTCAGATGAAGAGGAGAGAGTATATTTACCACATCGTTGAAACGTCCGCCATTGTATTTGTTCTCCAGTAGGTCATACATGTATGGTAGGAACTTATCATCAGAGAGGCCAAAACAGACCACTGGAATGGAGGATATGACAGAATTTTGGTTGGTGGTAATGAGCCAGCGGTTTACATCCCCGTAAGAGATAATGATATCGGGCATCTTCCCCTGAGAGCGCAACGAGACGACCAGGTCATTCATCATAGACCTCTCCAGGCTCTCCCACCTCTCGTGGACATGTGCAAAATGTAGAGTAACATCACCCCTGACACCATGCCTTCGCAACTCCTGCTTCAGAAAAGAGGTCCATTCGTGGTAGACATGGTCACTTTCGTCAGTAGGCCAATAGACAAGCACATTTGCATCAATGACACTACGTTCCCCCCTTCCAACGCATGAAACCGCGATGAAAAGAGAAAAGTAAATCAATAGATAAAAGAAATGCCTGTTATATTTAGAAGTCAAGGTCAAAATAAAGGTAGTTTACAAAGCAGCGCAAATATACAAAAATGGGCTGCAAATGCCAAAAAAAGGCGTTTCTAAGTCATTTGCTAAACAAACTTTTGATTTTTTTCTTAATTTTGCACGATTAATCCACGTAAACTAATTAAAATGGACATAGGAGCTTTGAAAGATATCGATTGTAGCGATATCTCGGTAGTTATTGTTGATGACATACCCATCAACACGAAATTGATAGGGAAGCTACTTGAGCCGGTAGGATTCAAGAAGGTAATACAATACAACAACAGCCAGTTGGCTTTGGACAGCATAAAGACAGACAACCCCGATATTCTTCTGCTTGATGTAATGATGCCAGGTATAGACGGCTTCTCCTTCCTGTCATCAGTCAGAGAAGAACGAAGCATGGACAATATAAAAATCATAATGGTATCGGCTGTGAGCGAACTCGAAGAGGTCAAAAGAGCCTCGGCAATGGGAGCCGATGACTACCTTACCAAACCAATTAACGCCAAACTTTTATACTCACGCATCGCAAGTCAGGTCTCACAGATCAAGGGGGGGGGAGAAATAACCAATGACACAGAAAAGTACCATATTAATTGCTGACAAGAAACAATTTCTGGTAGACGTAATAAAGGAGAGTTTTCATAAGGAGTTCAATTGCGTATGTGTGACGACGGAAGAGGAACTGTTTGAGAAGTTGCCCTACACAGATGCTATAGTGGTCGGACTTGATGTATGCCTGAGCAACCTGGATAACCGCATCGAAATGATAGCCCGCATCAGGTCCCGCTTCAAAGGCCCCATCGTGGCACTTACAAGCATACTCTACTCATCTACCCGTATATCGCTGCTTCAGAAGGGAGCTGATGATGTCCTCACAAAACCGTTCAATCCTGATGAGCTGGTTGTAAGAACAAAAAAACTAATCACATTATACAGCCGATGAAGCGCTTTCTGAGTTCATCCATAGCTTTGGTGGCGTTCATTGTTCTCCTGCCCGTAATGCTTGCGGTCTCTGTTGCAATTTTCATTGAATTGAGACAGATGCCTGTGTACACATCGGTCAGAGTAGGCAAGAACTGGAAAAAATTCAAAATCTACAAGTTCCGCACAATGAAAAAAGGGGCTGACAGGCTTCTTGCCAATCTCCACTCGATGAATACCTACCTGCGACTGGAAGGCCACACCATAGAAGATAAGGTTACATTCCACAGCAATGATTACCTCTATGCTGACAATTACAAAGTCAGAGAAGACGTCTACCTGTCGGAACGGCACAAATGTTTCGAAGGCTGCTTCATCAAGATCGAAAATGACCCCAGAATCACCAAATTGGGAAAATTCTTGAGAAAGACCAGCCTTGACGAGCTTCCGCAGCTCATCAACATCATCAAGGGAGATATGTGTATAGTAGGCAACCGTCCCCTCTCCACTGATGAGGCGGAACTGCTCACCACAGATGATGACGGACTCAGATTCAAGGCAAGTGCAGGCCTTACCGGACTGTGGCAGACCGATCCCCGCAAGGACGACATGCCTCCCTCTGAACGCATAAGACTTGACAATCTATACGCTGAGAAGGAGTCGCTGTCATACGACATTAAACTTATTTTTGCCACTGTAAAAAAAGTAATTCAAGGAAGTAATGGATAGAAAGAGGTTTTTAGTATTGATAGTGGGACTTTTCACCGCTGCTCTTCTAAGTGCTCAAGAAGCACTTCAGGTAAAGAAGGTCAGGGTGGATAGTACCGTGATGATACTGAACTCAATGACAGTCGAGGACTACATGACACTCGAACTTCCTCCCCTTGATACCCTCTACTACAACGCATTCTGCATGTCCAATGCCGTCAAGTACTATGACAACGAGGTAGAGTACTACAGATGTGCCATAACTACTGAACAGCTCAAACCTCTTGAATGGATAAGGCTCGTTACATCTGCAAGCTATGGAAACACTAACATGGTAGGAGCTCTGCAGAATGAATCGAGTTACCCCATCTGGATAGGAAGCAGCTCCAAACAGAAAAGCCTCTACTTCAATGCCGGAGTCACACTGAACATTCCCATCTCTGATGTGTTCAACACCGCCAACAAGGTGCGTCAGGCAAGGGCAAAGCTCAGTCAGACAGAGGCCAGACGCGATTCGGAACTTGACAACATCAAGAAGGAAATAATCAACCTCTACTGCGAAATCATCTCGGGCATCAATACACTCAAAAGCGCCTCGGAGAGACTTGTACTTGCACAGGCACAATACGACTTTGCAGAAAAGGATTTTGTAAACAACAAGATAACTGCTGAAGTCCTCTACAGAAGCAAGAGTTACGAAACTGCCGCAGTTCAGGACTACGAAAGGGTGAAAAAAGAGGTAAATCAGGCATTACTAAGCCTCGAAGTCATATCTTGTACCAAGATTATTAAGATCGCCACACCATCTGCTTCCCAACCTCAGGATGAAGAGGAGAGTGTTTCTGAAGATGGAAAGAAGGAGATGAAGGAGAAAGAGAAGAATGAAAAGAAAGTGAAAAAGGTGAAGAAAGAAGAGGAATAGAGTATGAAGACACTGCAGAACATCATAAAGGTATTGGCCAAAAAATGGATAATACTGACAATATTGCCATTAATCACAGCAATTCTTGTCTACGTTGTAGTTTCAAGGCAGCCCAAGATCTACAAATCAAGCAGTACAATCTACACAGGTATTGTTTCCGGATATGATGTGCTCGCCTCCGAGAACAGAACCAACGACTGGATGTCAGTGAACAACGCCATTGACAACCTCATGAGTGTGATAATGGCTGAATCCACCCTCAAGAATGTCTCTCTGCGTCTTCTTGCCCGCAACATCTCACATCTGGAGAGCGATAACATTGGCGAGTACATGACACCCCAGACGGCAGAAGAGCTGCGCAGAATCCTTACGAAAGAGGTTATAGATCTGACAGTACAGGATGATGAAGAGGCAACATATCAAAACTACCTGAACAGCTTCGATTCGACCAGAGACAACTGGTTCAAACAGATGTTCCATTGGAATCACAAGCACTACAGTTTCAAAGCCCTCTCCAACATCGAAGTAAACCGAGTGGGAAACTCCGACATGCTCAGGCTCTCTTACAGCTGCGACGACAAGTTCGTGGCATACAACACCATAACCATTCTCGAGACAGAGTTTGTAAAACAATATCTTGCAATAAGGTACCAGCAGACAAGCGAAGTGGTGAAATATTTCGAAAAGGAGCTCGAGACCATCCACAAGAATCTCACTTACAAAGAGAACTACTTGACAAAATACTATATCGACAACGGTGTCATAAACTACCAGGAGCAGACCAAAATGGTAGCCGAACGCCAGAAAGATCTCGACGGAATCATAGAGAGAGTCATGATGGAGAGAGACGGAGCCGAAGAAGAACTCAAATTGCTGGAAGACAAAATGGGACACATGACAACCATTTTTACCCACAATGCCTCCTTCATCGAACAGCTTCACACCATCAACGGACTCTACACCCAACTCTCTGCAGACAGCACAGGTACACGGAATGAAGAGCTCAATAAAAAGATCAAAGAGGAGAGCGATAAACTCAAGACCATCGGAAGCAATATCAGTTCCAGCCAATATACCAAAGAGGGACTCTCTAACGATCTGATGATTACCCAATGGGTCAATGCACTGCTGATCAGGTCCAAAGCTGATGCCGAACTGGCAATCCTGCACTACAACAAGAAAGAGCTTGAGAAGGAGGTTAAACGCTTCTCCCCCGTGGGCTCATCCATCAAGAGACAAGAGAGAGAGATTCAGTTCATCGAGCAGAATTACCTCTCCAACCTGCGTTCACTCAACGATGCCAAACTCAGGGAGAAGAACCTGCAGCTCACATCTGCCACATTCAAAGTCCTCACCCCTCCGACAGTTGCAATGAATCCCGAAAAGACCAAGAAAAAAGTATACATGATGCTTGCCTTCGTACTGACCTTTATCCTCATTTGCGGAATAGTCATACTGTTGGACGAGCTCAACAGAAAGCCCTATGATTCCCCCACGGCTCAGAAACTGCTCCACCTGCCTGTAATCGGTGCATTCCCTACCATAAAGGGAGAGTCGAAGAACATGACCATCTGCAGAAATCTCTCCATGAGACAGCTGGGCAACTCGATTACCAACTTCTTCAACCGAGACAAGACAGTGAACATAATCAATGTCTTCAGTGTCTGCAAGGGCGAAGGAAAATCCACAATCAGCCGGGCTATTTTCGAGTATTTCGAAACCCTTGACACCAAACCTGTACTGGTAAACTGGGAAAAGGACTTCGACAGCTACTCGAAACATTACCTTTTAGCAAATTCAATATACGATTTCAGTGTGAATGAAGATAATATGGATGCAATGCCGGAGACCAACGTCATAATCGTAGAATACCCTCCGCTCAAGGATGCCTCATTCCCCACCAAGGTTCTGAACACCTCGGCAATCAATATCCTCATAGTCGATTCACAAAGGGACTGGACAGGTATGAACTCCCTGATGATAGGCGAACTCAAACGCTTCAACAAGCTCAACAATATCTGCGTAATACTCAATAACAGCGATATCGACACAGTAGGGTCATTTACAGGAATGCTGCCACCTTTCAACAGAATTCACAAGATGAGATTCTCATTGTGGAATCTTGGAAATGACACCAAAGTATAGTAGAGAATGTCTCAGAAGTGGAAAACAGCTCTCTTGTGGATTGTCGCCTCCATTCTGGCATTGGTGACAGGCATTCTCGTATCATCAGGCAACATACCTGTGGCAGCGGTCATCTGTGTGGCACCCATACTCGCACTTATCATCACCAAAGCTTTTGACAACAGATTCCTCTCACTCTCATTCATCCTTATTGCAGACTTCTCAATTCCGGTTCTCGAACACTATATAGTCGGGCAGTCAATGGGTCTGATGATGGATTTCGCGATTGCATTCAACATCGCCATAATAATACTGACACACTTTTATGGAGAGAGGCAGGAGTGCACCAACAAAATCACGCCTGACTTGCTGGTAGCTGTAGGGGTCTGGCTATTCTACTGTCTTGTCGAAGTGATAAACCCGAATATGAGGAGTATAGGTGTATGGCTGTCAGCCGTGCGCAGCATGGCCCTCTATTTCTTTATCGTCGTCATAATAACCCAGCTGGCAATCACTAACTTCAAAAGGGTTAAACTCTTTTTAGGAATATGGTCTGTCTTCGTGCTGATTACATTTATAAAAGTCCTCTATCAGAAGTACATAGGATGGACCCCTGGAGATATCTACTTTCTCAATGTCATGGACGGCAAGAGAACCCACATCATCTACTACGGGACCAGGTACTTCTCGACCTTCTCGGATGCTGCAAACTACGGAGGCTGCATGGGTATGTCGACTGTAGTCTTTGCTATTGCCGGAATGCATGGCAGTAATTTAAAGGAGAAAATCTACTATTTCGCAGTGGCAGGATGTGCATGTATCGGCATGTTTTTATCGGGAACAAGGAGTGCCCTACCAGTGCCTGTGGCAGGCGTAATGGCATATCTGGTACTAATTAAGGATTTCAAGAAGATGATTCCAATCTCAATAGTATGTGCCGCTGCCATAGGGATTCTTGCCTTTACCGATATAGGACAGAGCAACACCCAGATAAGGAGGGCACGCACTATCTTCAACAGAACTGAAGACCTCTCATATCAGGTCAGGAAAGATAATCAGAGAGCTCTCAGGATGCACATGAAAAAGCTGCCTTTCGGGAACGGACTGGGAATGAGCGCAGGCAGGGCACAGCGTAATGGGGACTATTCACCCGTAACCAACTACCCCACAGATTCATGGCTCGTACAGCTATGGGTCGAAACCGGAATAATCGGGCTGATTGTTTACATCTGCGTAATGTGCTTCATATTCGCCAAAGGGGCATACATTGTCTTTTTCAAGTTGAAGAACAAGCACCTTGCCGGAATATGTGCCGGCCTGCTTTCCGGTGTCATGGGTCTTTTCGTTATGTCCACCAATAACGAAGTCTTCACACAGTTCCCGAACAGCATTCTTGTTTACATGTCACTTTCAATACTATTTATAAGCCCACAAATAGAAGGGAAAATGGAGGAAAACGAATAACATGGTATCTTTTATTTCTGTAAACTACAATGGTCTGGAGTTGACCAAAAAAATGATAAGTTCCATTATCACCAATGTTCGATCGTGTGATTTTGAGATAATCGTTGTCGACAACGGCTCTGCCACGAACGAAGCCGAAGTGCTTCAAAAGGAATTTCCGCAGATAATCTCAATCCGAAGTGAGCAGAATTTAGGATTTGCCGGCGGAAACAATTTGGCTCTGGATAAAGCCAACGGAGACCTGCTCTTTTTCATCAATAACGATACGGAGATCCTCGAAGACAACATCGACAAGCTGTGCAAGGTGATGGAAAAAGAACCGGCTGTAGGCATTATCTCCCCTAAAATCTGCTTCTATTCAGACAAATCCGTCATTCAGTATGCCGGTTACACTCCTATGCATGGCTTCAGGATGAAGAACGAGATGACAGGTTATGGAAAGAGGGACGACGGCTCATTCGACAAGCCAGGCCTGACAGCATTCCCTCACGGTGCTGCAATGATGGTACGCAGAGAGGCTCTTGAAGAGGTAGGACCGATGCCAGAACTCTATTTCCTCTATTACGAAGAGCTCGACTGGGCAATGATGTTTCTCCACAAGGGGTGGCTCATCTACTTCGAACCCGCCTGTACCATCTACCACAAGGATAGCATGACTACCAAGAGACACGGTCCTGTCTTCACCTACTACATGACACGCAGCCGTCTGATCTTTGCATCCAGAAACCTCAAGGGAAGTCAAAGAAGAAAGGCAATTCTCTTCACAAGATATATCTCATCTTCCAAATCTTGGGTAATCAACATGCTCCACGGACGTTTCAAATCTGCCGGGGCAGTTATCAGAGCTAACGCCGATTTCATCAGAATGAAAAGGAGGGGTGAAGTGTCATG
This sequence comes from uncultured Alistipes sp., assembly GCA_945787505.1. GTDB lineage: Bacteria > Bacteroidota > Bacteroidia > Bacteroidales > UBA932 > Coprenecus. The sequence continues at coordinate 63,784 of CALZHC010000001.1, forward strand.
ATCATAGTCCATATCATACTCATTCTGCTGCTTGTCTTTCCTGCTGCATATTACTTCTTTTTCGCAGTGGCCGCGCTCATGTACCGAAGCACAAGAGAGTCTTCTACAGAGAAAAGTTCCTTCTGCATAATGATTCCTGCGTACAAGAGCGATGCCTTTATCTTAGATACCGTGAAGGCTGCCATGAATCAGGATTATCCTACGGAGAAGTTTCGCATATTGGTAATATCTGACAACATGTCCCTACACACTGACGAGCTGCTCCGTTCTGAAGGGGCGATGGTCCTTAAAGTCAGTTTTACCAACAGCACCAAGGCAGCATCACTTTGCGCCGCTGCGAAATATCTCGGTCCTCAAGCAGTCGATTATACAGTCATACTGGACTCTGACAATATTGTAAGCCCCACCTTTCTGAGCGATATGAACGATATGCTCCGCGGCAGGAATACCGTAGTTCAGGGACACAGGTGCGCCAAAAACATCGACACGCCCATTGCTGTGGCAGACGCCATATTCGAAGAGGTGAACAACAAAATCTTCAGGGCCGGACATTGTTCCGTAGGGCTCTCATCAGCTCTCATTGGTTCAGGAACCGCCATACCCTATGCGTGGTTTTATGAAAATGTCTCCAGACTGGCCACCTGTGGCGAAGACAAGGAGATGGAGCTGATGCTCCTGAAGGATGGTCTGTTCGTCGAATATGCCGATCACATAGATATCCTCGACGAGAAGACCCGTTGCATAGAGAACCTGCGCCGACAGAGACTGCGCTGGATGACATCCCAATACTACCTGATAGGCAAGGCTCTTAGAGAGCTTCCCGATGCAAAGTTCAAAATCGGTTATGCGGACAAGCTCATCCAATGGACATTTCCTCCGAGGATTTTGCTTCTTACCATGCTGCCGTTGATTGCAATTATCTATGCAGTGGCAGGCTCCCCTCTTATGTCTCTCTTTATCGGGGGAACAGTAATTCTCTATACTGCGATTTTGCTCGAATTACCTAAATGGGTAACACTAAAACATATAGCATCTATAACCACCTATGTGCCCCGAATGCTCTGCGCCACCCTTAGGAACATCTTCGGCAAGAAAGGGAATAAGGACACTTTCATTCATACAGACCATCAACAATGAGAATAGCAATAGAAGCACAGCGCATTTTCAGACGCAGCAAACACGGAATGGATTTCGTGGCTCTGGAGATAATACGCTCTCTCCAGAGAATTGACAAGACTAACGAGTATTGGATATTTGTGGCTCCCGGGGAGGATGTCTGCCTTAGCGAAAGTGAAAATTTTCATATCGAGGTACTTGGAAGCGGGTTCTATCCCCTTTGGGAACAGATTCTCCTTCCTGCAGCTGTAAAGAGGGTGAAGGCAGATCTGTTGCACTGTACCAGCAACACAGCCCCGCTCTTTGCAGGCGTTCCTCTGGTCCTGACACTCCATGATGTGATTTGTTTGGAAAAACAGAAAAACGGTTCCAGCAAATCACTCTATCAGAGGATGGGACGCATCTACAGTCGTTTTGTCATTCCAAAGATTGTCAATAAATGCAAGAAGATAATCACTGTCTCACAATACGAAAAGGGGATTATTGACTCAAGATTGAAACTTCCTCAAGAGAGAGTCACCGTAGTATACAACGGTTTTGGCAAGGAGTTCAACCTGAGTGCTGCCTCCCCTGAGAGGAACTACCTGCTGTTTCTGGGTGCTACAGCCCCTAAGAAAAATACCGCAGGGACACTTCTGGCATACTCGCTCTATCTGGAGAGGTCTTCGAGAAAACTTCCTCTCAAGGTAGCAGACCTGAGCCGCGAAAATATGCTTGAATACCTCAACGAAATCGGTAAACCGGAGATTGCAGACAAAATCGAGTGTACGGGATATGTGCCCCACTCAGCGCTTCCAGCCCTCTACGGTGGTGCATCTATATTCTTATACACCTCTTTCAGAGAGAGCTTTGGCATTCCACAACTCGAAGCGATGGGCTGTATGACCCCGGTCATCGTTTCTGACAAGTCGGCTCTTCCTGAAATCGCAGGACCCGGTGCCGTTTACGCAGACCCTTACAAGCCTGAAACCATCGCCTCCGCAATGCTCAGGCTGGAGAATGACAACGACTACAGAGATGCAGCTGTCAAGTACGGGGAAGAAAGAATAAAGATGTTCTCTTGGGAAAAAGCTGCAAATGAAGTACTCTCCATATATGAATCACTGAAAAACAATTAATTATGGCAGATCTTAAAAACCTCAAGTATACACACCCACGTCTGAAGAAGTTCATTGTCTTTACACTCTCTTCCATGAAACACCCCAGACCGCGTCTTTGGACCAGACTCTTTGTAAATCCTCTTGTCCATAAAAGGGGCAGAGGCTCCAAGGTGTGCTGCAAGGCAAGGCTGGATCTCTTTCCATGGAGAAAGTTTGTACTTGGCAAATGGGCTATTATCGAGGACTTTGCAGTAGTTAACAACGGTGCAGGTGACCTTATTATCGGAGAAAAATCGCGCATTGGTATCGGCAGTGTAGTGGTAGGACCTGTGGAAATAGGCAGGAGTACCTCGCTGGGACCTCATGTCCACATTACCGGTTTCAACCACACATTCGAAGATGGAGAGAGAGACTGGAACGAACAGGGACTTACATTGAGACCTGTAAAGATCGGAGACGAGTGCCTCATCGGTGCCAACTCGTGTGTCTGTGCAGGTGTGACAATTGGCAACAGAGTTCAGGTGGGTGCAGGAAGTGTCGTGACCAAGGACCTGCCGGATGCATGTGTGGCAGTGGGCAACCCTGCAAGGGTAATAAAGCTATACAACCCCGAAACCAAAAAATGGGAACGCGTATGAAACTTCTATTTCTGGTTTTCCATAGCCTTGTTGCTCACAGCGGTATCTCTAAAAAGATCTATGCTCAGTGCTCAGCTCTAAAAGAGAACGGAGTGGATGTATCGCTATGCACTCTCGAAATTGCCCCTGACGGCACCAAATACAGAACCGTAGATTCCATCCCAATCTGCAGTTTCGGCAGCGGCTTGAAGGCCAAACTGCGCAAGAGAATCGACTACTCGGATATCGTAAAGCATGCAGTTGAAGGCAGATATGATGCAGTTTACATACGTTACGACTTCAACTCAGACCCCTTTACTATCAGAATGATGGATAGTCTGAAGAGAAACGGGATAAAGAGTGTCGTAGAGATTCCGACATATCCGTACGATGCCGAGTTCAAGGGACAAGGAGTGATGATGAACACTACCCTGCTGGTAGACAAGATCTTCAGAAAGAGATTCTTCAGCTTATGTGACCACATCGTACTCTACAGCGGTCCTGACAAGCTTTACGGCAGGCCGGTTATCCACATCAGCAACGGTATAGATTTCAGCTGCGTGCCCCTCTCCTGCCCTCAAACAGATTTTACAGGCAAGCTCAGGATGGTCTCAGTAGCCAATATCCATAACTGGCACGGACTCGACAGGCTTATCAAGGGCATGGCGCTGCATAGCGATGTACCCTGCGAACTTCATATCATAGGGGACGGAATACCACAAATCATTGACAGCTACCGTGAAATGGCAAGAGAATACGGAATAGGCGACCGTGTGAAGATTCTCGGGCCTATGTATGGTGAATCACTCGACAAGGAGTTCGAATGGGCAAATATCGCAGTAGGAAGTCTGGCACGCCACCGCAGCGGCATCACATCTATCAAGACACTCAAGAACCGCGAATACGCTGCACGCGGACTTTCGTTCTTCTACTCCGAGCAGGACGACGATTTCGACAGTGCACCATACGTTTTCAAGGTACCTGCTGACGAATCTGCAATAGATGTTGGTAAAGTGGCGGAATTTCTCTCCGGAATGAATCTTCCGGGCAGCAGCATCAGAGAATCCATTATGCACCTGAGCTGGAACGCCCAGATGGCAAAAGTGATTGAACAGACCTCTTGAATAGCATCGAAACAAAAGGTCTTAGCTTGAGAGCATACGGGTATCGCGCTACAATCCTTCGCGCAGCCCTGATTCTGGACGCCAAAGGGAGGTTCCAGGAGTTGTACATGACAGAATGTACAAACGCCTTAGAAAGTTCTCTGACCAGTTTCTCTCTTTGTCCTGTAGTAGAGAGAGGCTCTATTAGCTCAAGTGTCTTCAGATAACCCTCCAGATTTCTTTCGGAAAAAGAGAGAGTCATTACTGAATTTTCCCTTACCCTTCTGCGGTAGAACTCTTCCGGTATCCCGGAAACTCTAGTTGCATTGGCATATGCTATTGCCGAAAAAAATTCATCCTCATGAAGTATTCCAACGGGGAAGTTTATCCCGTTCTCTCTCAAAAAATCGCGACGGAAAAGCGACATGCAAACAGAGCAGCGGTATATTCCCCTTCCAAGCATATCCAGAGCGACACTGCAGCCGTCACTCACATCTTCATAAAGTGCAGCCCTATGATAATCGAACCATGTGTGGGAGGAAGCGACTTCCACACCGTCCCCGAACGATAGTGCATCGAAAAATACAAAATCCAGACTGTCCCTTCTACACCTGTCGACACACTTCTTCAAGGTATCCCTCTCAATCAGATCGTCACTGTCCATAAAATAGACAAACTCACCGTTGGCAATCCTAAGGGCATCATTACGTGCCGCTCCCTGTCCTTCATTCTTCTTGGAGATGAGCCTTATCTTATTTCCGAACCCTTTGAGAACCTGCAGACTGCCATCTGTCGAGCCGTCATCCACCACGATAACCTCCACACTATCGAGACTTTGGTCCAGAACACTGTTAATTGCATCCGCCACATACTTTTCAGTATTGTAGACAGGTATTATTACAGAGACATCATACTTAAACATCGTGCTCTTATATATTTTTAATTACAAATGACGAAACCACCATCTTGTGGTCACTGATTTCATCATCAACGATATGGCTGCTAATACACTCAAGATCATCGTTATAAAAAATATAGTCTATCCGGAACAGATCATACAGGTAGCGGTATGTGGAGCCATTTCCCTTACCCTTGCTGAGGAAACTATCTTTCAGCGAGGCGGATAACATCTTCCTGTACGGGAAACTGCCTGGAACGCTATTGAAGTCACCCATAACGAGCAACGGAGTCCTTACATAGCCTATCTTTTCTGATAGCGATACCGCCTGGTTCCTCCTGATTTCACTATTTCCGAAGTAAGTGCTCCACACCCCCTGTGCCACTATCTCAACATCATCGCCCGAAAAGTTGTTAATACCCGTGGTGACCAGATGCACAGCGAAAATCCTCAAATCAGAATCCTTGTCAAGGGCCAGTTTTATATCCGAAAAACTTCCCGACATATCGCTGTATTTCACCCTTTTATGGGATTTAATAGGAAATTTGGAGAGGCACACGCATTCATCCTCAATTGAAAAATAGGGATACTCCTTGCGAAAGAGCGCTGCAAACTCCCGTTTATTGAAATTCCAATGCTCCTTGTACTCCTGCAACAGAAGTACATCTATTGCATTCTCTTTGGCTGAGGAGGCAAGCCGGCGTGCCGTAGCATCGGCTTTTTTATTGAATCCAAGCCAGTTAATATTAAGAGTAGCCACTCTCAATTCACCTTTTGAGTGTTCAGCAAGAGGCAGCGGTGTACCGGGACGGCTGTTCAACAGAAAAAAATAAAGGAACAGCAGTACAAATGGTATCAGAATCAGTACCAGAACGAAAATCTTTCTTTTCATGCCCTTTTAGCCTTTTCCCAAGCTCCGTTTCCTTTGTTGCGGGCCAAATACCCAAAGCCTGCAAACATAGTAAAGTTAGTAAAGAGAAAATAATAAGGGACACGTAATATGCCTGCCTTCTCTTTCCTGTCCAATATCATACCTGCAAAAGCAGCGAGATAGAAAAGGAGCTGCAGTAGTAAAACAATATGGTAAAAGAGAGGTGCATCGGCAAGCACTGCAAAAAAATTGAACAACAACATGAGGATGAGACAGACCGGTGATACAATCCAACGGAATACCCTGTGAGAGACATACTGGAACGCGGTTATACCGTATTTGAATGGATTCATCAAATCCCTGAGCCTGTATACATTCTGCAGTGCACATCCCGCAAGCCTTACTTTTCTCTTGCGTTCCTCGCCAATGTCAGCAGAAGGCATCTCCATCGCATAGGCCTCCTTGCAATAGGCAATCTTATAACCCTTCCTAAGGACATCCATGGAGAGAAACATATCGTCACCAATCGTATCCGCAGGAATCTCACGCCAGAGCTCGCGACGAAGTGCTATAAGCTCTCCGGCAGCTCCCATTGCAGAGTTCAGACGGTCATCCAGTTCCTTGAGGAAAGATTCATATTTCCAATAGAGTCCCTCTGTGGAGGCTGCATTTTCTCCGATGGAAAGCACCCTCTTCTCCCCTGCCACACATCCCACCTTGGGATTATCGAATTTCCTTACTATCAAATATATAGAATACTCATTAAGAATAGTATTGGCATCAGTCATTATGACAATGGGAGAGGTTACAAACTTGATGGCTCTGTTAAGAGCATGGCTCTTGCCGGCACGGGTATCTTCATGAAGGACGATATTTTCTGGATACCTCCTGAGTACCTCCGGTGTCCCGTCTGTGGAACCGTCTGTTACCCACACGAAACGGATTCTGTCGGAGGGATATTTCAGACTCGCGCAGTTCTCCATTTTACGATCGAGAATATCAGCTTCATTGTATGCGGCAATCAACAGAGTCACTTCAGGATACTCTTCCACAATGGAAAACTTCTCCGGCTTTGATACGAGCTCTTTGCACTTTACTGCAATCCAGACTATTATGCCATAACCGAAAAAAGTGTAGAACACCAAAAATGCTGCAATCCAAAATAAAGTCAACAACAAATTCATATATTGGATGGTAGTGTTAATACGAAACGGGCTCCGTTCTTATACTCCTGATCCAGCCAGATATCTCCGCCCATTCTTTTAGAAATTTTCATACATATATCGAGACCAAGACCATGACCATGACCGGAATTATTGTCATCTATGGTCACGAACCTATTGAAAATCTCTTTGGCCTTCTCAGGAGCCACACCGGTCCCGGTATCAGAAACCACAAAGTCTATATATCCCGGCTTGGCACTTCTTCGGCAATCCACTCTGATCTCTCCCTTTACCGTTGCCTTGCAGGAGTTGGAAATCATGTTAATAAGAATCTGCTGGACTCGTTTCTGATCAGTACGTATGCAGAAATTATCCTCGAACTCAGATCGATAGTACATATTGACACCTACAGGAGTTCTCATCATGCAGCATGAAACAGCCTTATCACAGATAGTGTTACAGGAGCACAACTGAGGATTTATACGCAAGATGTCATGTTCGATATCGGAGATGCTCAGAATGTCATCTATAAGCATTGTAAGAAGCTCACCGGAAGACTCGATATACTTCATATACTCCATCCGCTCACTCTCCGTAATTATATCTGAAGCCTGTGCTAAAAGCTGCGAATAGCCAACTACGGCATTAAGAGGGGTGCGAATATCATGGCTGATATTGTTTACAAACTGTGTCTTCAGGCGGCTCTCCTCTTTTGAGATTTCAGCCTCCTTCATGGCCTGTATATACTTACCCTCCCTCATTACTTCTTCATCGATGTCGGCAAGGGCATACGCAAATTCCGTAAGCTCAGTATCAAGTTGCTGATCATAACGTATCAGCACCAGATTCATCCAGATATAACTGTTGTCAGACCGTCTGAAACGGAAACGTTCCAAATGTCTCCTGCGTCCCTTGAGCACAGATGACACCTCCGAAGCTTTTGCAAAACGGATCATGTTCTCCTTATCCTCAGGATGGCAATGGGTGGAGATGAGCTCCCTGTAAGATTCCCAAAAATTGTTATAAACTCCCTTATTCCATCCGAAAACGGGGTCTAAGTTCTTATATACCACCGAGAAACGGCCATCCATGTTCACCACCTTGAGTGTGATATACTGGTGTGCAAGACCATGTATCAGTCTGAACTCCCTCTCGAGAATCTCTTTCTGATGGACAATATCTGCTGTACGATAGACATTATCCAACTCCTCTTTGGTATATTTTCTGAATACCAGCACCACGGAGGGATCTTGGCACATATCCTTGCTAACAGGGAACAACGAAGCCCTTATCCATTTATGATCGCCTGAATAGATCGCCTGAAACGAAAAATCTGAACGGATCTTGCGTTCATACACCTTCTTGATATTTTCATCACTCGTGAAGGCAAGCCACCCGCCTACATACTCTCTATCTATATGGGGACAAATAAGCTCGATACCTACACGAATGGTAAGATTATCCTTACAGTCATCCAGATAGCTAAAAAAAGGCGATAATTTGATTGTGGAAATATAGTCACTCTTAAGATTTAAAAGAAATCCCCCAATCAAATTGTTAAGAATAGTAACCTTTACGATGTCCCCGAGCACCACCGAAGTCCTGTCCTCCACAGAAAATATTATATCATCACTGTTGATTCTGCTGACACTCAAGCGATACCACAAACTCTCACCATCGGAGTCATTAAGCTGGACCAGCACCTTGTAAACCGGAGAAGTGTTCAAGCTCTCCCTTAACAAATTAAAATCCTTGAACGAAAGGACTTTAGAGGCGGCATAGTCGTTGGTCATCATGGAGGCAAACTTCGTAATATATTCCGAGAAAGAGCCACCCTCCTGCTGATTGTTCTCCTTCAAGGGGATGAATGTATCCTTATCCAGATTGACAAGGAATACTGTCAATGCCTTCTTAGATGTATAGAAATTGTAATAACTCTTAAGAAGTATATCCTTCAGCTGGCTCTCCTGATCCACATGCGTCAGATTGGTTACATCCCTGTAACTGCCTGTGAACCTTAGGCCTCTCGTATATGAATAATCTCTTTTGCCTCCACATCGTATGAATCGTCTGGTTCCATCCGGATGGTCCCACATGTACTGGACTTCAGAGAGTTTACCTTCTGTCATCCGTTTCATATTCTGATTGACAAGGACCTTGGAATCACCCTTTATTCCTCTTTCCCAAAAATCATAAACCTCCTCCGGATCAAGTCCTTGCGGGCACTGCATCAATCCTGCCATCACAGAATCCACATACATCCTGGTTCTCTTTCCCTCATCAATTTCCATGACCCACAAACCGACTCCGATATCTTCCAATACATTCTGTCCAAACATAACAATAATTCCTGTCTTATTAAGGATTTACAAATGTACAACTTTTTGTCTGAATTTTTTAATAACCATAAGAGAAATTTTACGTATATTTGCGCTCCAAACACATACAGTTAATAATCAAATTATGAAAAAAGTTGTAACACTTTCTCTTTTAGCAATTTTCGGCCTTGCGTCATGTAATGACTTTCATAGACTGGACAATAATAAAAGCAAGGAGGAGCTAACTTACGAGCAGAATTGGAACGAGATTATCGGTGAAGTGGACCCGGAAAAGGATTGGAAAGTCAGCATACCGGTAAGCGTCACGATTATGGACGCTGGAACCTCGACTATCAGTATCTACTCTCTCGGTGAAGAAAAACGCACTCTCTTGGCACGCGAAGATGTCGCATCCGAAGCAGTGATCACATTCGACATTCCCATCGGACTCGAAAAGGGTATCGCCATTTGCCGCGAGTGTGACGGAGAACTCGATTACAGACATGTCAGCGTAGAGAACCTCAAGGGAGGATCTGCAGTTGTCAGTTTCACTATGAGCGGATCCAAGGCAAGCCTTGCTCCCATGACAGATGAAAACAGAGCTGCCCTCACAAAGCCCACCTGCATAAACCCCATTACAGGAAAACGTGCAGAGATTTTCGGTTATTCCACCTTCCCCGCATGGATATGGGATGACATGAACGCTGCCATTCCCGAGGATATGTCTGCAAAACTGACCAATCAGATTACCAACTTCGAAATGCAGTCGAACGGTCTCTTCTATGTCTCTACAGTTTATGGCGCCACAGGCAATAGCTCTGCAGAAATAGGTTACTATTACTACGATCCTGCAACTCCCCAGAACAAGACCTACATTCCCCTTGTGGATGCCCTCAGTGCAGACTTCTACTACGATGAGATCAACTACACCAAGGAAAACGCTCCCGCAAAGGTAATGTGGCTTGACAAGTCGACATGGAGTTGGAATCCCGCCAATTTCTGCTATTATGACAGGGTTGATGGAATGGCCAGCGGAGGTTTTAAGACACGAACAGGAGATGATCAGTACAATGTTCTCTCTGTTCTCAAACACTTTGGAAATCAGAATCCCGATCTGAGTAACATAGCTATGGTCAAGGGTCTTACATTCCAGGTAGATGCCCCTAAAGGAAACATGGTAGGTTTCTACTGCAAGAAGGGAGACCTTATGAACCACACCACCACCTCAATGAATGGTGGAAAGTCGAGAGCAGCCATCAAAGTATACGACGGTTTCCGGTTCATCGGACTTGAAGACGGAAGCGCAGAACATGCCAAAGAGCCTGACTGTAACGACATCGCTTTGGTAATGGTTCCCGGCAACGATGGTACACTTCCCGGACTGCTTCTCCCCTACATCAAGGATGAAGATAGTGACAAATACTACAATGGTGACGGTACCCTGACAGAGGCTCCAAAATATGATGTTGCCACAGACGGTCCGGATTCCAAATATGAAGACCTTGCAAACAAGAAGATGATTTGGACAGTCGCTTTCGAAGATATGTCTTCTGACGGAGACTGCGACTTCAACGATATCGTCATGATGATTACTCCCGACAAGAAGAATCGTACAGCTACGATCACTCTTTGTGCTACAGGAGGCGCCTTAAATTCCATCATATACTACAAGGACGAGCTGATTGGTGAAGTTCACGAACTGCTCGGAAGTGTTGAAAACGGAAAGAACGTTCTTGCCAATACCTACGTACAGAGATATGCCCTCGTGGATATTCTCACGATAGATTGGCATCCTGGTCATCGCGTAGATGATGAAGTCAAGAACTTCAAGGTAATCGCTGGAAATAATGTAATCACCGTTCCTGAAAAGGGAGAAATTCCCAAGGCAATCTGCGTTCCCGGATTTTGGTATTGGCCAAAAGAGGCTACAAATATCGACGAAGCATATCCTAACTTCAAAGATTGGGCTACCACTGGCAAGAATGACAAACACGCCAACTGGTACAACAAATACGAAGAAGACAAAGTCGTGAAATTCTGAGAGATTACAAAAACATATCAAATAAATTGAGAACCACCAAGGTTCTCCAGAACTACTCCTACATGTCTGCGCTCAATATATTGAGCGCACTTGTAGGATTTCTGATTTATCCGTATGTCATCAGGACCCTCGGAGCGGAACTTTGTGGTCTTTACACATTCCTGCTTGCCATAGCAATGTATTTCCAGGACCTGATAGACTTCGGTTTCGATTCCCCATGTACCAAGAGGGTTGCACTGTCTGCCGGAAACAAGGAGGAGCTCAGCAGGATCGTAAGCACTGTTTTTGTAGCCAAATCTCTGCTCATTCTGCTCTCGTTTGCATGTGCGGTTCCTTTGGTCCTTTCCATTCCCATACTGCGGGAGAATCTGCTCCTCTTTGCAGTTATCTTCATACAGAATTTCTACAAGACTTTCTATCCACAGTGGTACTATTTGGGGACCAAGAATATGAAGTTCAGTTCAATTCTTCAGGCCATCATACGCTTAAGCCAGATTCCTCTGATTCTCATTCTGGTTCATGATAAGGGTGACCTCCTTATCTACGCTGCAGTGGTAAGCGGCACTATGCTGTTTGGAAGTATTGTTGGTGGTATACATGTTCTCACAGAAGGAATCAGGCCGGTACGTGTAGAATTCAGCCGTATAAAGGAGTACTACAGAGAGGCACTACCATTTTTCGTCACGACTATATCTGGCCGTGTGAAGGAAAAATTGCTGACTACTGTCATCGGTGCATATTTCGGAATGCGTGATGTAGCCATCTACGATCTCGCAATGAAGATAATACAGATTCCCAAACTACTTCTGAACTCGATAAACGCAGCTCTCTTTCCTGAAGTAGTTACCAATTCCACTCCGGAGAAAGTCGGCAAAATTATCAGATACGAGCGTCTTATCGCTTGTGCAACGATACTTGTCATTGCTGCATTAGGATATCCGGCAGCTCTCATTCTCGGCGGAAAAGATATGACCTCCGCCTATCCCATAGCATTGATCCTCTCTCTGACCATTTACTTTGCACTGATTACCGGTGCTTATCTTCAGTTCGTATTCGTTGCGCGCAACGGATATCGTTTCGTCGCATGGAATCAGGTCATCGCACTTACCTCATGCGTAATACTCTGTGCTGCCGGCATGTTCATCTATCCGTCCGTATGGTCAGTAGCACTGTCTCTTTCCCTCTCAAGCGCCGGCGAAGTCCTCTACTGCCGCTACATCAGCCGCACCCGCTACCAAATTCCCTGACCCCCCTCCAACACTCCCATCAAACATCCCCATCCAACATCCCGCGGTCATTTCTCCTTTTACATTGACGTCTACCATTTAGCTAACATTCTCCTTTGTACGATTACCTTCACCATTCGCGAACACTTCCCCTTTTAACACAGACGTTAACTACCTTCTTGAATATATATAACAAATCCTATTAAAGCTGAACTTGATTCTTACCAAATCTAAATTGCAGTTTTCGCTCATGGACTTGCGGATAGTAAGTCTTCAAACATGAGTAATAAGAACAATAAATTTGTATCTTTGTCCCTGATATAAACCAATTTGTTATGTTATACCCGA
>CALZHC010000002.1 GCA_945787505.1 uncultured Alistipes sp.
TTCCACAGAAACAGCCTGTTGTATATCAGCGCGTTTTTTGGGAGAAGCTTTTACATCTGAGTTTTGCAATAATTTGTACTAAGAATTCTCGGTTTGCGGCTTAGGCGGGCGACCACGCTTTCCCTTGTTGGATTTCTTGGATGTATAGGTTGGACGGCATCCTTCAGGAACCTCGAAGCCGAAGGCGTCGCATATAAGGAGTTGGTCTCCGACAAATGGCGTGATAAACTTCCGACGGCCATCGTGCTCGATGCACCGGATGGTCTGCATCTCCTCAAGGATGGCAGACATTGACGGGAATGCTTTAGCCAGTTCCGGCTTGGAGTCGCGGATGTGCCTTATGTATGACGCCAGTATCAGGGCAACAAAGCAGATGAACATCCTGCCGTGCTTGGAAGACTCCGTGCATACTCTCAGGCGGTCTTCGCCCAGAGGGCCTTTCTGAAGCATGAAGGTCTTTTCCTGCTCGTCCCGCATCCCGTATCTGCTTCGCGCCTCCATCGGGTCGAGGTCCAGCCCAAGGGTCTTGCTGGCAAAGAACCCACTTGTGAGCGTAGCCTTCTTGACTGCATCTTTATCCACCTCAAAGGAACGTATCTTGCCACTCTTCCAGAAGGCTATCTTCATGAAGTTGTTCTCCTTCCTTAAGGTCTCACGATCCTCTTTTGGTACTGGCTTGCCGGACTCGTACACGGCCTGTACGACCTCAGTCTGAGTGGTGATTGCCATCTGCACCCTTGCAAGATCATCCGCTCTCTTGTGGATATCAAAGTAGACATTGAGTTTTAGGCGGTCAGCTTCAATGATATGTTCCCCATTGCCCTGCACCTTATAGTCGAGATTATACTGCTTATAGAACAGGTTGGTATCCTTCGAGAAAGCCATCCCTTCCGGCACACCTGTGGAGATGTCTATCGCTTTGATGGCCTTCAGGGCTTCTTCCTGGCTGCACTTGATGCTGGTTATAACCTTCTGGTTCTTTGCAATATATACCTCAAGGTTCTTCATTGACTCATATCCGCGGTCGGTAATGAGAACTACATTCTTAAACCCCGCATGCTCGAGTTCGGTGACTATCATCTCTATCGTCCTGCTGTCGGGCATATTGCCTGGCAGCTCCAGATAATAGATTGGCATATGTGACGTAAGCGAGTACACGATAACTTCAATTGTCTGTTTCAGTGGAAGATGCTCTTTGTTGTGCCCCCATCGGATGTCCACGAGATGGAATCCGTATGTGGAGATGGAAGTGGAGTCCACTGCACAGTATTCATCCTTACCCATCCGCTTGGCGCGCAGTCTGAACAGGTTCATCCGGTGCTGCTCGGTAATGCTTTGCGAGAGTCGCGTGATACTGGAGCTTGTCAGTGTATGAACCGAAGGTGTCTTCACGATGCGCTGCCACTTCTCGATATGCGAATAAGTGCGGCTGTCAAGGAACAAAAAGTAAGCAAGGGTGAGTACATCCTGAGCCATCTCGGCATTGCCACCGAACACCTTCTGAAGGTCATCCGAAAGGCCAGTTGCCTTGGCGACATTGTCCAGGAACCAAGTCGGACCGTACATCCTGTCGAGGTCGCCACCGTTATATTCCACGGCACCACGATGTCCAGTTCCGGACAGCGCCTCAATCTCGGACAGGTCCCAGTCTGAGGGGAATATGAGTTTGCGGCGATCTTCCAAGGATGCGTAAAAATATGTTGAGTTGGGATGGAACTTCATATTGTCGTCAACAATGCCCCAATGCTTATGGGAATAATGCTTCTTGCCGTTCTCGTCCACAGTGAATGGTTGTGTTGAAGCATACTTCCGCCCACCATTGTTGTGGATGCTTACCTTGTATATCGTATTGGCCCTTGCCGGTCTACATTTTTTCATGGATGTCGCTGTAAATATTAGTACAAATGTACTAAATAATAACGTCAATTCAAATACTTTATTGACTAATTTTTAAATATTTATGACTTTTTAGTACAAAACGCTGCAAAACTCAGATAATTAAGAATCTTTGTATTGTCCCAATCAATCACGGTCATATCTGCATTAGACCTACAATAATTAGCTCCTAGCTCATCAAAAATGAGCGAGTCAAGCCATGATGGTAAAGACACTTCTGTTCTCATATCTACAATTACCTGAGAGGTCTCAGTCAATTATTGATTGCGGTAAAATCTGGTGAACTTGCTATTAAAATTCAAATATAGCAAAAATTTCGGTGCCGCGGTGAAATCTATTGCATGCTAATGAAATCCATTGAAAATCGTGGCGCAAAAGTATTGCGAACGTCCGCGAAAAATGATATAAAATAGCCACCGCTGTAGTGCGGTGGCTATCAAGTACTCGATAAAGGAATTCAACTAGTCAAGCAAACTTGTCATTTCTTTAATCATATCGTCATCGATGTCGCGGTAGCGGGCGAATGCCTTTGAGCCTTCGCAGTGGCCGGAGAGCTTGCCCACGAGGTTAGGGCCTTTGACCTTCTTGTAAAGATTGCCGATGAAGGTGCGTCTGGCCATGTGGGAGCTGGCCACGTCGCATATAGGGTGCTGCTCTGATTGTTTGGTGACAGGGTTGACGATGGTTACTACTCTGGTTATGCCTGCCTGTTTCATTGCAACCCTGATGAGGTCGTTGAGTTTTCCGGTGCTGACGAAAGGGAAGAGCCCCTTGTCGGATTTGCCTTGGTTGCGGTTCATGATCTCAATTGCGGTAGGCGCCAGGTAAACCTTGACTACGCGTGGGTTCTCTTCTTTTGTCTTGCTTGGGATGTATTGGATGGTGGTGGAGGCTATCTGTCCCTGCAGCTGGTCCTGGGCATTTGCCGTGAGGGGGTTCAGGAACGTGGCGACCTTTGCCCCCAGCTCCGGTATATGGCTCTGTATCCTCAGAACGTCCTTGTAGTCCTTCGTGGTGAGCTCCACAAGGTGGGCGAAGGTGCAGAAGCGTCCGTCCTCGAACTGGCTGAGAGTGTAGATCCCCCCGTTGAGGTAGACCTTGGCCGACATGTCGAAGAAGTCGTTCTTCTGCTCCTTTCCCAGGCATACGTTGAGCATTATGATGTCGGCTATCTCAGCACTGTCCGCCGGGTCGTTGATGTAGCGTTTGGCCATCGGGTTGCACCTGTGGGAATACAGCGGATGGTCATAGCCGATGGTATAGAATTCCGGCTTCACCTTATATCCTCTCTCATATTCGCGCAGGCATCGTTGTAGACCTTCTTTGTGAGGCCGGGTATTTGTAGTCATAGACAAAGAGGGAATAGCCCTTCCGGACCACTGCTCTATGTACGGGCCGTAGATTGAATATGACTTTCCGGAACCCTGTGTGCCGAGTATCATCGTCGCCAGGAAAGGGTTGACGACATTTATCCATCCTTTCCGCTTCTTCCCTTTCCATTGATATCCCATCGGAATGTTGATGGAATACCTGTCTTCGAAAAAGTATAACAAAAATGGCAGTAAACAATAGATGATGCCGAAATTGTTATATTTTTCGCGATTTTATAGATAGATATCCAGTCTTTCGGCAAAATCCTCTTACCCTTGAGGATTGGAGATGCAAGCAGCCAAAGTCTTAACTGTCTTCTTTACATCCAACAGCAGGCTTGATTTGTTGATAAAATTTTATAACTAATTTATATTCAGTTATTTGCCAATACAGAACTTACTGAATATGGAACCGAGGATTTCGTCGTTGGTGATTTGGCCGGTAATCGTGCCGATATGGTAGATGGATTCTCGCAAATCTTGGGTTATGAACTCTGTGAATGTCTCTGTGTCCAGTGCTTTGCGAACTCTGTCAAGGCTCTCTTTGCTGCGGTTCAGGGCTTCAAAGTGACGAAGATTCGTAACCAATGTCTCGTTTTCATTGAAACTGAGTTCGTGGCCGCTTTCGGAGATGGCGTTTATGAGAGCGGTGATTTCACGCTTGGCAGCACTTACCGGTATAACCGCCTTAGGTGTGATACCACACTCTGAGCACAGCTGGGAAATATCGCGCAAGTCGTTCTCAATGCGCTGCGCATCAATGCAATCACACTTGTTCAGAATGACAAAAATATGCTTTGGAGAGTTGATTCGCGTAGAGAGTGTCTTAAGGGCATCTGAGTAATATTCACTCCTGGTGGCATCCAGTACCATGAGGATAACAGTTGCCTTATTGATGGTCGAGAAGGTCCGTTCAATTCCTATAATCTCTATAGTCTCTTTGGTAGATCTGATACCAGCAGTATCTATAATCCTGTATCGTACACCGTCAATGGTAATCTGCTCTTCTATGGTATCTCGCGTAGTTCCCTCGATATCGGAAACAATCGCACGCTCTTCACCATAAAGAGCATTCAGTAGAGTGCTCTTGCCTGTATTCGTAGCGCCAACAATGGCCACAGGAACCCCGTTTTTGATTACATCCCCTCTTCCAAAACTATCAGCCAAATTTGATATTTCTTTCAATGTGCTGTCACACAGTTTCTTAAGATGGTTTCTGTCAGCGAATTCTACATCCTCCTCAGAAAAATCGAGTTCAAGCTCCATTAAAGATACTATCCTAAGAAGTTCCTCCCTAATACCTGCAAGTATTCCTGAATAACCACCCTTCATCTGATTCATGGCTATATCGTGTGCAGCTTTTGTCGTGCTGGCTATAAGATCTGCTACAGCTTCGGCCTGCGCAAGGTCCATTCTGCCATTTAAGAAGGCCCTTTGGGAAAATTCACCAGGAGCGGCATTGGTAGCACCATTGGCAATCAGAAGTTTCAGTATGGATGATACAATATACTCGGAGCCGTGGCAATATATTTCCACCATATCCTCACCGGTAAAGGATGCAGGAGACTTGAATTTGACTACAAGTACCTCATCCAGAACCGAATCGTCAAATGGGTTGACAATATTTCCAAAATGCACCTTTCTTAATTCAAGAGCATGAAAAGCGGAGGGATCACAATGACTGCAAGAGGGTTTTCTGAAGATCTTGGAGACAATGTCAAAGGAATCTTTACCGCTTGTCCTCACGATGGCTATGGCACCCTCGGCACTGGCGGTAGAACGGGCACAAATTGTGGTGTTTTCGTAAACTGAATTCATAATGTAGGAACCAATCTATCAGCTATCTGAGCTCTAAAAGGGCGACATTTTCAATGTGATGTGTATGAGGGAACATATCCACAGGTCTTATCTTGACAAGCCTGTATTTCTCCCCAAGCATCTGTATATCACGAGCCTGTGTAGCAGGGTTACAGCTAACATAGACTATTTTCGGAGAGGCAGTATTCAGAAGGACATTTATTACATCTGGGTGCATGCCGGCACGTGGAGGATCGGCTATGATAGCATCCGGTGTACCTCCATGTTCTGCCACAAAATCATCTGTCAGGATATCTTTCATATCACCGGCATAGAACACGGCATTGTCTATACCGTTGATTTTAGCGTTTATATTGGCATCGTCTATCGCTTCGGGAACATACTCTATTCCGATTACGCTCTTGATACCACGCGCAAGGAAGAGTGCAATAGTCCCTGTACCTGTATATAGGTCGTATATTCTGTCCGTACTCTTCAGATTGGCAAATTCTCTTACGACGCTATAGAGATGGTATGCCTGCCTTGGGTTGGTCTGGTAGAAGGACTTCGGACCGATTTTGAATCTGAGCCCCTCCATCTCTTCGTAGATGGCATCCTCACCTCTGGCATTGAGGACTGGCTGATCGTTGATAGCGTCATTGAGTCTGTCGTTCCATATATAGTTGAGGGACTTGATTTGAGGAAATCTCTCCATCAGAGCATCATAAAGCTTTTCGGCATACTCTTCGGTGCGGGAAGGATCGAATGAAGGATTTCTAAGGTAACCTAAATTTGCAGGGTTGCTGCCGAACATTATGGTAAGCATTACCTCGCCCTTGAGATTCGTCCTGATGATGATGTTCCTCAAGAATCCGGTTGTCTCCCTTATATTGAAGAACGGCAGGTTATTGGATATGGCGTACTCCCTGATAAAGTTCCTGATGCTGTTGGATGGCTCCGGCTGGAGATGGCATCTGCGTATATCCAGGATCTTGTCAAAGGCACCATTGATATGGAAACCCAAAGCAAAACCGGCCGGATTCGAATTTGCCCTTGAGTAACCATTCTTCAGATGACGAGGAAAAACTCCTTGGGGAAAGTCCGATGGGTCCAGCTCGATAGGGGCATCAAAAAACTCTTCAGGATTCTCTCTTTCAAGAAGCCATTTATGGTCTGAAAAAGAGAACTCAAGTTTATTCCTGTACTCCCGGTCATATTCCGAACCGAGGATGGGGACAATCTCAAACTCTTCTTTTGAAACCTTTCCCAGCCGGGTAATCTGGTCCACAACCTGCTGCTGTTTGTACTTGAGCTGAAAAGGGTAGGGGAGCTCCTGCCATTTACATCCACCACACTCCCCATAATGCTCGCAGAAGGGCTCTATTCTGTCTTCAGAGGGTTTGACAATTTTGGTAACATATCCCTCCATATATTTCTCGCGGCACTTTGTCAGCTGTATGTTCACCACATCACCGGGAATCGCGTGCTGGACGAAGACCACTTTTCCATCTACATGTCCTATGGCGTTGCCTTCAGCGGCAACATTGTCAATCAGGACCTCCTTGAGCTCCTCTTTCTGTTTCTTCTTCCTTGACATAACAAATTAACCGAGAATGGTTTTCATCTGAGTGGCCAGCTTTTCAGCCTCTGCTGCAGCAGCTTCAGCGAAATCTTTGCCTTTGCTTGCATAAATTATTCCCCTTGAAGAGTTGACCAAAAGACCGCAGTGGGAGTTGAGTCCGTATTTGGCAACCTCTTCCAAAGAACCACCCTGAGCACCTACACCAGGTACTAAAAGGAAGTTGTCAGGACAGATCTCCCTTATCTTCGCAAGCATCTGTGCACGTGTAGCACCCACTACGAACATGAGTCTCTCTTTCGAAGGACCGTAATTCTTATCGACATATCCCATTGTCTGACGGATAATCTTCTCATAGAGGGGAGTTCCCTCACATAATTCGAGAGTTTCAAACTCTTCAGCAGAAGGATTTGAAGTCATGGCAAGTACAATACTCCACTTTCCGTCATAATTCAGGAACGGTGCAATGGAGTCACTACCCATGTATGGAGCAAGTGTAACTGCATCTGCGTTCATGCTTTCATAGAAAGCCCTTGCATATAGTCCGGCAGTGTTTCCTATATCACCTCTCTTGGCATCACATATTACAAGGATTTCGGGATACTCCTTTTTAATATATTCTACTGTCATCTCAAGTTCCTTCCACCCCTTGGCCCCATGGGCTTCGTAAAAGGCGGTGTTGGGCTTGTATGCGACACAGAAGGGGGCTGTAGCATCTATGATTCTCTTGTTGAAGCTCCAAAGGGGGTACTCCTCAGAGCGCAGATGTTCAGGAATCTTATTTATATCGGTGTCGAGACCCACGCACAGAAAAGAGCCCTTTCTGCGGATCTCGCTATATAGTGTTTCGTAATTCATGTTAAAAATATTTGTAGAATAGTGCAATCGATTCGATACCTTTTTCAAATTGTGAAATCAGGTAACTTTCGTTGGGTGAATGAATGGTATCTCTTTCCAATCCAAAACCGATAAGGAGAGGATCGGCATTGAGAATCTGCTGCATCTGAGCCAGAATAGGAATGCTTCCACCGCCTCTGCTGGGAACAGGGTCTATTCCGTAAACTTCACCGATTGCGCGGGAAGCTGCCTGATAAGCCTCAGACGAGATAGGGATGAGGAAGCCGTCGCCACCATGATGAGGAGTAACCTTGACTCTTACACCCTTAGGCGCGATTCGCTCGATATGACGGATAAATAATTCGGTAATCTTTTCCCATTTCTGGTTGGGGACAAGTCGCATTGAGACCTTAGCGAATGCTTTGGAAGGCAATACAGTCTTTGCTCCTTCTCCTGTGAATCCACCCCAAATACCACAGACATCTAGACATGGACGGATACTGATACGTTCCTGGGTAGTGTATCCCTTTTCTCCGTCAACATCATCTATGTCCAAAAACTCGTTAAATTCCTTCTGGTCAAAAGGAGCCTTGGCAAAAAGGGCACGTTCCTGAGCGGAAAGTTCCACTACATCGTCATAGAATCCCTCTATAGTAATTCTTCCATCTTCATCCTTGAGTCTATCTATGATGGTACAGAGGGCATTGAGAGGATTGACAATTGAACCACCGTAGTGACCTGAGTGGAGATCCTTGTTAGGACCGTCAACCTCTATTTCAAGGTATGCAAGACCTCTCATACCGCAGTTGATGGATGGAACCTTTTCAGAGAGCATTGTGGTATCTGATACGAGGATAATATCACATTTGAGCATATCCTTATGTTCGGTAACCCACTTTGCAAGGCTGGGAGAACCGATTTCCTCTTCTCCTTCGAGAATGAACTTGATGTTATGTCTCTGCAGGTTATTCCTTACTATATATTCGAATGCTTTTATATGCATGAACGACTGTCCCTTGTCATCGTTTGCGCCTCTTGCGTAGATGGCGCCGTCTCTGATCTGCGGATCGAACGGACCGCTCTTCCAAAGATTGAGAGGGTCAACAGGCTGCACATCGTAATGACCGTAGATCAGAATAGTCTTGGCTGCCGGGTCAATCATCCTTTCAGCGTAAACTACAGGATGTCCGGTAGTCTCGTAAACCTGGGCTTTCTGGGCTCCGGCCTCTTGAAGAAGTTTTACCAATGCGTGCGCACAAGTGTACATGTCTGCCTTATTGGCACTATTTGAACTGATGGATGGAATCCTGAGTAGAGAGAAAAGTTCTTCGAAAAATCTCTCTTTATTCTGATTGTAGTAATTTTTCATATTGATGTGTTTTTATTGTTTCTTAGCAAGCTGCGCGACAATGGTCTCGGAGCCGATAACCTTGTCACCTATCTTTACGTTAATCTTGGTGTCAAGAGGAAGGAATAGGTCAGCTCGAGAACCGAATTTTATAAAACCTATCTGCTCTCCCGCCTTGAATGGTTTCTGGTACTCAGCGTAACATACTACTCTTCTGGCAAAAAGACCTGCAATCTGTCTGCAAAGTACCTCTGTACCATCCTCATTTTTCAAGACTATGGTAGTCCTTTCGTTCTTGGTCGATGATTTTGGATGCCATGCGGCAAGATAGTTTCCGGGATGGTATCTGAAAAAGGAGATAACACCTGAAATCGGTGCCCAGTTTATGTGTACATTGAAGAATGACATGAAAACGGAGACCTGCAATCTCCTGTCATGAAAATATTCGTCCTCCTGAACTTCCTTGATAATTACAATCTTACCGTCAGCCGGTGCTGTAACCAGGTGAGAATTTCCGGTAGGAACCCTCTTGGGATCCCTGAAGAATGAAATGAAAAATATTGCAAATAGCAGAGGTATGGCACTAAGAGTTATAGTCCACCATTTGATACCATTAAAATAGAAAAAAGAACCTGCCACCACTGCCATAAAGAACAGGGATGTCAGGATGATCGTGGTACCTTCCTTGTGTATCTTCATTATAGTCGGTTCAATTATACGGTTATCAATATCAAGTAAATGACACAGGCCGGGAAGGCGAACAAGGCACCGTCAAATCTGTCGAGCAGACCTCCGTGTCCCGGCATTATCCTGCCTGAGTCCTTAACCCCAAAGTTACGTTTAAATTGTGATTCTGCCAAATCTCCTACAGTACTTGTTATATTAATTATCAAAGCTAAAATCAAAGAGTCTTGCAATGAGATGTTTACAAAAGATATATACTGAAGAGCCCAGCCGGCAGCAAGTGTTACAATAAGGCCTCCGAGGTATCCGGCCCATGATTTTTTAGGAGAAACGGAAGGAAATAGTTTCGCTTTCCATACTCTGCCTAAGGTAATTCCGAAGAGATATGCCCCAACATCGCTGGTCCAGATTAGTATCATAATGAAAAGAAGGGGCATGCCGTTGAACTGTCCGAATATGTCGAATACCGCCAAATTGGTCATAGCAAACGGGAGGGCGATATAAAGGAGTGAAGAGACCATCCAAGCCACACCTTCATAATGTTTTTTTTCCTTGCCAAAGAGGATGATGACATAGATCATCATTACCCCGGCCGGTAAGAGAAACAGCCATTTCAGGCTCAGACCTATGTATTGGCCAAGAAATACCAGAATGAAAAGTGCACATCCTGTCACTATGCACAGAGCCTGAGCAAGGAGGTTCTGTCTGCCCATTACTACATTCATGTATTCTCTCATCATTATAGCAATAGCACCTGTGAAGAGAATGCAATAAAGTAAAGGATGGACTAAAAGCGAACCAACGAACAAGGCAACGAAAATAATTCCGCTGCCTGTTCGTGTCAATAAATTTCGGATTGTATTATTCATTATGCCTGATTATCCTCTTTTTTACGTTTTCCGAAGATATTTTCGAGATCCTCTGCAAAGATAACCTCTCTTTCGAGAAGCATCTCAGCAAGTTTTGTGAATCCATCGATGTTTTCATTGAGAATTCTTATGGCAGTGCTGTGTGCAGAATCGATAAATTTCTTAGCTTCATTATCAATAAGTTCTGCTGTCTTTTCGCTATAGGGCTTGTCTACAGAATAGCCTCTGCTTCCGGTAGAATCGTAGAATGAGATATTTCCAACCTCCTTACTCATTCCGAAGTAGGTAACCATTGCATAAGCCTGCTTGGTGGCCTTTTCCAGATCGCTGAGCGCACCGGTGGATATCCTGCCGTTTATAATCTCTTCAGCAGCACGGCCTCCCAATGTTGCAGCCATCTCGTCCATCATCTGCTCGGTAGTGGTGATCTGTCTCTCTTCAGGGAGATACCATGCAGCTCCCAAAGCCTGTCCTCGGGGGATTATCGTAACTTTGAGCAGAGGGTTGGCGTTGGGAAGAAGCCAGCTTACGGTAGCATGTCCTGCTTCGTGGAATGCTATGGTCCTCTTTTCCTGAGGAGAGATAATCTTGCTCTTTCTCTCCAGACCACCCACTATCCTGTCGATAGCATCAAGGAAATCCTGTTTGTCAATTGCGCTTTTGTCCTTTCTGGCAGCTATGAGTGCAGCCTCGTTGCAGACATTTGCTATGTCGGCTCCTGAGAAACCGGGTGTCTGTTTTGCGAGGAAATCGATGTCGAACCCATCTACCAGCTTGAGTTTGCGGCAGTGAACCTTGAATATTTCGAGGCGCTCTTTCTGCTCAGGCAAGTCTACGTGAATCTGCCTGTCGAAACGGCCTGCTCTCATGAGAGCCTTATCGAGGATGTCAGCCCTGTTGGTGGCAGCAAGAATAATTACTCCGGAGTTGGTACCGAATCCATCCATCTCTGTAAGGAGCTGGTTGAGTGTGTTCTCCCTTTCATCATTGGAAGAAAAGCCTACATTCTTGCTTCTGGCGCGTCCCACAGCATCTATTTCATCAATGAAGACAATGCATGGGGCTTTCTCTTTGGCCTGCTTGAAAAGATCCCTTACCCTGGAGGCTCCTACACCCACGAACATCTCTACGAAATCGGAACCTGATATGGAGAAGAAGGGTACATTGGCCTCACCGGCAACTGCCTTTGCAAGGAGTGTCTTACCGGTACCCGGAGGTCCTACAAGGAGAGCTCCTTTGGGAATCTTTCCTCCCAAAGCTGTATATTTTTTTGGATTCTTGAGGAAGTCGACAATCTCCATAACTTCGACCTTAGCCTCTTCCAGACCTGCTACATCCTTGAAGGTAACTTTATTGTTATTGCTGTTTTCATACAGTTTCGCCTGAGATTTGCCGACATTGAATATGCCGTTTCCTCCTCCTGCTCCACCCATTCCTTTCTGCATTGGTCTGAACATTATAAAATAGAGGAATGCTAACATCAACAGAGGGAAGAGTAGCCACTCAAGAATTCCGCCCAAATAGTCTCTGCGGTATTCGGTCTCAAGTATGAAACGCTTCTGCGCAGGGAGTGATTCACGAAGGTCTCCCAATGTCTGTTCGGCATTGAAACTCTCAGAGACAATAAAAAAGAAGTGTGGTCCTTCCTTGGGAATGTTGCCGTTGAAATATCTGTTCGAGTATTTGTACAAAGAATCTTTATAGATATATACCTCAGCTCTTTTAAGATTCGATACGTATGTGATTTTCTCAACGTCACCCGAGGGGATCATTCTTTCTGTCACTGTGGTCCATTCAGTCTTAACGGTCTCTGTGGAGTTCTTCATGCCAAAGTACAGAAGAACTGCTCCGAAAAGAAGATAGACTCCCCATATGGAGAAATTTTTTCTTTTAGCCTTCTTGTTGTTTGGCTGTTTGTTTTTTTGTCCGGGATCCGGGTTGTTTTTATTGGTATTTGCCATATTGTTATTCTTCGTCCTTATAATCTTTTCTCTCTGCGTCAGCCCACAAGTCTTCAAGTCTGTAGAAGTTTCTGTATTCTGTCTGGAAGATATGTACTACAACATTAAGATAATCAAGAATCACCCAGAATCCGTTTTCCTGTCCCTGAGTTCTGTGTACCTTGATTCCAAGTTTTTCGATCATCTTCTCTTCGATGTTGTCTGCTATTGCACATACCTGTGTGGTCGAGTCTGCATTGCAGATGACAAAATGATCTGTGATGGCTGTTCCGATACCTGTCAGATCAAGTGAACATACTCCTTTTCCCTTCTTTTCAAGTATTGCGTCTGTAATTACTTCAAGTTCTTTCATTGTAAATTGATATTATTAGTACATTTGCTTTTTTGCAAATATACAAAATTACGAAAAATGTGCCATAAACTTTATTGGATGGAGTCAACAGACTCTACAAACTTGGATGCTGTAAGGGGGAAAGATGCTAATGATGATAAAACAGTGTGGTTCGCAGAGTATCAAAGTGCCGGAAAGGGCCAGCGCGGTAACAAGTGGAGCAGCCACCGCGGAGAGAATCTCACCTTCTCCATACTGCTCAAACCTACGCAGATAGCGGCTGCCGGCCAGTATGCCATCTCTATGGCGTGTGCAGTCGGTGTAGTAAATTACCTTGGGAAGTTAGGACTTCAAGCCAAGGTCAAGTGGCCAAACGATATCTATATAGCTGACAGAAAAATTTGTGGGATGTTGATAGAAAATTTTCTTGATGGTGACAGATTGTCAGTCAGTATATGTGGAATTGGTCTAAATGTCAATCAGAAAGAGTTCCCTGACAATATTCCCAACCCGACTTCAGTGGTGCGTGAACTTGGGTGCGGGGAGCTGGATATCCGGAAAGAGTTGAACTCTCTTTTGGATTCGATACTCGAACTATATGATAATCTGTGCAATGATATGGAGGGAACCACTCAAATGCTTTGGAATTTCTTTGAAGAGCATCTCTACCGTAAGGATATTTGGTGCGAGTTTGAGCAGACAGAGTATTTTGAAGGTGGCGAACCAATGCGTTTCGAAGGGTGCATCAGAGGTATAGATAGAAAAAGTGCCCGTATCGTTATCGAAAAACGTGACGGGCACCGTGAACTCTATTATTTCAAGGAGATAAAGTATATCATCTGAGGGTGATATACTCTATTCTCCGTTTTGCATCGAAATGAGGAACTCTTCGTTGCTGATTGTGGATTCCAGCCTCTTTTTCATGAATTCCATTGCTTCGACACTGGTCATATCCGCAAGGTAGTTGCGCAGTATCCACAAACGATTGATCTTGTCCTTTTCTAAAAGGAGATCGTCGCGACGTGTAGAACTGAGTGTTACGTCCACTGCCGGGAAGATTCGCTTGTTGGCAAGTCTTCTGTCGAGCTGAAGTTCCATGTTTCCTGTACCTTTGAACTCTTCAAAGATTACATCGTCCATCTTGGATCCTGTATCTGTGAGGGCTGTGGCAAGGATTGTGAGAGAACCTCCGTTTTCAATATTGCGGGCAGCTCCGAAAAATCTCTTTGGTTTATGTAGCGCGTTTGCATCCACACCACCTGAGAGTACCTTTCCGGAGGCAGGCTGTACGGTATTGAAGGCTCTTGCAAGGCGTGTAATCGAGTCGAGCAGGATGACTACATCATGTCCGCATTCGACTAATCTTTTTGCCTTTTCAAGGACGATGCTTGCTACCTTTACATGTCTTTCAGCCGGTTCGTCAAATGTAGATGCTATTACCTCAGCCTTTACACTTCTGGCCATGTCTGTAACCTCTTCAGGCCTTTCGTCAATCAGAAGGACTATCATGTAGACTTCTGGATGGTTTTCTGCAATGGCGTTGGCAATGGATTTGAGCAACATTGTCTTACCTGTCTTTGGCTGAGCCACTATCAGACCTCTCTGTCCTTTGCCTATAGGGGTAAACAGATCCACAATTCTGCATGAGAGGTCGTTATGCCCATTTCCCGTAATATTGAATTTTTCGTCCGGGAACAGAGGTGTAAGAAAATCAAAAGGAACTCTGTCTCTGATGAATTCTGGAGAACGTCCGTTGATGGTATTGATTTTTACCAAAGGGAAGTATTTATCTCCCTCTCTTGGAGGACGGATTTCGCCAAGGATGGTGTCACCTGTCTTAAGGGCATAGCTCTTGATTTGGCTCTGAGATACATAGATGTCATCGGGAGAATTGAGGTAATTGTAGTCCGATGATCTGAGGAAACCATATCCGTCGGGCATGATCTCAAGTACACCAGTTGCCTCTACGATACCCTCGTAATCAATTCGGGCACTGTTCTCTTTTTCTTCTTCAACAATACTCTCGGCAAGTTCGTTTCTCTTTTCCTTTTCTTTATCCTTTTCACGATGTTGCCTCTTGTTGGTGAACTGATGCTCTTGTGTCTGCTGTGCAGGAGCTGAAGAAATTTTGTCATCGGCTGTGGCATCTATGGTTTCTGCCTCTTTTACGGGTACAGCCTCATGCTGTTCAACCAACTTATTTTCAAGGTTCTCTTCGCGTTCTCTTTTTTCAAGGTACTCCTTCTGAAGATCCCATTTGTTCTTCTTCTTGCGTCCTCTTTTTTCGTTTTGTCTCTTTTCACGCTTGTCGACAGTTGTCTGTTCGGAATCAGATGTAGATTCGGGGGCTGTGGCCGATTCCTCTTTAAAAAGAACAGGCTCTTCAAGAAGTGGGTTCTTCCTGGGGCGTCCTCTTTTCTTTTTCGGAGGCTGTGAAACCGCTTCTTCACCGGGTTTCAATTCACTCTTTGCCTCCTTTGAAGCCACCTGAGTCTGGAGCTGTTTTTCAGCAGCCTGCTCTTTGGTCTCTACGGTAACAGTTTTGTTTTCCCGCTTGTCATCTTGATTTGTACTATTTACACTCTCTTCAGAAGACTTGATTTCCTCTTTTTTGGAAATCCTTTTCCTTCTGAGTCGGGGGGTCTCTTTGCTCTGTACAGCCTGTTCATCGAGAATCTTGTATACAAGCGCCTCCTTGTCCATAGTCTCGGCACGCTTTATTCCCAACTCCTTGGCAATTGCATGGAGCTCCTCTGGTGACTTCTTGTCTAAATCTGAAATACTATACATACTGTTACTTCACAGCTATTACTTCTGCTTCAACCAATGCGCCTTTAGGAAGGGCAGCTACCTGAAATGCAACGCGTGCAGGATAAGGAGCTGAGAAATATTTAGCATAGATTTCATTCATTGTGGCGAAATCAGACATATTCTGAAGATATACAGTAGTCTTTACTACATTGCAATAGTCGTATCCAGCCTCGCGAAGAACATATCCGAGGTTGGTGAAAACCATTTCAATCTGTTCTCTGACTCCTCCGGGTACGAATTCACCGGTTTTTGCATCAATAGGAAGCTGTCCTGATACATAAAGAGTTCCGTTTGCTTCGATAGCTTGTGAATAGGGTCCCACTGCAGCTGGTGCCAGAGGGCTTGCAATTACTTTTGCCATAATTCTAAAAAATTTAAAAAGTTAATAAATTATTAATTGTATCTCTATCTGTCCCACTGTGATGACTGCTTGCGGTATGAAAGCAGGTCTGCCAATGCAGCAGCTTTTGCGTTGATTCTGAAACTCCACTGTTTCCATTGTCCCAGAGGAATCCATGAAAAGGAGATTTGGAAACAATGCAGGTCGTATGTAGCACTAAGCTGGGTAGTGGTGATCTTCAAATTGGTAATATCAAAACCTGACTGCAGGTTAATATGCAGGTCTTTGGTCAATCTCACCTGAGCTGTCAGTGAGAGAGTCTGGGTATGGTTATTCTTGACAATGAGCTGCTCGTTGGTGTACTGGTACTGTCGCGCGTAGTTATAACTATATGACAATGTCAAAGCCCAGGGGACGTTGGGGTTGAGGTAATATACCCATCCTCCAGGTATATATTCACCTGTCACAGGGTGATAATATATCTTGGTGTAGTCTGTGGTTCCAATCTTTACACCCGATCCTGAGCCCATTCCGCCGCCGGAGCCTCTTCCGGAATCGTCAGGCCCGTTGTTCATGCCACGGCCTCCCATGCCTCCTCCACCGACCCCAGCTGATGAGTAGTTGTCACCTGAGCCTCCGTCATTTCCATAGCCCCTTCCTTCTCCTGAGATACTGAAGTCAGCTGAGATGCTCGCAGATGTGAGTCTGAAAAGATTGAACCCTCCCTGTTTAACAATGTTGAAAGTATTAATCTTCTTTCCCCTCTCATCTATAGCGTAAGGGTCAAGTGTCATCTTCGCGCTCAGCCCGATCTTCTCAAGGATATTGGTATTCATTGAGATTCCGATGTTGCTCATTTTGAGCGAGTCTGCCAGAAAATTATAGGAGCCGTTGATGTTGAGGTTATCTATCAGTTTGATCTTCTTGGTTCCCGTTCCTGTGGTATCCTTCTTATCTACTATCTTGGCTTCCAGATTGTTTCCTATAGTGAACGCCAATGCTGCGCTCTTTCCTTTTGATGGGGGCGTATTGATGCCACCTGCCCATTTGTTGTACTCGAGTGTCTTGTCGTTCCCGTGTATATCTGTGTAATTATAGACCACGTAACCATTGGCGACTGTCCCCATTTCTGGAGAGAAAGAGGCCGAGATGCTTGGTGATATCATGTGTCTTATTGCTTTAAGATTGCCTTTCTTAAAGTTGAAGATTCCATATATACGTGTACTCAATGAAGCACTTGCTGAAAAGGTCTGGGTAATACCGAAATCACCGAACATGTCGCTGCGTACCTTCTCTATCTTATCTGTTTCCGGGTTATAGTATTGGTTCTGAGAACTGAAGTACCAGTTCATTCCATAGTTGACACTCGGGTTCAGATTCAGGTACTTGAGAATGGTAAAACTCGGAAGCGATATATTGAAGGTGTGCTTCATGCCAGATTGCATCTTGTTCCAGAAGTCGGGAGTACCCCACTCTTTGGCCTTGAAGGAGATCTTGTTCTGGAAAGAGGTGTTGTAACTCATACCAAAATCTTCATACCATTTTGCCTTACCTACTCTGTTCTTTCGCTTGAAAGGGTAGAATTTATTGACATTGAATGTGATATTAGGAAGTGTAAATGAGTAGGAACTGTCTTTTGAGTTCTGGTTATGAAGGGCATTTACAGAGAGGCTGACTTTGCTCCACGTTTTGGAATATGATATTGATGATGAGATCTGGCTCTGCAGTGCCTCGTTGATGTCAGTAGAGTTGTATTTGTTGTTCGAGGGGCTGGAAAAATTCACAGATGCCTTGAACGATGTTCCCGGGTTTGCTTTTGAATCCTGGGCATGGTTCCATTTGATGCCGAAGTTGGTGGTCTGGAAAAAGTCACTGCTTCCCTTGTCACCTGTCTGGTCATTCGAGTAGGAGATGTCGAATGAGCCGTTGAATTTATACCGAAGCTTGTATCGGGATGTCAGTTTGGCATTCCATGAACCTTTGGAATAGAAGCTACCTGTCACGGCAATGTCGAAATAGTCTCCCATTACAAAGTAGACTCCACCATCTTTTGCAAACAGACCTCTGGCCTCCTCCTCACCGAAAGTCGGAAACAGGATACCGGTGGCTCTGTCAGGCCTTTTGGGTACAAAACCAAATGGAATCGCTATCATCGGAAGCGGCACATCTTCAAGTACCAGCCAGGCTGGACCGAATACTGTCTTCTGCTTTGGCTGTGTCTCTACTTTTGCCACACTCATCTTAAGATAGTAGTGCGGGTGCTCACAGTCGCATACAGTGTATTTTCCTCCTGAGATGTTTATTGACTTGTCCGGCATCATGTTAAGGTTGTCACCTCTCATGATACCGTCCTTTTCCTGAGAGAGCATGTTCTTGATGGTGGCCTTGTTGGTTTTGAAGTTGTAGAAGACATTGTCCATCTGGTATGTCATTCCGCCCTGTTTCATGACAGGTTTCCCTTTGACATTTCCTAAAGTATCGGCTACACCTGCTGCGTAGACCACCTGCTTGTCTACATCGTACTGCATGTAGTCAGCGGTGAGTTCCATGTCTCCATATTTGACTGTCACATTACCATAGTAGTACAAAATTCTGTGCCCGTTGGTGAAATCCTCTACAGTCGAGTCCTTGGCTGCTGTAAATGCCGGAAAGTCAACCATCGATTTTGGTCTGGGCCTCTTGAGTGTATCTGCAACGGATAGTGAGTCTGTCATTAGTGAATCAGGGGCAGTAGAATTTACGAACAGGGAATCTGCACGCAGGGAATCTGCAAACTGAGGACCGACACGGAGCGAGTCTGCAATATGTGAACCGGCCTGAAGTGAGTCGTGAGGGAGCAAATCTACACTCAAGGAGTCAGGATTCACACGCAACGGAGATCTTGACATTCTCACCCCGGTAAATGACGAAGAATCCCTTCTCGTCTGCTCTTGTGCTTTGAGGCTCAGTGAAAAGGAACATATTGACAATACTAATGTGATTATCCTTATGATTGATCTTTCAGAAATGGTCATCAACGATTAAATCAACTTTGATTTAAAGAATCGACGACAAATATACTCTTTTTTGAACTGATACCAAACTTTTATTAATTTTGCGGTCATAAATGATGAAAAAATTTTACAAAATAGGCTTTCTAGCTATTCTGGCCGTTATTCTGTTTCCAATTCAACTCCATGCCCAACAGAGCAGGATGTTGGAACTGGGTACTGTCGTTATAGATGCCGGTCATGGTGGAAAAGATCCTGGGGCTATAAGTGGATCTGTCAAGGAGAAGGACATAACTCTTTCTGTGGCAAAGAGATTGGGAGCTCTTATTAATGAAAAGTACCCAAATGTCAAGATAATCTACACACGTTCAGGAGATACATTTGTGGAACTGAAAAAGAGAGCGGAGATAGCTAATAAGAACAATGCAGACCTGTTTATATCCATACATGTGAACTCTGCGAAAAACAGATCGGCCAACGGTAGTGAAACATTCGTCATGGGTTCTGAAAAGAGCAGCTCCAATTTCGAGGTATGTCAGTTGGAAAACAGTGTGATTACTCTGGAGGAGGATTACTCTTCTAATTATTCGGGTTTTGACCCTTCGAATCCGGAGTCTTATATTATCTTCTCTCTGCTTCAGAATTCACATCTGGAACAGAGTCTGATGTTTGCACAGCTGGTTCAGAATAATGCAGCCAAAGGTCCAATAGCTTATGGAAGGGGTGTAAAACAGGCTAATTTTCTGGTCCTTTGGATGTGTACTATGCCTGCCGTACTTGTCGAGTTAGGCTTTATTTCGAACAAAAATGACTTTCAGATTTTAAGTAACAAAAAACATCAGCAGAAGATGGCAGAGAACATTTTTAACGCATTCTGCAAGTATAAGAAAAATTATGATAAAGAATATATTCTTCCTGCTTCAGAATCAGTAGAATCCAAAGAGCCGGCATGTGTTAAGGAGGATAGATTCGGAATTCAGATTTTTGTTAGCTCCAAGTCATTGCCAAAAGGCTCATCCAAGTTCAAGGGATATGACTGCAATTTTATTAAGACTTCAAAAGGATTATACAAATATTATATAGGTGGATTCTCTTCCAAGGAGGAAGCAGCAAAGAAATTGCCAGCGGTCAGGAAGAGTTTCCCGGATGCTTTTATTATAGAGTTATGAAAATAAGAAAGGAAGTTAAGGTCGGGCTGTTTGCCTTGATTGTATTGGTAGTAACATTTTTTACGGTGGATTTTCTTAAAGGCAGAGATATCTTTTCTTCTAACAAGGAAGTCGTGACCTTTATCGAATCTGTGGACGGATTGGCACCATCTAC
This sequence comes from uncultured Alistipes sp., assembly GCA_945787505.1. GTDB lineage: Bacteria > Bacteroidota > Bacteroidia > Bacteroidales > UBA932 > Coprenecus. The sequence goes on from CALZHC010000002.1 coordinate 20,137, forward strand.
CATCCTGACTCTTCAGGGATACCGGATAGGGGAGGTCTCTTCTATAGAGTATGACAATGATACCCGTATGTACGAGATGGTAATCTCAATGTCTAATAAATACAAAATCCCTTCGGATTCGCGATTCGAGGTTTATGGTATTGATATACTTGGCTCAAAGGGGGTTAGGGTAGTTTTAGGTAATTCTTCTAATCAGGTCAATTCTGGTGATACTCTTGCTATCTCTGTGGTTCCTGATCTGATCTCTTCTATTGTTGGAGAGATAGGGCCTACCAAACAGCTTGTCGATTCCTTGCTTACTGCCATGAATCAGACTGTTTCATCTATAAATATGATTCTTGACGAAGAGTCTGTAGCATCAGTGCGCAAGATTGTCAGTGATGTCTCTATTGCAGTCAAAGATATTTCCATGATAGCTGCTTCTCTTAAGGGGGCTGTCCCCAATGTGGAATCCTTGATATCAAATCTGGATACTCTCACCTCGTCGTTAGTGAGAGCCTCGTCGTCACTTGAGGGGGTTACTGCCAATGCTCAGGATATTACTCTTGCTGTTAAAGAGTCCGGAATTACCGAAGCTGTGACGTCACTGAAGGAACTGCTGTCGAAAATTCAAGATCCGGGCTCCTCTGTGGGCAAGTTGCTGACTACAGATTCTCTGTATAATTCAATACATTCACTATCAGTAGATTTGGATTCTTTGGTAAAGAAAATAGAAGAAAATCCTCGTAAGTATATAAAAATTTCTGTATTCTGAAACACTTTGAAGAAAAAAATTTTTTTGAAAAATACACAGTGTTGTTTTTCAGAGGATTCTAATTTTTGCGCTTTTTTTTATTTTTTTTAATCAAAAATTTTTTAGACTTTTGTCATCCAACCTACGGAGAAATTGGAACAGTTGAATCATATAGAAGTCTGGAAGAAGTGTCTCGCGATTATAAGGGACAATGTCAATCCGGGAAGTTTCCGCACATGGTTTGAACCCATTGAGGCGAAGGAACTCCTGGAGGGGGTTCTTACTATATCTGTTCCAAGCGAATATTTCCCTGAATACATTGAAGAGCACTTCATTGATACACTGAGTATGGCTCTTCGGGAGGTGATCGGTCCCAAAGCAAGACTTGTCTATGATGTTCCAGCCTCTAAAGGTAATAACGGTGCCGGAGTGATTGTGAAATCCGATTCGGATACTGTGATGCCGAAGTCTTCCAAGGATAAAGATAATGGAGGTTACACTCTACCTCAGGCCAGAAAGATTAGCATAGACCCTAATCTGAACTACAATTACTCTTTCGATAATTTCGTTGAAGGGGATTGTAATCGTCTTGCCAGGGCTGCCGGCGTGGAAATATCTAAGAATCCGGGGCACAATGCTTTCAACCCTCTGTTTATCTATGGCGGTCCCGGTATGGGAAAGACTCACCTGATTCAGGCTGTTGGTATTGCAGTCAAAGAGAAATATCAGGACAAGACCGTGTTGTATGTTACTGCAAGCAGATTTCAGACTCACTATGTCGATTCTGTAATAAGTAACAAACTTACCGAGTTCCTCCACTATTATCAGTCTACAGATGTCTTGATTATCGACGATGTGCAGGAATTTGCCCAGAAACAGGGTACACAGAAGGCATTTTTCCAGATTTTCAACTACCTCCATCAGTTAGGCAAGCAGTTGGTACTATCGTGCGATAAGGCTCCCTCTGAACTAAAAGGTCTTGAGCAACGTCTTCTTTCACGTTTCAAATGGGGGCTTACCACTGAACTTACAGCGCCTGATTTCAAGACCAGAGTGGCGATTCTCAAGATGAAGGCCGCAAAGGAGGGCCTTGAGGTCGACGATAGCATTATTAATTACATAGCACAGAACGTTACCTCTAATGTGAGGGAACTTGAAGGTACTCTTATCTCGCTTATCGCTAACTCCAAACTTACCGATAAGGAGCTTACTTTGGATCTGGCACGCGAATCTATCGACAGAATCGTTTCCAATACCCGACATGAGGTCACTCTTGATAATATTCAAGATGCGGTGTGTGACTATTTTGATATCACACGAGATAAACTGATTTCTAAGAGCCGTAAGAGGGATATCGTACAGGCACGCCAGATTGCAATGTATCTTTGCAGAAGCTTGACATCTTCATCTCTTGATCTTATCGGCACTCATTTAGGTGGTAAGGATCACGCCACCGTCCTATATGCCTGCAAGACCATCGGAGATCTTTTGACTACCGATAGGTCGTTCAAGCAGTATATATCGGACATAGAAAAGATAATCTATTCAAACATATAACATTAACACTATGACTTCTGAAAAAGTATTAGACCATTTTTACGAGATACTTCGTATACCTCGTGAATCTGGCCATGAAGAGCACATTATAGCATATCTTCAGGATTTTGCACGCAAACGTAATCTTGAATGCAAGACAGATGAAGCAGGTAATGTTCTCATTACTGCTCCTGCAACTCCCGGTATGGAGAATGCTCCCGTGGTAATTCTCCAGAGCCACTCCGACATGGTTTGTGAAAAGAATGCCGGAGTTGACCACGATTTTGCAAAGGATCCTATCAAGGCAGTCATCGAGGATGGATGGCTGATTGCCAAGGATACCACTCTTGGAGCTGACTGCGGTATTGGAATAGCAGCTCAGCTTGCTGTTTTAGAAGACAAAGAGCTTCCCCATGGAAAGATCGAATGCCTCTTCACTACATCTGAGGAGACAGGTCTTGACGGGGCATTTGCTCTGAAGGAGGATTTTTTGACAGGTTCTATTCTTCTGAACCTTGACTCGGAAGATGAGGGTGAACTTTTCATTGGATGTGCCGGAGGTATAGATACCACAGCGAAATTTACATATTCACCTATTGAAGTTCCCTCCGGAATGAGGTTTGTGAAGGTTGGCTTCAATGGCGCTTTAGGAGGACATAGTGGTGACGATATAAACAAGGGCCGTTCTAATGCTGTTCAGTCACTTGCAAGACTTCTCTACAGAGTATTCAAGGATATTGAGTGCTTCCTCTGCTCTATAGATGGTGGAAACAAACGCAACGCCATCGCCAGAGAGGCCTATGCAGTTATTGCTTTTGACCCCTGTCAGTATGAGAGGGTCAGGGAAACTGCAATTCTTTTAGAGAAGGAACTTAAGGATGAATACTCGATTACGGATCCGGACATAGCACTTATTTTCGAAGATGCACAGCCATGTGCAAGCGCTATTGACCACAAATGCGCCCACTCGCTCATAGCTCTTTTGAACAGCATGCCTCATGGTGTGCTTGCAATGAGCGCAGAGGTTCCCGGTCTTGTAGAGACTTCTAGTAACCTTGCATCCGTAAAGATGCTTCAGGACAATATCATCAGAATTGGAACCAGTCAGAGAAGCTCTACCAACAGTGCAAGACGCCATGCTGCTGAAAAGGTCGAGGCTGCGTGCCTTGTAGCCGGAGCTACCGTAACCCACGAATCAGAGTATCCTGGTTGGAAACCCTCTCTCAAGTCACATATTCTCGAGGTGACAAAGGCTTCATATAAAAAGTTGTTCGGAAACGAACCCATAGTAAGAGCAATCCACGCAGGTCTTGAATGTGGTCTCTTCCTTGACAAGTATCCTTCACTTGATATGATCTCTTTCGGTCCCACTCTTCGCGGTGTGCATGCCCCTGGTGAAAGGCTTGATTTGGCATCCCTCGACAAATTCGTTCTTCTGCTTGAAGATGTAATCAAAGAGTGTAAATAGAGTGCGTCATGATACTTTCTCCTTCTATTCTTGCCGGTGACTTTACCCGTTTGGGCAGCACTATTCAGATGCTCAATGACTCAGAGGCAGACTGGATTCACTTAGATGTGATGGATGGTCTTTTCGTTCCCAATATCTCTTTCGGCTTCCCGGTTATCAAGAATATCTCCGGAATTGCGCGCAAACCTCTTGATGCCCATCTGATGATAGTGGATCCGGACCGTTATGTGGCGGAACTTGCATCTATGGGCGTCGAATATGTCAGTGTCCACTATGAAGCCTGCAACCATCTCCACAGATCTCTTCAGAATATCCGTTCACATGGTATGAAGGCGGGGGTTGCACTCAATCCTCATACGCCGGCGAGCGTGCTCGAGTATATCTTGGAGTATGCCGATTTTGTGCTGGTGATGTCTGTTAATCCTGGCTTCGGAGGACAGTCTTTCATAGAGAGTTCACTTCGCAAAATTGCTGAAATTAAGGCAATGATAGTTTCAAAGGGGCTTTCTACCCTGATTCAGGTGGATGGGGGTGTAAATCTCAAAAATGCCGGTGCCCTGAAAGAGGCCGGTGCCGATTCTATCGTTGTGGGCAGTGCTATCACATCTGCAGAGGATCCTGCGGCTGTGATCTCCGCTCTTAAAAGAATATAATTATCAAACCTATTGAATAAACTTGCTCATGGTACAAGAAATTAAAAAATCTCTTAGAGACAGTGCGGCAATGCGTTGGACAGCTTTGCTGCTTCTCTCGCTGGCGATGTTCTGTTCATATATCTTCATGGACATCCTTTCGCCTATCAAAGACCTGATGCAGTCTGAAAGAGGTTGGGATTCAACAGCTTTCGGTACAATGCAGGGTGCTGAAACATTTTTGAATGTTTTCGTCTTCTTCCTCATCTTTGCAGGTATTATCCTTGACAAGATGGGTGTACGTTTCACAGCCCTTCTTTCAGGTGCTGTTATGCTCGTAGGTGGTATTATCAAGTATTTCGCTGTTTCAGATGCTTTCATCGGCAGCTCTCTCGAAGTATGGTTTACTGAAAACCTCAATTACATTCCCGGTTTTGATGAACTTGGCGTCTCTCCTTTCTATAGAGGAATGCCTGCGTCGGCCAAGGTTGCTGCTATCGGATTCATGATTTTCGGTTGCGGTGTCGAAATGGCAGGTGTAACAGTTTCAAGGGGTATTGTAAAATGGTTCAAGGGTCGTGAAACTGCACTTGCAATGGGTTCAGAAATGGCTCTTGCACGTCTTGGCGTTGCCACATGTATGATTTTCTCGCCTTTCTTCGCAAGACTCGGAGGCGTTGTATCTGTAAGCCGTTCTGTCGCTTTCGGTATAGTTCTTCTTTGTATTGCCTTGATAATGTTCATTGTTTACTTCTTCATGGACAAGAAGCTCGATGCTCAGACAGGTGAAGCCGAAGAAAAAGATGACCCCTTAAAGATTTCTGATATTGGAAAGATTCTCTCAAGCGGAGGATTCTGGCTTGTTGCACTTCTTTGCGTGCTCTATTATTCAGCAATCTTCCCTTTCCAGAAATATGCTGTAAATATGCTCGACTGTAACCTTACTTTGGTAAAGGGTGAAGGTTTCTGGGCAGGAAACAGTGTTACTATTATTCAGTATCTCGTGATGCTTCTCGTTGCGGTCGGCTCATTTGTAAGCAACTTCTCAAAGAAAAAACCTGTCAAGATCGGCCTTATGGCTATGGCTATAGTTGCCCTTGTAGTTTACTGCTGGATGGGTTATAAGAGAGGAACTGCTGAAACTATTTTTGCAGTATTTCCCCTTTTGGCTGTTGCCATTACTCCTATCCTTGGTAACTATGTGGACCATAAGGGTAAAGCCGCTTCAATGCTGATGCTTGGCTCTATCCTCCTTATAGTTTGTCACCTCACTTTTGCGTTCGGTCTTCCCCTTCTCAAGGGTAATGCAGTAGGTGGAGTTATCCTTGCTTATGTGACAATTCTCGTTCTGGGTGCTTCATTCTCACTCGTTCCTGCTGCCTTGTGGCCTTCTGTTCCCAAGCTTGTGGACGAAAAGATTATTGGATCTGCCTATTCACTGATTTTCTGGATTCAGAATATCGGTTTGTGGCTCTTCCCTATGCTTATTGGCAAGGTTCTCGACAGTACCAACAAAGAGCTTGTAAGTGCTGTGAAAGCTGGAACTATCGATGCACATCAGGCAGCTATCTCCTATGATTATACCTGGCCATTGGTAATGCTCGCTTGCCTTGGTGTGGCAGCCATGATAATCGGTGTTATCCTCAAGGGTGTAGACAAGAAGAAACATCTCGGACTGGAAGAACCCAACATCAAATAGTTCTTGCAGTGTTATATAGTAAAAGAGGCTTTCCGGAAAAGGAAAGCCTCTTTTTGTTCTTTGTTATTTTCCCTAAATTACTGAGCAGAGATAGCTCCGTTAGGACAAGCGTCAACACAAGTTCCGCAGTCAGCGCAAGTATCAGGGTCAATGCTATATACATCACCTGCTGAAATAGCTCCGAGGGGACATTCGTTAATGCAAGAACCGCATGCTACGCATGCATCAGGATCAATTCTGTGTGCCATAATAATTAATTCGTTAATTTTGTTAAACTTTGCAAAGATATATAAAAAAGTCCCATTTCTCACATAATATATGGGAAATAATGGTATCTTTGTTCTCAGTAAAATTATATATTTATGAATGTCAAAAAGATATTGTCAATTGTGGCTGCTCTATTTCTGACCCTTGTCTCTTACGGTCAGAATGATTTTGAGGGGAAAGTATCTTTTGATAAGGTAGTTCACGATTTCGGAGACCTGATGGTTACGGATCCACCTCAGAAGACCATCTTCGTAATGAAGAACATCGGCTCTTCGCCGGTAGCGATTAATAATGTCATGTCCTCGTGCGGATGTACAGAACCCTCGTGGAGCAAGGCTCCTGTCCGTCCCGGTGAGACTGCTCAGATTGAGGTGACTTTCTTGAATGATCAGGGGGCATATCCCTTCAGCAAGACTCTTACCGTGTATGTTTCGGGTCTGTCCAAACCTGTTCTTCTTAAGATCAAGGGGGATGTCCATGCCAAGAAAATGCCTCTTTCCGAGCTGTTTCCTCATCATTTTGCCGGAATCGGTTTCAAAGATGAAAAGATTGACATAGGGCAGCTGGAGCAGGGTACGTCCCGTCGTTGTGAATTGCAGTGTGCCAATATTTCCAAGAAAAAAGTCAATTTGGAGGTCCTCTCTTCAGATGAGGGACTTAATGTCATATCAGCTCCATCTTTACTCTCTCCGGGAGAAAAGGGGACTTTTGTCTTTGAGGTCAATACAGCCCTTCTCGAGAGGCCGCTTTGGGGAAGGAATGATTTCGGTGTGAAGCTCTCCATTGACGGAAAGATTTATGAGAGCCCTATCAGGGTCACTACTGTTATAAAGGAGAATTTTACCGGGCTGTCTGAGGATGAGAGAAGGAGTGCAGCATTACCTACTTTTTCGGTCTCTTCTGGTGAGTATTTCTCGGTAAAGGATGGTGATATCTTGGAGAAGGAATTCTCTTTCAAGAATATAGGCAAGAATAGTCTCTCCTTCTATAAGGCGGACTGCAGCGAACCTGAGAGAGTAAAAGTGGTGTTCCCCTCTTCTGTCGGAGCAGGCCGGAGCGGTACGGTTAAAGTAACTCTTGATACCAAGGACTCTCCCAAAGGTGAGAATATCGTGGTAATTACTTTGGTTACCAATGCCCCTTCCAGACCTCTGGTGAATTTGTTTATGGTATATACAATTGATTAAATGACTGATATAGTATGAGTAATAAGAATGAACGTCAAGGAGATTTCTTTGATGAATACAAACCTGAAGAGACTGCGTTGGTCGTGAATGAAGGTGTGGAACAGCCTCCGGTAGTGAGTCCCTATCTTCAACAGATCCTCTCCCGTAGAAGAAGTGTCAAGAGTGACATGACGGTGGATGATTATATGGATGGTATTCTCAGGGGAGACAGGGTGGTTCTCAGTAAGGCTATTACATTGGTAGAGAGTTCTCTGCCTCACCACAGGGAGATGGCAAGGGAACTTATTGTCAGATGTCTTGCCCATTCTAAGCGAAGGAGATCAATGAGAATCGGCATTACCGGTGTACCTGGGGCTGGAAAAAGTACTTTTATCGAGTCTTTTGGCAATATGGTTACCGAATTCGGTCATCAGTTGGCAGTTTTAGCTATCGACCCTTCGAGTGAAAAGACAAAGGGAAGTATTTTAGGTGACAAGACCAGGATGGAGACTTTATGCAACAATCCCAAAGCTTTTATACGTCCCAGTCCCAGTGCAGGCTCGTTAGGCGGGGTGGCAAGAAAAACTCGTGAAACTATTATTCTGTGCGAGGCTGCCGGTTTTGATATTGTCTTCATAGAGACTGTCGGTGTGGGGCAGAGTGAGACAGCTGTCCACTCCATGAGTGACTTTTTCCTTCTTCTTCAGATCTCTGGTGCAGGAGATGATCTTCAGGGTATCAAGAGGGGTATTATGGAGATGTCAGATCTTATTCTGATAAACAAGGCTGATGGCTCCAATAAGGAGAAGGCAAATATGGCGCGTGCTGTGTATGCCAATGCTCTTCATCTGTTCCCTCCTACTGAATCCGGCTGGGTTCCTACTGCACTTGCCGCCTCTTCTATTGAGAAGAGTGGCCTTGATCAGGTCTGGGAAAAGATTCAGGAGTATTTCAAACTTGTCATGGAAAACGGATATTACGACCATAGAAGGCTTGAACAGGATAGGTGGTGGATGTATGAGACCATAAATAACTCCATCAAGGATATGTTCTATGAGAACGAGACTATTGAAAAGCTGATACCTGAATATGAAGAGGCTGTTTTGGAGGGCAGGATTGATTCCTTCTCAGCTGCGGCAGAACTTTTAAATAAATATCTCGGCAAATGAGTATGGAACTGCTGTGGGATGTTCTAAAGAACTCCCTTTTTATCACCGGTCTTGTGGTGATAATGATGATAATGATTGAGTATGTGAATGTTGCCTCTGCCGGAAAGTGGCTGGAGAGGTTGCGTACATCTGGGTTCAGACAAGTGGTACTTGGGGCGTTATTGGGTCTTATCCCGGGATGTGTAGGTGGCTTTGCCGCTGTCTCTCTCTATACGCATGGGGTGATTACCTTTGGAGCTCTGGTGGCTGCTATGATCTCATCTTCAGGTGATGAGGCTTTTGTCATGTTGGCCATGATTCCCAAAGATGCGCTTTTGCTCTTTGGGGTCTTGTTTATCATTGCTCTGATTTTCGGCTACATTACCAATCTTGTCTATAAACGAGGCCCGAATCTCTCTGATTGTGACAACCATTTTGATATTCACCACGGCCATGAAGCGAAGATCCCATCCATATTCAAGCTCTCATCCTACAGGAACATGCTTCATCCCTCAGTAAAAAGAGTCTCCGTTTTGGCAGGTATAGCTTTTTTCGTTGCAGCTGTATTTAGCGGCATACTTGAGCATGAACACGTTCACGGTGATGAGCATAAGCACGCAGATGGACATACTTGCGAATGCGTCGTTCACGAGCATGTTGAGCAGGTAGCAGAACACCACCATGGCATCGAGCTCTCATTATTGGATGAGAGGTGGATGAATATTCTTTTTGCTCTATTGAGTATCTTCGTGTTTATGCTGGTCGCTGCTTCGGAAGATCATTTTGTGAATGACCATATATGGAACCACGTTGTCAAGAAACATTGCCTGAAGATTTTCCTATGGACAGCAGGAGCGTTGCTGGTGATAGGTGTGGCCTTGAATTACATGGATCTTGATCACTGGATTTCAGGAAACAGTTATCTTGTTCTGGTGGCTGCAGCCCTTATTGGTATGATCCCTGAGTCAGGACCCAATATGATCTTCATCACACTCTTCTCGACGGGACTTGCTCCGTTTTCGGTTTTGCTCACCAGTTCCATTTCGCAGGATGGCCACACATCATTGCCTCTGCTCTCTTCCAATAAAAGAGGTTTTTTGGCTGCTAAGATAATTAATGCTGTTATTGCCCTTGCGGTAGGATCTCTGTTCTATCTTTTAGGATTTTGATAGCTGTCAATGAGTGCCGTTTTTTTCCGGCTCCAGGGATTCTTTTGACAAGGAATCCGGCAGCTCTCATTGCCTGCTTTACACTTCCTTTAGAAGAATATGTTATAATCATTCCGTACTCTTTCATTCCACTGTAAAGGGTGCGGAATATTTTTTCGCTCCAGCTCTGAGGCTGTGATTCCGGGGAGAATGCATCGAAGTATACCAAATCAAAGTTTTGTCGTTCAGGTATATATTCTTCGAAATCACATTTTATTTTGCAGATTGAGAATTTTGGTGTGATTTCTGTAAACTCTCTTTTGCTGACAGTTGACCATTTGGATGTGTGGATTTTGTCATAGAGAGAGGCTGCGAGATGGTCTCCTTTGCTATAATCTATCGCTTTGTATTCTTCCGGAGTCAGAGGATAGAGTTCCAGTGTGGTGTAACGTATATCTGTTCCCTCCATCCATGGCTCTTTGCATGTTGCAAGCGCTGTCAGAAGAGCGTTTAGGCCTGTTCCGAATCCATATTCGAGGATGGAGATGCTCCCCGCTCTCTTCGAAACCATGGTTTTTAATCCTGAGTCGATGAAGAGGTATTCGGATTCCATTACTGCTCCTGCCGTGGAGTGGTAGCATTGTCCGAAGTCATCGGACCATATCGTTGGCGAACCATCTTCGCTTATTACAATGTGTCTGGAGGTCATATAGGTGTGTATATATTTGATAGTGTTGCAAAAGTAATCTAAAATTTCTATATTTGTAGGTTGTTCTATTTATGTAAAATTTGAATTTTTATATATGGCATCATTTGGTGATTTATTAAAGAAGATGTTCGGTTCTAAAGCTGAACGGGATATGAAGCAGATCAAGCCTGTACTTGACAAAGTGCTTGCTGCTTACAGCAGGATAGACTCTCTTTCGAACGATGAATTGAGAGCTGAGGCTGAAAGACTGAAATCTGTTATTAGAGAGAGAATTGCGGAGGATGAGACACGTAAGAGGTCTCTTAGACATCAGCTCGAGGATGTTACTATTCCCATTGATAAGAAAGAGGCTTTGGCCACTGAAGTCGATAAACTGACCAAGATAATTGACGAGAAGATAGAAGGTGTTCTGAATGAAATACTTCCTGAGGCTTTCGCAATCATGAAATCTACGGCCAGAAGGTTCAAGGAAAATGAGGTGGTAGAGGTAACAGCTTCCGAAATGGACCGTGAATTTTCTACCAAGCATGATTATGTTGTAATCAAGGGTGATAAGGCTTATTGGAACCATACCTGGACAGCTGGCGGAAACCCTGTGACTTGGGATATGGTCCACTATGATGTTCAGCTTATAGGCGGTATTGTCCTACATCAAGGTAAGATTGCTGAAATGGCTACCGGTGAAGGAAAAACCTTGGTTGCTACACTCCCTGTCTTTTTGAATGCCCTTGCCGGCAAGGGTGTTCATGTAGTGACTGTCAATGACTACCTCTCCAAACGTGACTCTGAGTGGATGGGTCCCCTGTATGAATTCCACGGACTCAGGGTTGACTGTATTGATAAGCATGAGCCCAACTCTGAACCCAGAAAGAATGCTTATAGGGCAGATATTACTTTCGGTACCAACAACGAGTTCGGTTTCGACTATCTTCGTGACAATATGGCCATTGATACCAATGACCTCGTCCAAAAAAAACACCATTACGCTATCGTCGATGAGGTAGACTCAGTCTTGATCGATGATGCCAGAACGCCTTTGATTATTTCAGGTCCTGTTCCTCGTGGTGATGACCAGCAGTTTGCCGAATACAAGCCATTCGTAGAACGTATCTATAATACCCAGAGGACTCTTGTTACCAAGCTCCTGACTGAAGCGAAGAAGCTTATCGCTGACGGAAATACCGAGGAGGGTGGTAAACTTCTTCTCAGAGCGCATAAGGGACTTCCAAAATACAACCCCCTTATCAAGTATCTCTCGGAACCCGGAATGAGGCAGCTTCTCAACAAGACTGAGAACTTCTACATGCAGGATAACAACAGAAACATGCATCTGATTACCGATGACCTTTACTTTGTCATTGACGAGCAGGGTAGGAGCGTAGAGATGACCGATAAGGGAAATGATATGATTGCCTCAAGTGTTTCAGATGACAAGTTTTTTGTCCTTCCAGATATCGGTTCCGAAATATCAGAACTCGAAAAGAGTGGTCTTTCTGAGCAGGAAAAGGCATTGAAGAAAGATGAATTACTCTCTGACTATGCCCTCAAATCAGAACGTGTCCATACAGTAAACCAGTTGCTAAAGGCATATTCGATGTTCGAAAAGGATGTTGAGTATGTGGTGATGGATAATAAAATCAAGATCGTAGACGAACAGACTGGACGTATTCTCGAGGGAAGAAGATATTCAGACGGACTCCATCAGGCCATCGAAGCTAAAGAGAATGTCAAGGTAGAGGCTGCAACACAGACTTTTGCAACAATTACCCTGCAGAACTATTTCAGAATGTACCACAAGCTTGCAGGTATGACCGGTACAGCTGAAACGGAGGCTGGTGAATTCTGGTCTATCTACAAATTGGATGTGGTGGTAATACCGACGAACCGTCCTATTCTCAGAAAAGACGAAAACGATATAGTCTATAAGACTAAAAAGGAAAAATACAATGCTGTGATCGAACAGATTGTAGAACTTACAAAACAGGGAAGACCTGTGCTGGTGGGTACCACCTCAGTGGAAATATCAGAGCTGCTCAGCAGGATGCTCAAACTGCGCGGTATCAAGCACAATGTCCTCAATGCGAAGCAGCATGCACGTGAAGCAGAGGTAGTTCTCCACGCCGGTGAACCGGGAACCGTGACCATTGCCACCAATATGGCAGGTCGTGGTACCGACATTAAGCTTGGCCCCGGTGTGAAAGAGGCCGGCGGTCTCGCTATTATAGGTACCGAACGCCACGATTCCCGTCGTGTGGACAGACAGCTCCGAGGTCGTGCAGGACGTCAGGGGGACCCCGGCTCATCTACTTTTTACGTATCTCTCGAGGATGACCTTATGCGTCTGTTCGGTCAGGACAGAATGGCAAAACTCGTCGACAGGATGGGAGTACAGGAGGGTGAAGCACTTCAGCACAGTATGCTTTCCAATGCTATAGAGAGGGCGCAGCGCAAGGTAGAAGAGAATAACTTCGGTATCAGAAAACGTCTGCTCGAATACGATGACGTAATGAATTCACAAAGGGAGGTTATCTATAATAAACGCCGCAATGCCCTTTACGGAGAACGTATCGATGTAGATATCATGAATATGATTGGTGATTGTGCAGAGACTTTAGCGGAACTCTCAGAATCACTTGATTACGAAGATTTCAAGCTCGAAGTGATGAAGTCCCTGTCGATTGACCCTGAAATAGGCGAGAAGCAGTATAACGATCTCTCTAAGAGTGACCTTGCTAATGTGCTTATCGATAAGCTAAAGAGTGAATATTGCCGTCGTAACGATGCGATGGTAGCTCTGGCATGGCCGGTGCTTAAGAACTTCTATGAACAGCGTAAAGCACTTTTCGAAAAGCATGGCAAGTCTGTCGAATTTATTAGCATTCCCATATCTGACGGAACTAAGATTCTCAATGTCAGACTGAATATCAATAAAGCTTATGAATCTGAAGGCAAGGAACTCATAAAGGCTGTAAGCAAGGCTATTACCCTTATTCATATAGATGAGGCGTGGAAAGAGCACCTCAGGGATATGGATGACCTGAAACAGTCTGTTCAGAATGCAACTTACGAACAGAAGGATCCTCTGCTCGTCTATAAGTTCGAAAGTTTCAACCTCTTCAAGGGTGTTATTGAAAAGATCAGCAAAGAGGTAATCTCGTTCCTTCTCAGGGCACATATTCCTTTGCGTCAGAACTCTCCTGAAGAGATTACACACAGTGCCCCTGCCAGACGCACCGATATGTCAAGGATGAATACCTCCCGAAGTGATTTGATGACCAACTCTTCAGAACAGAAGAGCAATACCCCCATCAAGGTTGAGAAGAAGGTTGGAAGGAATGATCCTTGCCCTTGTGGCTCGGGTAAGAAATACAAGAACTGCCACGGAAAAGAAGCATAATTACTGAAATTGAAAAATATATATAATATGGAAAAATTTGATATAATCGTTGTCGGTTCAGGTCCCGGCGGATATGTAACAGCTATCAGAGCATCCCAGCTCGGAAAGTCGGTAGCAATTGTAGAACGTTCAGAAGTAGGAGGAATATGTCTCAACTGGGGATGTATTCCTACCAAGGCGCTTCTAAAGAGTGCACAGGCATATAATTATGCCAAACATGCTGCTGACTATGGTTTCAGCATCGAAGGTGAGATAAAGGCTGACATCACCAAAGTGGTAGAAAGAAGCCGCGGAGTCTCTGCACAGATGTCCAAAGGAGTTGAATTCCTTCTCAAGAAAAACAAGATTACACTGATTCATGGTGAAGCCACCCTTGAAAAGGATAAAGTGGTGAAAGTAAATAACTTTGGAGAAATAACAAGATTTACGGCGGATCATATCATACTCGCAGTGGGTTCGCGTGCAAATTCACTCCCTTTTGCCCCCATAGATGGCGAAAGGATTATCTCCTACCGTCAGGCGCTTGTACCTGATAAGTTGCCCAAAAGCTTGGCAGTTATCGGATCTGGTGCCATCGGAAGCGAATTTGCATACTTCTACCGTTCAATGGGTGTAGAGAATGTATACCTTATAGAATATGTTGACAGAATCCTCCCTCTCGAAGATGATGATGTGAGTGCACAGATAAGCCGCTCATTCAGAAAGGCAGGAATCAAGGTGATGGTTTCCGCTCAGGTGAAGAGTGTCGATACTACCGGTGAACTCTGCAAACTGACAGTGGCAACCAAGAAAGGAGAAGAGATTATCGAAGCGGAAACAGTACTTTCGGCTGTTGGTGTAATTCCCAATACAGACTACATCGGACTTGAAGAACTCGGTGTCGAAATGGTAAGGGGTAAGATCAAAGTCGACCAGTACTATAGAACCAATGTAGAAGGCATTTATGCAATTGGTGACATTATCCCCACTCCTGCACTTGCTCACGTTGCCTCTGCAGAGGGTATCTGCTGCGTAGAAGCAATCTGTGGTCTCAACCCGGCTCCCATCAGATATGACAATATTCCCGGTTGTACCTACATCTCTCCTGAAGTTGCTTCAGTCGGCCTGACAGAGAGAGCATGCAAGGAAAAGGGAATCGAATACAAAGTCGGCAAGTTTTTCTTCTTGGCTTCAGGCAAGGCTACCGCAGCAGGAGAAAAGGATGGCTTCGTTAAACTTATTGTAAGTGCTCAGGATGATACTATCCTCGGAGCTCATCTTTGCGGAGCAAATGTTACTGAGATGATTTCAGGAATCGTTGCCGGCAGGAATATCGGAATCACAGCCAAGGATCTTATCCACTCTGTACACCCCCATCCTACAATGAGTGAGGCAATTATGGAAGCTGCTGCAGCTGCCCATTCAGAAGCAATTCATCAGTAAACACATTAAAAACAGATTATATTATGGCATACGGAAACAAAACAGAATCAACAACTCCTTCTAACGATATCTGCCGCATATCCAAAGGTACTTCCATCAACGGTATCGTGACTTCTACTTCAGATATTAGAATAGATGGTTCATTTGAAGGGACATTATACACCAAGGGTAAACTTGTAGTTGGAGATCTCTCTACCATCAAAGGTAAGATTTTCTGCAACTCATGTGATCTTTGGGGCTATGTAGACGGGGAAATTTATGTTGAGGATATAATCAACCTTAAGTCAAATTCAAGCCTCTCAGGATCATTGAAGGCTCCCAAGGTCGGAATAGAAGTCGGTGCAATCTTCAACGGACAGTGCAATATCATTACCAAAGAGGCTTACACAAAGTATCTCAATGATACAGTGACACTTCCTAAAGAATCAGCAGTAAATCCCAAGGGTAAAGAAGATAAAAAATAGTTTATATAATGGCTTTTTTCTGGAATAAAAAGAAGACAAAAGAGGAAAGTGACAAGGAGAAGGAATCTCTTGATAGCGGTCTTGGCAAAACCAAACGTAGTTTCTTTGAAAAGATTCAAAGAGCCATTGCAGGCAAGACCACAATCGACGATGATGTCCTTGACGGCATAGAGGAGGCCCTTGTCGCTTCAGATATAGGGGTCGATACGACTCTTAAGATCATTGACATGCTTGAAGAGAGGGTTGCGAGGGATAAATATATGAATACCTCTGAACTCCACCGGATCCTTAAGGAGGAGATGGTAAAACTTCTTGACATTAAGGATGAGGAGAACCGTGATATACCCGTCTTTGATTTTTCACATAAGCCTTATGTAATCCTTGTAGTGGGTGTCAATGGTGTGGGTAAGACCACCACTATCGGAAAGCTTGCAGCCAACCTCAAGGCCGCCGGAAAGAGTGTGATGCTCGGTGCTGCCGACACATTCAGGGCAGCCGCGGTAGATCAGCTGGTAATATGGAGCGAAAGGGCAGGGGTTCCTATTGTCAAGCAGTCAATGGGGGCAGATCCCGCTTCTGTAGCTTTTGATACTGTAAAATCTGCAGTTGCTCAGGATATAGATGTTGTTTTGATTGACACAGCAGGCAGACTCCACAACAAAATCAACCTGATGAACGAACTTACCAAGATCAGGAATGTGGTGCGTAAGGTAATCCCAGATGCACCTCATGAGGTCCTTTTGGTGCTGGATGGTTCGACCGGCCAGAACGCATTTGTACAGGCAAAGGAATTTACAAAGGCTACAGATGTAACGGCGATGGCTGTCACAAAGCTGGATGGAACTGCCAAAGGTGGTGTGGTTCTCGGCATTGCAGATCAGTTCCGCATTCCCGTAAAGTTTATCGGTGTAGGAGAAAAAATTGAGGATCTTCAGATTTTTGACAAGAAAAAATTTGTAGATTCATTGTTTGATGAATAACCAGTTTACTAGACAATATGAATATTTCATATAATTGGTTGAAAGATTATGTCTCTTTTGACCTCTCTCCTGAAAAGGTAGCAGAAATTCTGACCTTTACAGGACTCGAAGTAGAGGAAATCTCTACTGTTGAAGATATACCGGGAGGACTTGCCGGTGTAGTGGTTGCTCACGTTCTAGAGTGTGTCGACCATCCCGATTCCGACCATCTTCATATCACAACTCTCTCTGTCGGAGAGGACAAGGAAACACTTCAGGTAGTGTGCGGGGCTCCCAATGTTGCAAAGGGCCAGAAGGTGCTTCTCGCAACTATCGGAACCTCCCTTCCTACTCCTGACGGATCTATATTCAAAATAAAGAAATCAAAGATCAGAGGTGTCGAATCATTCGGTATGATCTGTGCCGAGGATGAACTTGGTCTGGGTGCCGGTCATGATGGAATTATGGTTCTCGATGAGAATGCTGTTCCCGGAACGCCTGCTGCACAGTATCTTGGTCTCTCATCAGATACGATTTTTACTATTGGACTTACACCTAACAGAGTTGATGGAGCATCACATATCGGTGTCGCAAGGGATCTTTCGGCTTACCTTCGTCTGAATAACCTCGGAGGGGAACCTTCAAGACCTGATGTGAGCAATTTCAAGAAAGGTGATGGAGATGCTATCACTGTAGATGTGCTTGACACTAAGGGAGCTCCGAGATATATGGGTATTACCCTTGAAAATGTTAAGGTAGGCCCTTCTCCATCTTGGCTGCAGAAAAGACTCAATGCTATAGGTCTTCGTCCTATTAATAACATAGTCGACATCACTAACTATGTCCTTTACGAGGTGGGACAGCCTCTCCATGCATTTGATGCAGATAAAATTACAGGAGGAAAAGTGGTTGTCAAATGTGCTCAGGAGGGAGAACGGTTCGTTACCCTTGATGGTGTGGAACGGACTCTTTCTGCTGAAGACCTGATGATCTGCAACGTTGAAAGGCCTATGTGTATAGCCGGCGTGTTCGGTGGTCAGGAGTCAGGTATTACTGAAAACACTACAAGAGTCTTCCTTGAAAGTGCATATTTCAACCCTACTTATATAAGAAGGACCTCTAAACGACATGGTCTGAAGACTGATGCGTCATTTAGATATGAAAGGGGAACAGATCCTCAGGTAATTCCATACGCAGCTTACAGAGCTGCCCTTCTGATGCAGGAAATTGCTGGAGCAAGAGTGGTCGGTGAACCATTCGAAGTCTACCCAGAGCCATATTTGGAAAAGGTAGTCGAGATTAATTTCGACCGCATCGACTCCCTCATCGGAAAGAGACTCGGTGGAGATACCATTGTCCGTATTCTTGAACTCCTCGAGTTCGGAATTCTTGATAGGGATGAATCAGGAGCGAGAATTTCCGTACCATCATATAGGGTAGATGTCTACAGAGAGTGTGATGTCGTTGAAGAGGTGCTCCGTATTTATGGCTATAACAATGTTGAAATTCCTGAAAAGGTCAACTCGTCATACAACCATTCTGAATCACCGGATTCTGAATCAATAAGGAACAGAGTTTCTGATATGCTTGCATCCAACGGATTCAATGAGTGTATGAACAACTCGCTCACTAAGGCAGATTACTATGAGAATCTGGTTACATATCCTAAGGCTGCGCTCCCAATAGTCATTAACCCTTTGAGCTCTGATCTCAATGCGATGAGACAGACCCTTCTTTTCAGCGGTCTTGAGGTTATATCATATAACCTGAACCGTCAGGTTTCTTCAATGAAACTCTTTGAAATGGGCAATGTATACTCGTATAATCCTGCAGATGGTGTAGAAAATCCTGTGGGAGATCTCAGGTCTTACTCAGAGCAGATGCGTCTGTCTCTCTTTATTGCTGGAAAGCCGACTCATTACTGGAACAATACCACCAAGGGTGGCAATTTCTTCACATTGAAGGGATATGTTGAGATGTTACTCAGGAAGCTAGGTATCGATATATACTCTCTTGAAGTGGCAGAGGCTCCATCTGATCTTTTCAGCGAAGGTATAACTCTCTCCCTTAGAGGCAAACAGATAGCTATGCTGGGACAGGTTAGTAAGAAACTCACGTCAGGATTCGATATAAAAATTCCTGTCTTTGCAGCAGAACTTGACTGGAGCTCACTTGTCAAAATCTTCAGCAGGCATAAGGTCCTCTATAAGGAACTTCCCAAATTCCCTGAAGTCAAGCGAGACCTTGCACTTCTGATTGACGAAAGTGTATCATACTCTGCTATCAGAAAAGCAGCATTAGCAGCTGAGAAGAGACTCCTCAAGAGTGTTGTCCTTTTCGATGTGTACAGAGGTGACAAGATACCTGCCGGCAAGAAACAATATGCTATTAGCTTTGTTCTGCAGGATAATGAAAAGACTCTGACAGACCAGTATGTTGAAAATACAATGTCAAAGATTCTTTCTGCAATCACAAAAGAGACCGGTGCTGTTTTAAGATAATAATAACTACTCTGAATATGAAAGAGAGGCTGCTCTTTTTACGGCCTCTCTTTTTTATTATTCTCTATTAACCAAACATCCGTCTATGAAATACTTAAGGTTATTTCTTACGATTGTTCTTATTCTGTCAGTATCACTTTCACTTTACTCACAGAATAACCAATACAAGATTCACGACTCATGTTATCCTTATTACAGACAAGCAGATTCCTTGCTGGGTTTCGATGAGTGTAATAATCTCGTTGAAAAACTGATGCTTCAGGCCCAAAAGGTAAATGACATGAAGGCATACACCTTGGGCTACACGCTAAAGCTCCGCCACGCCATCAGAAAAGAAGATGAAGCAAAGGTTATTTCGTGTTTTAACGAAATGAGGAAGGTGTCCATCGAAACAGGTTATCATCAGTACTTTTACTACGCATATCAACTTATTTCATCCTATTACTTGAATTTACAACAGGTTAGTAAGGGAATGGAGTATGCAAACAAGATGCACGAAGAGGCTCTAGAAAGAAACAGTGACTACGGTAAATGGTACAGTGCAAAGTATCTTGCCTCACTGTATATGATAAACTACCAAAGGAACGCTACAGTACGTTACTTGAAAGAGGCAATTGATACTTACAATACAACTGAGGACTCAACCATAAGATGTCAGTCTATGACCAAGACTTATGTAAAGCTGGCAATGCTTAATTGTTCAAACGGTTCATCTTACCAGCCTTATATAGACAAAGCACTGGAGACCTCCAAAATATCAATTGATACCATAGTTGTATACTATTGTTATGCACTCAAATATGCATTAGATGGGGATGTCGCCAATTATATCAAATATAGAGATATCTCTTCTTCAAACACGCTTTTTAAACGTGCCACCAAAACAGGTGCAGTAGTTTACGCCTTATTGGATATGGCGATAATAGACGATGATTGGGATTCCTTAAACGAAAATATGGCCTATCTTACTAGTCTTGAGGATTATATATTCATTGCCAATTTTGCTATAATAAATAACAAACTTAAGACCTTACAGCTTAATTATGAACTTATAGCCAATGCGATTATCCAAACTTATGACAATCAGATGAAATTGGTTATGAAAGAGACCGAGGTCATGATTGAAAATGAAGAACTCAGTAAGAACGTAATAGATCAAAAGACAAGGGCAAATACCATCCTTACAATTCTTATTATCTTTATTGTCGTGGTGATTATCCTTTCGTATATAATGATATCATTCTATATCCGTAAACTCAAGCAAGCTAAGGAGGATGCTGATAAGGCGAATAGAATGAAGACCTATTTTGTACAGAATATGAGCCACGAGATACGCACTCCTTTAAATGCTGTTGTAGGATATTCTCAGCTACTTGCACTGTCTGAAGGTATGCTCGATGAGGTTGAAAAAGAGGAATATATATCATATATCAATAATAACTCATCAATGCTCATGATGCTAATTGATGATATTCTGGACCTTTCGGATATTGACAGCGGAAATTACAGATTGAATATTGGTACCTGTAATTGTAACGATATATGCCGTATGGCACTTAAGACAGTGGAATCAAGAATCCCTGTGGGAGTCAATGCTTTCTTTACGACAGATGCTGCTGATGATTTTACAATCAAGTCTGACCAGAGACGAATCCAGCAGATACTTACTAATTTCTTGATAAATGCATCCAAGTATACCACAGAGGGTGAAATAGAGCTCTCTTGCTCACTCTCGAATAGGAGTGGGTATGTCTGTTTTGCTGTTCGAGATACTGGTAGCGGAATTCCACCTGAAAAAGCAGATACTATCTTTCAACGCTTTTCTAAACTGGATTCCTTAAAACAAGGCTCAGGGCTGGGACTCAGTATCTGCATAGCGCTTTCAGAAAAGCTTGGCGGAAGGGTGGAACTTGATAAAGAATACGGCCGTGCCTCTGGTAAGAGCGACAAAGGTTCCAGATTTCTCCTATATCTTCCCCTAAACAAATAAAAATCTCGTAACAAAATATTCCTGAACCTCTCAATAAACATAATAATAAAGAAGCCGACCAAAAAGGATCGGCTTCAATTATGTATGTAAGACTAATGTGATTAGAAGAGTGAGGGACCGAGGATAATAAGAGTAGTGTATCCGAGGATAAGGCCTGCAATACCCATAATAATTCCTACCTTCTGCATATCTTTAACCTGAATAAATCCGGTAGCGTGTGCAAGAGCATTGGGTGGAGTACTGATAGGAAGCACCATTGCAAGTGAAGAACCGATTGCTACACCAACGAGAAGTGTCGTTACACCTCCTAATGGAGCGAGCTGTGAACTCATGGCTTCACCGGCAATACCCAAGATAGGCACGAGGAGTGCTGCTGTAGCTGTGTGTGAGATGAAGTTGGCCATTGCGTAGCAGATGAGACCTGATGCAAGGATTACTACCACAGGTGACCATGTTTCGAAAGGAATTGATGAAACGAGGAGTTTTCCAAGTCCGGACTCCTGAAGAGCAACACCAAGTGCAAAACCACCGGCTACCATCCAAAGGACACTCCAGTTGATTTCTTCAAGGTCACGTTTGGTAATAACACCAGCTAGACAGAAGACTCCGATAGGGAGCATAGCTACCACATTGGAGTTAACGCCAGTAACTTTATCGCTCATCCAAAGTAGGATAGTGACCGCGAATGTAATGTATACCAGGATTGAACGCCAGTCTTTCTTCGCTTCACCTTCGATATTGAGTACAATGGTCTTCTGTTTGAAGGGGAAGAGTTTAAGAAGGAGTACCCACGCAAAGAGGAGAAGAATGATGGTCAATGGCATCATGAATGCAGACCATTCACCGAATCCGATATTGAGGTTCAAACCGTTGGGATCATTGAGGTACTTCAGTGCGATGGTATTTGGAGGGGTTCCAATAGGGGTACCCATACCACCGATATTTGCTGCAACGGGAATTGCCATACAAAGACCTATCTTACCTTTACCGTCTGCAGGGAGAGCCCTGAGGACTGGGGTGAGGAAAGTAAGCATCATAGCGGCTGTAGCAGTATTACTCAAAAACATAGAGAAGATACCGGTTACAAGAAGGAACCCAAGCAAAACATATTTCGACTGGGTTCCGAAGGGTTTGAGCATTACGCGGGCAAGAACACTGTCCAGACCGCTCTTGGTAGCTGCAATAGCGAGGATGAAACCACCGATAAAGAGCATGATGATAGGGTCTGCAAAACAGTGCATTAGAGAGGTGTATTTGATTTGTGTTCCGAGCAAATCGGGATCAATACCTTCTCTGAAGAACCAAAGACTGCTGGTAGATGCGCTGAAAAGTAATACTGTAATGACTGTGACAGAAGTGGTCCATGCAGGTACACCCTCGAGTATCCACATCAGGGTTGCAAAAATGAACACGGAAAGAACCCTCTGCTGGATAAGAGTAATTCCTGCCATTCCAAGCCATTCACCAGGCATGTTCCAAACAAAGAGGGCAACGACTACGGGAATAATAATCCTTATGATTCTCGAAATGTTGTTCTTCTTGGCTAACCTTTTCTCTTTTTTAGTCTTCTGGTACGCTTCTACCAGATGAAATCCTGTAAAATTTTTAAACATTTCAGATAGTTAACTTATTGTATTTATAAAATATGTGCCAATTTTACAAATCTTAAGGGTCTGTGCCAAATTAACTTCTGACTCAGACCCTGTAAAAAGCCACTGTTCCTTAGATGACTAGAATCTGTATCTTACACCAAGTGTAGGTGTTATAGACCAATGGAAGCCTACTCCACTACTTGCTGCCCATATTCCAAGTTCGGGACGAAGATCAAAGGAGAGCTGGAGAGGGAACCAGAATGTGTATTCAAGACCTACCTGACCTGTTGCAGCAACGTGGAAAGCTTGTCCAAAACCAAGGGCTGCACCGGGACCTGCATAAAATCCCCATTCACCTTTATCTGTCCACTGAGGTCTTTCTATCATGAAGTTATATGTGCATGCAACATCAAGGGTATTGAAAGCATAAGCACCAAGTGTTGCTTCAAGGAAATCTTCACCCTTGATCTGATGTTGATAAGAAACTTCTGCACCATATCCGAGTTTAAGACCGACTGCTCTCGGCTGTGCATTTGCAGCGAAAGAGACTGCTGCAAGAGTAAGAATAACAAATAATTTTTTCATATTGATTTTGTTTAATAGTATGAAATAGTACTTTTTTCTAATTCTGAAAGTATAGAGTTGGTTACCCTGCTGGCTCCAAATCTCAGTAATGAGGGGTTAAGCCACTCCTTCCCGAGAATTGTTTCCGTAATTGCATAATATACAAGGGCATCTTTAGCCGTAGATATTCCTCCTGCCGGCTTGAAACCTACTTTTCTGCCGGTTTTTTCGTAATATTCCTTGATACACTGGCACATCACGCAAGCTGCGAAAGGTGTTGCAGAGGGTTCGAGCTTTCCTGTAGATGTCTTGATGAAATCGGCACCTGCTTCCATGGCAAGGAAAGAGGCATCACGGATTCTCTCTTCAGTGGTAAGGATACCAGTTTCGAGGATAACTTTCAGGTGTGTATCGCCGATAACCTCCTTTATGGCCCTTATCTCGTTTGCTGCACCTTCTTTATCATCATCAAGGAACTTATTGAGAGCCAATACTATATCGACCTCGGTGGCTCCGTTCTTTACAGCCATTTCACTTTCGAGGAGTTTTACTTCGAGATAACTCTGGGAAGCAGGAAATGTTCCTGAAACGACTGTAATTCCAACGCCCGGAGCAGTGAGTGTCTCCTTGACACATTTGCTGAAGTTAGGAAAAACACAGATTGATGCAGGGGTATTGTAATCAGGGAAGCGGGAATTAAAGGAGTTTACCTTTTCGACCATCTTGCTGATGCTTGAGAGTGTGTCGTTTGGCTTAAGTGAGGTTAGGTCAATAAGTCCTAAACACTCCTTATATACTTGCGGAGTGTTCCAATGTTCAAGATTCGCATGAACCGCACTTATTAGCTTCTCTACAGAGTTATTCATTTCGTCAAGTTTTAAAAACGTTTCAAAGATACTCCAATTAGGAGTAGTAACAAAATTTTTTTCTCTTTTGCCTGAATTATCCTCTTATCTGAACATTAATTCCGTTCTTAATCAGTTCAGATGCAATAGATTGCATCTCTTCGACAGTCACTTTTTCCAAAGAGGACGCCGGGGTTTCCCTGTCAATGGTGTACATCATCACTTCACGCGGTTTCAAATCTAGAACCATTCTTATCCACGGTTCTGTCAGTTCTTTGGATGTACAGTCAATGGTTCGCCCGTTTATTTCGCCCTTGAGAAACATGGTCTGAAGGATGAAATTACCGTCGAACTCCTTGAGATAGCCTAAGGTCTTTTCCAATGAGTACCCGCTGTAAGGGTTGTCGATTATTCTGACATACTCTTCAAGGGCACTGTCTATCTTGAGTATTGGGTTAGTTACCTTTTTGAGAGCCTCTCTTACAGACTCCTTTCCTATCTGTGTGGCATTGGAAAGGACAGAGATTGCGGCCCTGGGGAAGTAACGGTTGCGAAGCTCTATCGTAGTGTCGATAATACGCGGGAAGTCAGGATGTACTGTTGGCTCACCGTTGCCGGAAAAGGTGATAGTGTCAATATTTGTACCCTCTTCTGCGAGTTTTTCGAATTTTGTCCGCATTGCACTTTCTACCTCTTCATAAGTGGGAATATGGCTGTCGCTCTTGCCATCCTTGTTCCATCCGCACTCGCAATAAATGCAGTCGAATGTACAGAATTTTCCGAATTTTGGCATCAGGTTTATACCCAAAGACGAACCAAGTCTTCTGCTGTGTATAGGTCCGAAGACTATATCATTGAATAGAATACTCATTTTAATTATTTTATATCAATCTTGTGGATTTGCTGTTTTCAGTGAGTTTCATTGCGGAAAAGTCAACATTGTCAATGAGGACAATGCCAGGTCTCTTGCCCTCTTCAATAGAGCCGAGTGTGTCGCTCTTGCTCAGAGCCTGTGCACCATTGATGGTTGCCCACTCGAGAATCGTTCCGAGCTCAATCGAAGGAAAGTGCTTCTGAATACACTTGATTTCCTGGACTATCGAGAGTATGTCATTGGACGATAGACTGTCTGTTCCTAAGGCTATCCTTACTCCCTCTTTCATGAAAAGATCCAGCGGGGCAAGTCTTTCGTGAATGAAAATATTAGACAGAGGACAGGTGACAAAGGTTACATTCTTGAACTTATCCTTTGCCATCTCTATGGAATCCTTTGCTGTCACTGTATTGTGGATCAAAAGTATGTGCTCTTTGAAAGGTGCCGGGTGAACTTTTTCAAGTCTTTGTGCAAAATGGAATAGTGCCGGCTTGCCGGTTGGAACCGGGGTACTCAGCCCTCTTCTTACATAGTTTTCATACAGCTCTCCACATCCCTTTGAAATCATATCCTCTTCCTGAGAAGATTCCTGATTATGGTATGATATGAAACCTCTTTCAAGTCCCTTTTCTGCAGCCATAGTCAGCAGCTCAGGGGACATCGTGTAGGGAGAGTGAGGGGTTATGGAGGCATCTATTCCGGCTTCATCTGCTATGGAAAGAATCTTTTCAGCTCCTTCTATTACATTGGAAGCATCTTCCGGTTCAGTGCCGAAGACTTCGATAAATGTCCTTGTGTATAGAGGCGCCTCTCTCTTTATGTTGAAACTTTCGTCACAGTTGGAGATGTCTGCCATGGCGCTAACGCCTTGTTCCCAAAGCGAGTCCATCTCTTCTTTTATCCTCGCCTTTCTGACATGTTCAGGGGCAGATTCCCTAAGCTCGTTTATCTGGTCTATGAATCCTGCCATACCGCTTCCCTTGCGGAATTTTCCTTTCAAGTGAGAAAGTTCTATATGGCAGTGTGCATTGATGAACCCCGGCACGATTATTCCGTTATAGAATTGTGTGGAGGGCATCTCCTTTTCCAGAGTTCCTATTTTGATGATGGTACCGTCATCCTCCACTTCAACATATCCGTTCTTGATGGGGGCTGAAGTGATAGGGAATATGTAATTTGCTGCAAATCGTTTCATTATCTTTTTCTTTTTGTGGAATCTTTATCTTCTTTATTTCTCTTATCTATCCCTTTTGGGGTTATAATTACGTTGTTGAGTTCGTTGACTTTCTTTCTTGCACGGGTGTCAGGGTCGTTGTCAAGGAACTCATCCTTGCCTCCGTTGGCTCTGAACTGAAGTCTTCTCTGTCTGTTGACTACAGGATTCAGGATATTCTCTTTCTTTTCTTCCTTCTTGTCATCTGCCACTGTACTCTCAGGTTCTTCCATTGGCTCTATGATGGGAAGAGGTATCACGATACCGATATTCGTATAGAACCTGAAATGAAAGTCAGATGTATATACTGAATCGCTGAACATGGTGAAAATGGTGGGTCTCGGAACAGAAACAGTATCATTATAAAGAGAGTCGAAGACCGGAGAGCTGGGGAGTCTCTTTACGGTGTCCGGAGTGAAGAGCAACATCCGGATCGCTCTGAAGTATCCGCTGCTTTGGATTGATTCGTCTGTGTAGTACGTAATGGAGTCAGCAATATTCCAGCTGATGAGTCTCTCCTCTTCCTGGGCAATAATATCTTCGAGCTGTTTCTTTCTAAGTTCCAGTTTGGCTTGTGTTTTTCTGAAGATCTTTTCGAATTTTTCAGGCTTGAGCAAGTAGTGGTTGACGCTATTTCTGTAATCTTCAGATGTGTAACCGAACCGTTCGAAAA
Source organism: uncultured Alistipes sp. (assembly GCA_945787505.1). Taxonomy (GTDB): domain Bacteria; phylum Bacteroidota; class Bacteroidia; order Bacteroidales; family UBA932; genus Coprenecus. The sequence goes on from CALZHC010000002.1 coordinate 47,137, forward strand.
TAGGCTCATATACCAAGAGAGTATCGCTCTCTTTTTTCTTCTTCCTATCTTTTCTAATCAGCTGGTCAGTAATGTACATTTCGTAGTAAATATCCGACATTGTCTCTTCAGGTATATACTTTTCCCTCATGCATGAGACCATGCATGTGATGGGGCAAAGGAAAAACAGCAGCAATGCCGATATGTATATTTTTCTATTCATAATGCGAAATTAACAAAAAACTCTATATTTGTGCCACCAAAATGAAAATGCTTTTATATGCTGATACGCGTTCCCGGTTTTCTGAAAAGTATCTATCCTGATTTTGTGTGGAGTTTCCCTCAGAAGAAGGATTCGCTCTTTCTCACCTTCGATGATGGACCCTGTCCGGAGGTGACACCATGGGTACTTGACCAGCTGGATGAGTACGGAGCCAAGGCAACATTTTTTCTCATTGGCAAGAATGTGGAGTATAATCCAGATCTGTTCAGTGAAATTCTCCGAAGGGGGCACTCTGTTGGAAACCACACATACAGCCATCTTGCAGGCTGGAGGGTTCCGGTTGATGACTATCTTATGGATATTTGCATGGCAGACTCACTGATAGGATCCAAGCTTTTCAGACCTCCCTATGCCAAGATAACACCATCGCAGGCAAGACATCTTTCCAGAATGGGCTTCAAGGTACTGATGTGGGATATCATTGCACGAGATTATAACCGAAAGCTTTCAGGAAGTGCATGTACAAGGAATGTAGTTCCGCACCTTCATCCCGGTTCGGTCATTGTATTCCATGATTCTATAAAGGCATCCAAGAATCTCTTTGCCGCACTGCCTCGGACTTTGGAGAGGATATATGAAATGGGACTTAGGTCGGAATCATTAACAATAAACGATTTATAATTAATATAGGTATATTATGTCATACAAAGTACTCCTTTTAGGTTCGGGTGGCAGAGAGCATGCTCTGGCACTCAAGATTGCTCAAAGCCCTGAACTTTCAGAATTCTATGCTCTTCCGGGTAACCCCGGCATTTCAAAGGTAGCCAGATGTATCAAAGGATCTGTAAATGACTTTGAACTTGTCAAAAGTATTGTCAAAGAGAAGACTATCGATATGGTAGTGGTAGGTCCTGAAGATCCTCTTGTAAATGGATTGAGGGACTATCTGCTTCAGGATAAATCACTTGAAAATCTCCTCTTTATAGGTCCAGGAAAGGATGGAGCAGCTCTGGAAGGAAGCAAGGATTTTGCAAAGGAATTCATGACAAAATACAATATTCCCACCGCACCCTACCGTACTTTCACCTCAGATCAGGCAGACTCTGCAAAAGAGTTTCTCAAGAGTCTCAGACCTCCCTATGTACTCAAGGCGGATGGTCTGGCGGCAGGTAAGGGCGTCCTGATTATCAATGATATATCTGAAGCCGAAAAGGGAATCGATGAGATTTTTTCTGGCAAGTTCGGAAGTGCAGGGGATAAGCTGGTCATAGAGCAGTTCCTCAGCGGAGTGGAACTCTCTTGTTTTGTCCTCACTGACGGCAAGGATTATCTTATGCTTCCTGAAGCAAAGGATTACAAGAGAGCTCATGACAATGACGAGGGGCTTAATACAGGTGGAATGGGATCCGTATCTCCTGTCCCTTTTGCCGACAGCGAATTCCTCGGCAAGGTCGAAGAGAGAATCGTAAAGCCGACAATTGCGGGACTCAGAGCCGAAAATATCGATTATCGCGGCTTCATTTTTATTGGTCTTATGAACTGCAACGGAGATCCATACGTGATAGAGTACAATGTCAGAATGGGGGATCCGGAGACTGAATCTGTAATGACGAGAATCGACAGCGATTTTCTCGAACATCTGGCTGCCGCTGCTTCCGGAACTATCTCGACACAGAAAATTAAGATATCTTCTCACTCAGCTGTGACTGTTATAGTCGTATCTGGCGGATATCCTGAGCACTATGCCAAGGGGTATGAGATCAAGGGTCTCGATTCACTTGAAGATATCACTCTATACCATGCCGGAACATCCGAAAAAGAGGGTAAGGTGGTCACTTCAGGAGGTAGAGTTCTGGCGGTGACTGCAAACGGAGATTCACTTAAAGAGTGCCGAGATGTGATCTATTCACAGATTGATAAAATATCCTTTACAGACAGCTATCATAGGGGGGACATAGCCCTGGATATGATCGGATGGAATCGGTAGCAGGTTTTTTTGAGGGGGGATTCATACGGGTCTCCCTTTCAATAGTACTTTTGGTACTTCTTTCAATCTCTCTCTCTTATTTCAGTTCTGCATATTACAAAGTGTCGAGAAGTCAGGTTCTTCTCTATACACTTTACATCGTCTTTGTTCTGCTGGTTCCGGGAATTATGAAATTTGACGGGGCATATATCTCAGCGGCGGCTTTGTTATGGAGTGCCTTTTTCATGATCAAGTTCATAACTCAGGAGAGATATTCCCCTTCCGACCTTTTTATCTCTGTAGTGGGACTCTCTTTGACAGTAGTGTTTGCTCCTGAGATTGTGCCAGTAGTGCCGATTTGCCTATTGTTTGTCTTCTATAACAGGAATATATTTCTGTTGCGTTCTCTGGTGATCTCCATAGGTGCATTGCTGATTCCATGGATATGGCTTGTCTCTATTCTTTTTATCTTCGATCTGGCCGATGTGTCACTTTTGTATAGATACTATATTGACAGAATATCTTTGCCTGAAATAGATACCTCAGGCGCAGGCTTCTTTTTCGCTATAGGACTTCTGCTTTTGATGGTAAGACCCTCAATGCTCTTTGTCAGACGATTCTCGGAAAGCAATAGAGTGCAGCGTGTGGCAGGTGCGCTCACCACGCTCCTCACGCTCTTTTCCATCTTGATGATATTTCTTTATTCGTCTGAATTGATGGCTCCGCTTCATGTCGTGCTGATGGTCTTTCCTTCGATGAGTCTCTATCTTTACATCAGCAGTGTCTCTAAAAAAGAGAAAGGAACAGTACTTGCTATACTGCTCCTTTCCATGATCTGTTTCAGAATCTTTTGTTAGTTTTTCCTTCCGGGATAAACCTTCAGAGCCTCTTCAAGGCATTTGAGTGCCTCTTTGAGATCCTCGATTTTGAGCACATATGCAATACGTACTTCATCTTTTCCGAGTCCGGGAGTTGCATAGAATCCGCCCATAGGTGCTACCATTACGGTCTTTCCTTCGTATGAGAACTCTTCGAGAAGCCACTGTGCGAATTTTTCGCTGTCATCTATGGGAAGACGTACTGCTGCGTAGAATGCTCCCATAGGAGTAGGGCAGAGAACGCCGGGCATCTTCTGAAGTGCTTCAACCAGGTAATCTCTTCTCTTGATATATTCGTCTCTTACACCTTTAAAGTATGATGCAGGTGCGCTGAGTGCTCCTTCTGCTGCAATCTGTCCGTATGCTGGAGAGCATAGACGGGCCTGTGCATAGCGCATAACAGCTGACATAACCTCTTTGTTCTTAGAAACAATGGCTCCAACTCTTACACCACAAAGTGAGTATCTCTTTGATACAGAGTCGATAAGGATTACGTTCTGTTCGAGTCCCTTGATGTGCATGCATGAGTAGTGGGGTTCATCTGTGTAGCAGAATTCCCTATAAACCTCATCTGAATAGATGAAAAGGTTGTGTTTGCGTGCGATGTCTCCCAGTTTCTCTATTTCATCCTTTGTGTAAAGTACACCTGTAGGGTTGCAAGGGTTGCAGATGATTATACCTTTTGTCTTGGGGGTTATGAGTCTTTCGAACTCTTCTACAGAAGGAATTGCAAAACCGTTGTCAATAGAGGTGGTGATGGGAACGAATTTTACATCACTCAGAAGTGCGAATGCATTGTAGTTGGTATAGAAAGGTTCCATTACTATAACTTCATCGTCAGGATTGCAGGTGACGGTCAGAGCTATCTGGAGAGCTTCACTACCACCGGTGGTGATGTTGATTTCATCCTCTACGACATCAATGCCGATGTTCTGGTAATATTTGGCAAGACCGCTTCTGTAGGATTCGATACCGCCGGAGTTGGGGTATGCCACCAGTTCAAGAGTGTTGTTCTTTACTGCTTCGAGTGCCTCCTTGGGAGATTCGATATCGGGCTGTCCGATGTTAAGGTGATAGACTTTTATTCCTCTGCTTTTGGCCTGCTGTGCGTAAGGCACGAGCTTTCTGATGGGTGAAGCAGGAAGTGCAAGTGCTTTGTCTGAAAGTGTTAACATAATAGTATTAAAAAGTAAAATGAATTCATCTGAGCGAACAAAGTTATTAACTTTTAACAAATTTCTGCTATTTTTGTGGTCTTGAATATTGCGTATTGTCGCTTAATGAGTGTAACTAATTGAATTGTTTATAGTTAAGTTTTTAGTAATATTATGGTTGTTGAGAACAGATATATGCGAAGAGGCGTCTCTTCATCAAAAGAGGATGTGCATAATGCCATCAAGAACATAGACAAGGGACTTTTCCCAAAGGCGTTTTGCAAAATTATTCCCGATATTCTGACCGGTGATCAGGATTACTGTCTGGTAATGCATGCAGATGGAGCCGGTACCAAATCATCGCTTGCATATATCTATTGGAAAGAGACCGGAGATATGAGTGTCTGGAAGGGAATCGCACAAGATGCTATCGTTATGAATACAGACGACCTTCTTTGTGTAGGTCTTACGGATAATATCCTGCTCTCATCGACTATAGGACGCAATAAGAATCTTATTCCGGGAGAAGTGGTCTCGGCCCTTATTAATGGGACGGAGGCTTTCGTGCAAAAGATGAAGGAAAACGGTGTCAATATGACGCTTACAGGAGGAGAAACTGCAGATGTGGGTGACCTTGTCAGGACTGTAATCGTGGACAGTACCGTATGTGCCAGAATGAAACGCTCTGATGTAATCGACAATTCGCGTATCGCTCCGGGTGATGTAATCGTCGCTTTGGAATCATACGGGAAGGCTACTTACGAAGAAGAGTATAATGGAGGCACTGGAAGCAATGGACTTACCTCTGCCCGCCATGACCTTTTTGACAAATATATTTCAAAGCTCTATCCCGAAAGCTATGACCCTTCAATGCCTGATGATGTGGTATATACAGGAACCAAAAAACTCACAGACATAGAACCTGAAACCGGGATTACTTACGGTAAGTTGCTCCTTTCTCCTACCAGAACTTATGCTCCGGTTATCAAATCAATTCTCGAAAAGTACAGGGCTAACATCCACGGAATGGTTCACTGTTCGGGAGGAGCGCAGACCAAAGTTCTTCATTTCGTAGATAACGTCAGGATCATCAAGGACAATCTTTTTCCGATACCTCCTCTTTTCAAAGCAATTCAGAAAGAGTCCGGTACAGATTGGAAAGAGATGTTCAAAGTATTCAACATGGGTCACAGAATGGAGATTTATACCGATGCGGAAAGTGCCCGACACATGATAGAGATATCGCAATCCTTCGGAATCGGTGCGAAAATCATTGGAAGGGTTGAGCCTTTTGAAGGAAAAGAGGTTGAACTCGTGTGCGAATACGGTACTTTCAGATACAATGGATAAAAGAAGACATATATTCGGATACCTTTTCATTTATGTGCTGATACTTGCCGGCTGTTCGAATGAAGAGAAAATAGATAATATACTTCCTATTTCTTCCAAGTCTCTTTATGATACAGCTTCAATCTACTACGCGGAATTCGACAAGTATCCCACTGATCTTTCCACATTGCCTATAGGTGTGATAGATGCCTCTTCAGAGGGCTTCTCAGTCGTTGAAGATCTTCTTGTAGCAGACTATGTGGATAATATCACCGGTGCACTGAGCCCTGATGGAATTCCCGATTTTGGTGGAGAGAATTTCCAGTTTCTGGCAGATGAAGCAAATTCACCATACAGAAATTACATACAGAACGGCAATGTCGCATTCCTTAAGGAACAGGTAGTAAGAAACTCCCTTTTTATGATGGGCAGTTCTTTCTATAATCTCACGGTAGATGACTTCAGAAATGGAGTCAAGGAGAGGGTCAAGGCCATAGTGCTCTTCTCCAACCTCTCAGTAATGAACGGTATGGCAGAGGTGAAGGATCTCATATCCCGCTCCGGGGTGGATATCATCGTGGTGGGTGCCATAGAAGCGGCTCTCAGGAATACATTTGAAGGACGATCCAAGTCGGACAACTACTGTGTCGGGGTGCTTGCATCATCAAATGGTGTGACAGCCCGCGAGTATGAGGAGACTATCCGAAGGATGGCGCAGGAGCGGGAGATGTCCGGTAGTATTCAGGTTTTCTTTCAGGAGGGAACGGGAATCAAAGAGGCCATGGACGGAGTTAAAGAGTACATCTCTCCCGATAGCTATGTGGCAAGAAAGGACTACCGTGGACCGGGACTTGGTATCAGCTATAAGGATATAGACATCTCACTGATGGACAGATATAACTTCAATACAGAAGGAAACAACCTTCTAAGAAGGATAAATCTCGGAGGAGAGATAAGTGATATACAGCTCAACAGTGTGGAGAACTATCTCAGGTATCACATCGTCTCCATTGTCGAAAGGCATAGGAGAAGCGGCAATAAGGTTCCTCTCTCTTCTATAGTACTTGCTGACTACAGGTATGCTGACTACAAGGATGTGCTCAATCAGATAATCGAAGAACTCTATAATTTCAAAAGGGATGGCGGCTTTCTATATAGGGAATCTATTTCGCCTGAGTTCAGATACATCGATCCTGTAGAAGAGGCTGCCAAGGAGTGCTACCTCAGTCTGAGAAAAAATCACGCCCTTGCTCTCAGAGGTACAGGTTCAAAGCTTTCTGCTTTTATATCTGTATTTCCTTCTGATAGACAATTAGATAACAAATATCTTAGAGAACCCGGTAGCGAAACCATAACCTATAAGGAGGTGCCGTTTGCATCAAGGTATGTGGATCCGGCTGTTATTTCCAATATGGAAAAGAGGCTTCCTGTTACCTATTCTCTCTTAAAAAATACACTCTATTAAAATATGAATTATCCTGAAAACATATCTGCGGAAGAGATAGAGGCGTTGGAATTAGCGGATTTTCAAGGTCCGATAACCGTCGTAGAAAGTTTAGATCACGATTTTGCAGCAGCAGTGGAATATCTTTCAAAGGCTTCGGTGATAGGATTTGATACTGAAACCAAGCCATGTTTTACCAGCAATGCCCCCAGAAATAAAGTCGCCCTGCTTCAACTCGCAGATGATAAACAGGCCTTTATATTCAGAGTCAACAAATTGGGACTTCCCAAGCCTCTGGTATCCCTTCTCTCTAATCCATCAGTAACAAAGGTAGGTGCGGCAGTGAAGGAGGATCTTCGAGGACTTTTCGAGTATAGGAAATTCGTTCCAAAGGGCTTTGTCGATCTTCAGTCATTTGTGGAACAATACGGTATCGGGGTTAAAAGCGTCAAGAAGATGGCAGCTATTATTTTGGGCGTAAAGGTCTCCAAATCTCAGCAGCTTTCTAACTGGGAAGCTCCTTGTTTAAGCGGTCCACAGCTAAAATATGCGGCCATAGATGCTGTTGTCTGTCACAATATGTATGTCACGCTGGTATCTGAATCAGGAAAAGACCCTAAGGCGGTGCTACCTGCAATTCCTAAAGTATATTTAAAGAAAGGAAGGACAGAATCCATAAAAAGATTTCATCCATGGATCTTTTCAGGGGCAGTGGCACAGATAGAAGGAAACCCTAATGAAGGTGAGGTTGTAGAGGTATACTCTTCCATGGGAGAGTTTCTTGCACTTGGCCATTTTCAGCAAGGCTCAATATCTGTACGTATCCTCTCATTTGATGCAAAATATCGACCTGAAGAGGGTATGATGCCTCTCTCGTTCTGGAAGGAGAGACTCACTAAGGCGATGCAGATGAGGAAACTTCTTGGAATTGTTTCGGGAAGGAAATCAGACAAAACTGACTGCTTCAGGCTCGTACATGGAGAGGGCGATTCGCTTCCCGGACTGATTATTGATATCTATTCTGATGCGGCAGTGCTTCAAGCCCATTCTGTGGGAATGTTCCTTTCAAAGGATCTCATTGCCAAATCGCTCGTTGAACTATTCCCTAATATAAAGACTGTGTATGACAAGAGTGAGGGTACAGCTCCTTACAAGGCCGGTCTCCCACTCTCCGACGGATATATCATCGGGGATGGTGATGGCGAGAATAGCAGAATCGTTTACGAAAATGGATATAAGTTCAAAGTCGATTGGAAAGAGGGACAGAAGACCGGATTCTTCCTTGATCAGAGGGATAACCGCGCGCTGGTAGGAAAATATGCAAAAGGAAAGCGCGTACTCAATCTTTTCTGTTATACAGGTGGTTTCTCTATATATGCATTGGGTGCCGGTGCCAAAAGTGTCGTATCTGTAGACTCTTCAGCAAAGGCTATCGAAATGGTTGACGAAAATGTGTCAATAAACTTCTCAGACAAGAATGTTGACCATACATCTGTATGTACTGATGCTATTGATTATGTAAAGAGTCTACCGGCAGGTGAGTTCGATCTGATGGTAGTGGATCCTCCCGCATTTGCCAAACACAGGGAGTCACTCGATAATGCACTAAGGGCATACAAGAGGCTTAATGCCGCAGCTATTGAAAAAGTGGCCCCTGGAGGGTTGATATTCACATATAGTTGCTCACAGGTAGTGGATAAGGTGGCGTTTGCACAGGCGGTATTCTCTGCTGCAGCCCAGACGGGAAGAAATGTCAAGATTCTCAGGCGCTTGACCCAGCCTGCAGACCATCCTGTAAATATATATCATCCGGAAGGAGAGTATCTGAAAGGTCTTTTAATCTATGTTGAGTAAAAAATAAAGTGATTTTTTTTTGGAACTTACCGAAAAAGCGCTATATTTGCAATCCAATTCGGAAAGACAAGGTGCTATGGCCGAGTGGTTAGGCAACGGTCTGCAAAACCGTCCAGAGCAGTTCGATTCTGCTTGGCACCTCTCAAATCATAATGCTGAAGATTTTTAATGTGTTTTGGCCACTCTGTTTAAGGGTGGCTTTTTTTATTTCAGTATCCTTCTGGATGAGGGCCATAGATTATTGACTCTGTTGCCGATATTTTTGACCACTCCTACAGGAATTTCATGGTATGTAAGCACTACATATCCGGTTGGGGCATCCGCAATGGTAAAATTCTCTTTTCTGAAGAACTTCCCAAATGTCTCAAGAGGCAATTCGATTTCCGGAAGCGATCCCTTTTTATAAAGAGAACTTTGTATAAGTTCAGTTCTGGGAACTAGCAAAGGACCTTTCTTGCCTGATTTGGAGTCAATGATATCAGCTACTGCGACAGAACTGATAACTGTGTGAAGAGTCTGTTCGGCAGCCAGTATTCTTTCCAGTGCGCAGGAGGTGTATCCTTTCAGCAGATCCCCCTTTCTTATAAACACAGTATTGTCACTGCACCAGTCAGGTTGAAACTTCTCTTGCTTGATTTTTCTAGAGAAGTCTGTATGGTATCCATTTACCTCGCATTTGGTTTTCTTTCTGATTATGGAGAAGAAGAGCCCCTCTCCTGCATCTTCGTCGCATGGGAAAAATCTCTTGACATATAGAATATCACCTCCAAGCGATGATGAAATCCATTCAATGTTCTCTTCGTTCTCTTTCCTGTTGAAAGTACAAGTAGAGTAGAGTAGGAGTCCCCCATCTTTAAGGGAACTCCATATGTCTGCAACTATTCTGCGTTGTCGCTGTGCGCATAGGTTAACATTATCTGCAGACCACTCCAGAATGGCGTTTTTGTCCTTCCTGAACATCCCTTCCCCGGAACATGGGACATCTGCGAGGATAATGTCAAATGCAATAGGAAACTTTCTGAAGTCAGCGGCATCGTTATTGGTTACCACAACATCAGGGTATCCCCATTTGGAAATATTCTCTGCCAGGATTGTTGCCCTTGATTTTATCACTTCATTGGAAATGACAAGAGAACCTCTATATCCGCAGGCAATGGAGATGAGGTGTGTACTCTTTCCCCCAGGAGCTGCACACAGATCGAGAATAGTCAAATTCTCAGCATCATCGGGTATGAAACTGCATACCTTCTCCACAATCATTGAAGAGGCATCCTGTACATAGTAGGCACCTGCCTGAAAAAGAGGATCATCTGTAAAGAGGGGTCTCTCATTGAGAAAATATCCTGTATTACAGTGGGGTACTTTACCCTTCAGCATGTTATGCGGGAACAGCTCTGATACGCTCTTTGTCTTTGAGGTATTAAGCCGTATGGAAACAGAAGCAGGGGTGTCCAGAGATGCAAGAATCTCTTCACCCCTGTCGTTGCCTGCAGCCTCTTTCAGACTTTTGACGAAATCCGGAGGGTAAAACATACCTGAATGCTAACTGAAAGGATTTTTGGCAAATTTTGATAAGTCGGGAATCTCTGAGGGATTATTGAATGCTTTCTCCAGCTGGTCGGTAAGTGTATCTACCATATCGTTAAGCTTGTGTCCTATCAGCATCTTCATCATCACATTCAACTCGGCTTCCAGCTCAATATGGAATAGTGTCTTGTCAATTCCAAGAGGGTTCATGAATAATGTGATAGTGAAATTTATCGGCGTAGAGGCATCGTTTTGCATGATGACCTTTGAAAATGGGACTCTTTCACTGATGACTATGCCGAACTTCATCCCTTTGTTCTCGACAGATATCGAGTCTGCTGTCGCAGAGACTTTGTCTTTGTATTCGTCCGGAAGACCGAGTGTAAACCTGCTCATATCCGAAAACAAAGAGAAGAGGACCATCGGTCCTCTCTCAATAATTATCTCTCTGCCTGTTACTGTGGTTTTCGACATATCTTTCTATTTGCCCCAAGTTTCAGGAGAGTATCTCCATGTTCTTAAAAGTTCAATATCTTTTTCATTTATGTAGTTGGTTTCCAATGCTACATCTATGAGTGTATCGTAGTCTGAAAGAGTATAGAGTTCAATATTTGCATTCTCAAAAGCTCTTCTCGACTGGGGAAAATTATATGAGAAGATGGCTATCATGCCAAGAACATGTGCCCCCGCCTTGGTAAGCGCCGAAACCGCACCGAGACTGCTCATTCCGGTGGAAATGAGGTCCTCTATTACCACTACTTTGTCCCCTTCTTTAAGGACACCTTCTACCTGATTGCCCATTCCGTGGTCCTTTGGTTTAGGCCTTACATATACAAAAGGTTTTCCAAGTTTCTCTGCAACCAATACGCCATAGGCGATAGCTCCGGTAGCAACACCTGCTATCACATCACAATCAGCATAATGTTCTTTGATTTTTTCTACCATTGCATCGCTGATTTGCGCCCTAAGCTCAGGATACGAGAGACCTTTCCTATTATCACAATATATGGGTGAGTGCCATCCTGATGCCCATGTGAAGGGATTCTCCGGATTAAGCTTTACTGCCTGAATGTCCAACAGTCCTTTTGCAATCCTTTTTTCTATTCTTTCCATATTAATACTGTTTATTTACGAGTCCAAAGTTAACAAAAACCTTGAAATATTCAGTTAAAAAGGTATTAAAATATTGTTACAAATTCTCTTCGGCAGGAATAATGCCCTTTTCTCGGATCATTGTCGAGGATATTTTGTGCTCGGGAGCCCCCTCAAGATACCTTACACCTTTAAATTCCGGCCTTAAAGAGTACATTCTGCAACGTTCAATCGCAAGAGCGTTCTGTCGTGGATAGACCCATATCCGGACCATCTTCATGATATCTTCCCACCTGTACCATCTTTCAATCGAGAGGATGTTGTCTGCTCCCATTATAAGTATAAACTCCTTTTCAGGCTCCTTTTCAATAAGATATTCCAAAGTCTTTACTGTGTACAAAGGGGGATCAAGATGATATTCGACATCGCTTACTACAATCTTAGGTGAGATGCCTGAAAAACTTTTGACAGCCTCTTTCAGACGCAAGCCCGGGTCGGCCAGAACTGACAAGTCCTTGAGCGGATTTTTGGGAGAGGGGATGATTCTGAGCTGACTTATCTCGTCCATCGAAGCTATGTACGAGGCAATGCCGATATGTCCTGAATGAACGGGATTGAATGATCCGAAATAAAGGGCACAAATCTCTTTTTCCATTCTTACCTGCCAATAAAATCTTCAACAATATCTGATGCCTCCTTAAAAGCAACCTCCAGGTTATCGTTTATCAAGACACGGTCGAATCTATCTTCGTAGGTGAGCTCTTCCGCTGCCTTTCCGACCCTTTTTGCAATCGCTTCTGCCGAGTCAGTCCCCCTGCCGATAAGCCTTCTTTCCAATTCTTGGATACTCGGGGGCTTGATGAAGACAGAAAGAGCCTTGTCTCCGAAAATGCGTTTCAAGTTTACGCCACCCTTTACGTCAATGTCGAATACTATTGTGTGTCCCTTTTTCCATATGCGCTCAACTTCGCTTTTGAGTGTTCCGTAGAAAGAGCCCGGGTATACCTCTTCATATTCGACGAATGCATCTTGGGCAACTAGTTCCCTAAATCTTTCCGGTGTGAAAAAATAATAATCCACTCCATCTTTTTCTAATCCTCTTGGCGCACGCGAAGTGGCTGATACAGAGAATTCAAGAAATGGATATTTTGATAAAAGATATTTTACTATCGTGCTTTTCCCAGAGCCAGAAGGCGCCGAGAAGATAATTACTTTTTGTTTCATTGTGCAAAAATATTAAATTTGCGTAATCAATGAAATAGAAATGGGTTTTTAAAAAATAAAAGATATGGTATCGTTTAAAGATTTAGGCTTGGTTAACTCAAGAGAGTTATTCGAGAAAGCGGTTGCAGGCGGATACGCTCTTCCCGCATTCAATTTCAATAATATGGAACAGATGCAGGCTATCATTCAGGCTTGCGTAGAAGCTAAGTCTCCTGTAATCCTTCAGGTTTCCAGCGGTGCACGCAAATATGCAAACCAGACTATCCTGAGATACATGGCTCAGGGTGCAGTTGAATATGCAAAGGAACTCGGATGTCAGATACCTATCGTTCTTCACTTGGACCACGGTGATTCTTTCGAACTCTGCAAGAGCTGTATCGAGTACGGATTCTCATCAGTGATGATCGATGGTTCACATCTTCCTTATGACGAAAATGTGGCACTTACACGTAGGGTTGTGGAATATGCACACCAGTATGATGTGACTGTTGAAGGTGAACTCGGAGTTCTCGCAGGTGTAGAAGACGATGTTAAAGCTGAAAATCACACTTATACACGTCCTGAAGAGGTTGAAGATTTTGTAAAGAAGACAGGTGTGGATTCGCTTGCTATCTCTATCGGAACCTCTCACGGTGCTTATAAATTCAAACCGGGACAGAAACCTGAAATCCGTCTTGATATCCTCCATGAAATCGAAAAGAGAATCCCCGGATTCCCGATAGTTCTACATGGTTCATCATCAGTTCCTCAGGATATCGTTGCTGAGATCAACCATTATGGCGGCAAGCTGAAAGACTCTATCGGTATTCCTGAAGACCAGCTCAGAGAGGCAGCAAAATCAGCTGTATGTAAGATTAATATCGATAGCGACGGACGTCTGGCAATGACAGCTGCCATCAGAAAGGTATTCGTGGAAAGCCCTGCTGAATTTGACCCTCGTAAATATCTCGGACCAGCTCGCGAAAAACTGAAAAATCTCTATGTTCACAAGATCTACAACGTTCTTGGAAGTAATGATAAAATGTAATAAAATAGTTTAAGAAATATTTTCAAAGCAGCGTGTCACAAAACATGCTGCTTTTTATTTATTGTTAAATATTTGCATGAAATCAGTGCTCATATTTGTTTAATGGAATAGAATTAGTATATTTGTAATGTTAAAATTATAGTACTTATGAAAACAAAACTCTTTTTTTCAGCTTTGGCTGTTTTGGCCCTTGTAATGTCAGTATCATCATGTGGCGCACCTAAGGAAGTTGGTCCCAAAGGTAAATCTGAAGTTTTCATTCCACTGAATGAACCCGGTAATAGAACAGATATGGAATTCTTCCGTGCAACTGCATCTGGAACCAGTCCTGATATTAATGCGGCATTTACAATTGCAGAATTGAATGCAAGGAATCAGCTTGCTGCTTCAGTAGCAACTACCATCAAATCTGTTACTGACAAGTATTTTAATCAGTATAATATCAACAACGAAACTGCATTCCAGCAAAAGGTGGAACAGCAAGTAAGACAGGTAGTCAATCAAGAACTCAAGTCTGCTTATGTAAAGGATAGCAAACTTTATCAGCTCGAAAACGGACAGTACGAATATTGGGTAAATATCGAAATGTCACGCACAGCCCTTCAGGAACCTGTTGCAGAAGCAATTGAAGCAGCTATCTCCAAGGATGAAAAACTCTCCCTCGAATTTGACCAGTTCCGTTTCAAGAAAGTGTTTGATGAAGAAATGGCACTTGAAATGCAGAAGAAATAGTTAATAATCCCGCATATGCCCCGAAACGGGGACTTGAATTAAACCAGGGCTCCCTATGTTGTACAACAGGGAGCCTTTTTACAAATAGAATTATGAAACAGAGATTGCTTTTATTATTTGTAGTATTATCCTTCTCTCTTGATATTGTGGCTCAGAATGACGCAAAGTCTTTTGCAGAGTATTATTCCAAAAGCTCCAATGATTTCAATGAAATGAGGAATAAGGCAAATGCAGAATTTGCAGATTATCTCAAGCAGGCATGGGAAGAGTTCCAGGTTAGCATGGGAAAGGTAGATCCATTGGGAAATGTTCCTGATAAGCCTGAGTATTATGGAGAGGACCTATCTTATTATCCTTCGCTTCCGGCAATACCTTTTTGCGGCGATTTCTTTTCTGGAGCGGAATTCCCGATTATCACAGATGCTATTTCAGTCTCTGAAATGGATGCTGAATCTGTCTCTATTGATTGTTTTGGCATAAGTACTACGATACCATACTCTAGTTCTCTTCGCATTTCCCGAATTTCAGCAAAGGAACAGGATGTTTCGCAGGGTTGGAGTGCATTGAGCAATGCGAACTTTATGCCTACCGTTCAGGCTATTGAGTCTTTCAGAAACAAATATAAATTCGGAGACTGGGCGGTTTACAATATTGTAAAGACGATTACTGATGCAGTATATGTTCCCGAACATATCAATGAAAAGATCCTCACTCAGATGTTCTTCCTCTCTCAGATGAAGTACAAGGTCAAAGTAGGTGCGGCAGGTAATCAGTTGGTCCTCCTTCTTCCTTTTTCATCGCAGATATATCAAGTTCCTTATATCAATGATTCGAAAGATGATTACTATATGTTCTCTTATGAGAGGGTAAATTCACAGGACCCTTTCTACTCATTCGGTGATGGATTTGCAATAGCCGAGAACAAAATAGAGCTTGTTATCGAAACCCCCATTTCGGTAAGTGATGATTTTTATCAGCTGAAGATGCTCTCCAAATGGGAACCGCTATTTGGGGAGAGTGTGGCTGTTCCTCTTAATATTCCTGATGTCAAGTTCTATCTTGAATATCCTCAGTCAGATATGCTGACCTACCACAGTTCCAAGGTCGATATCGAACTGCGCAGAGCTGTCCTTAAGGCCTTTAAATATAAGCTGATTAAAGAGGATATGTCTACTGAGCAGGCTGTCTCGTTTATGCTCAAGGTCGTACAGAAAGGTTTCGACTATAAGTCTGATATTGAAATGTTCGGAAGAACAAAGCCCCTCTTCGTGGAGGAGTCGTTTTTTTACGGATCTAACAATTGCAAAGATAGGGTTCTTATCCTTTCGTGGCTGGTGAAGGAACTTTTGGGTCTTGATGTTGTCGCATTTCTGTATCAGGGACATGTTGCTCTGGGTATTAACCTTCCGGATGAGATTAAGGGAGACTCTTATATGTATAAAGGAAAGAGGTATGTCATGTGTGACCCTACATATATTGGTGCTCCTATTGGTGCGACTATGACTATGTTCAGAAATGTCCAGCCTCAGATTGTCGAGATATAGACTGACAAATTGTCTCTTTTTTTCGAAAAACATTGCCAAATTGCCTTTGGCAATGTTTTTGTTTATATAGGCTCAGAAAACTGAATAATTATGAGTACAAAGGATAAACAAAATACTGAACAAATAAAAGATGATAAATCACAATCATCTGAAAAAGAGATTGTTGATAAAGAAGATAATGGCTCTGCAAATGAGTCTGAAGATACTTCAGAGGCAAATGGCGAATCAGATGCACAGAGTGTTATCGAAGAACTTACTAGCAAATTGACTGAGGCTAATGACAAGTACATACGTCTGGCAGCGGAATTTGACAATTATAGAAGAAGAACTGCCAAAGAACGCCTTGATCTGATCTCGACTGCCGGAGAGGATGTCATTAAAGGTTTTCTACCTATTTTGGATGATTGCGAACGCGCCCTTGAGGTTCTTAAAAAATCTGAGGCTTCGGAGGCTGCGATTGAGGGTACAGAACTTATTTTTAATAAGATAATGACTTTTCTCAAAGGTAGGGGGGTCTCTGTTATAGATGCCTTGGGTCAGGAGCTTGATACCGATTATCATGAAGCTGTGGCTAAATTCCCTGTTGATGATAAAGAGAAGAAAAATAGGATAATCGATGTAGTGCAGCAAGGTTATAAATTGAATGAAAAAGTGATACGTTTTTCTAAAGTAGTAGTAGGAGTTTAATACAATGGCTGAAAAGAGAGATTATTACGAAGTGTTGGGAGTCTCTAAAGATTCTTCGGCAGAGGATATTAAGAAGGCATATAGAAAGTTAGCCCTCAAGTACCATCCGGATAGGAATCCTGACGATAAAGCGGCAGAGGAGAAATTCAAAGAGGCAGCTGAGGCTTATGATGTGTTGAGTGATCCTGAGAAGAAGGCTAAATATGACCAGTTCGGATTTGCCGGTTTAGGCGGTGCTGCAGGTGGTGCCGGTGGCGGATTCGGAGGCTTCGGCGGATTCTCGATGGATGATATTTTCAGCCGTTTCGGAGATATTTTCGGTGGAGGTTTCGGTGGTTTCAGCGGTTTTAGCGGTGGATCATCTTCTGGACGTAGGGTGGTAAAGGGTGCGAATATGCGTATTCGTGTCAAATTGTCACTTTCTGAGGTTGTCAATGGTGTGGAAAAGACCGTCAAGATCAAGAAAAAGGTTAAATGTCCCTCTTGTTCAGGAAAGGGTGCTGTCTCTGAGGCTGACATAAAGATATGCGACCACTGTCATGGAACAGGAACTGTCGTCCATACTGTCCAGTCTTTTTTGGGACGCATGCAGCAGACTTCTGTCTGTCCCGTATGTCAGGGAGAGGGCAAAATAATAACCAATCCTTGTCATGAGTGTCATGGAACAGGACTGACTGATGCCACAGAAGAGGTTTCATTCAAAATTCCTGCAGGAGTACAGGACGGAATGCAACTTACCGTTCAGGGTAAAGGAAATGCAGCCAAGGGTGATGGTATTAATGGAGACCTTTACGTCCTTATTCAGGAAGAGGAACATCCCGAGCTTCAAAGAGATGGAAATGATCTTATATATACTCTTTTCCTCTCCATTCCCGATATTGTATTGGGAACAACTGCTCAGATTCCATCCGCTGACAGCAAGTTGAAGATTAAAATCGAGCCTGGAACCCAGTCAGGTTCGTTTCTCAGAATAAGAGGAAAGGGTGTACCTGATATAAACGGTTATGGCAGGGGAGACCTTTTGGTTTACATTCAGGTTTGGACACCTGATAAACTCTCCAAGGAGGAGAAAGCGGCTTTCGAAAAACTCAGAGAAAGTTCGAACCTCTCTCCTAAACCTGCAAAGACTGATAAGAACTTCTTCGACAGGCTGAAAAAGATGTTCAGCTAAAAAAAATTGTAAAAAGTTGAAGATTTATTTGGAATTAAGAAAATATTGTCTACCTTTGCAATCCCAAAACGAAAGCAACCTCTTACATAAAGACTGAAAATGAGAAAAAGTCGTAACGTTGCCACTTAAAAATAGTTTTTTGAAATGGATTTGATAAAAGTTGCAGAGCAGGCATTTGCTCAGGATGTTAAGAAATTCCCTGCGTTTAAGGCAGGAGATACCGTAACCGTAACCTACAGAATCAAAGAAGAAAACAAGGAAAGACTTCAGAAGTTCCGTGGTGTGGTTATCCAGAGAAAGGGACAGGGTACTACCCAAACCTTCACAGTGAGAAAGATTTCAAATGGAGTCGGAGTTGAAAGAATTTTCCCTCTTTATTCTCCTTTCATCAGTGAAATTGAACTCAATAAGAGCGGTAAGGTTCGCAGAGCAAGAATCTTCTATCTTAGAGAACTCACAGGTAAGAAGGCTCGTATTAAAGAAAGGAAGTACGTTGCTACTGAACAGTCTGCTGAGTAAGCGATATAAGGCCTCGTAGCTCAACTGAATAGAGCATTTGACTACGGATCAAAAGGTTGTGGGTTTGAATCCCGCCGAGGTCACTAAAGGAAGACCGATGAATTGCCATCGGTCTTCCTTTTTTGTTATATCCGAAAGTTTCAGTACATTTGCAACCGTTTTTTAACACAATATTATAGAATCTATGGAAGTTACAAATGAAATTCCTGTATGGTTGCTAATTCCGTTTGTCGTTATGCTTCTGACTATAGCAATCGCACCTTTGGTTGCAGAGCATAAATGGGAGGATAACAGAGTAAAGGCAATTATTACAGCAATTATTGCGGTTCCTACTGCAATCATTCTTATCTGTATGGGGATGACACACGAGCTCATTCATCAGGTCGTGTTTGATTATGTTCCCTTTATAATCTTGCTCTTGTCACTATTTGTCGTTACAGGTGGATTGAGAATAAAGGGAGATATCGTGGCTACTCCTTTAGCCAATACTATTATTCTCCATTTAGGTTTTGTCCTCGCCTCTTTTATGGGAACAACCGGAGCGGCCATGTTGTTGATCAGACCCCTTCTTGAGATAAATAAACAACGAACTCGGAAAACGCATACAGTCCTGTTTTTCATAGCTCTTGTAGCAAACTGCGGAGGCTTGCTGACTCCTCTTGGAGATCCCCCGCTATTTCTGCTCTATCTTAGAGGTGCTGAATTTTCATGGTTCTTCAAACTATTGCCTGAATGGGCTCTTACCGGTGCTCTTCTCCTTATTATATATTATATATGGGATACCATCGAGTTTAAGAAAGAACCTCTCAGTGCTCACAAGAGAGATGTTGCTGAGGCCACTTCACTTCGCGTGAAAGGTCGTATTAACTTCCTCTGGCTACTTCTTGTCATAGCATCTGTAGTATTTTTAAATGAGACATATATCCCTCGGATGGGAACCAATATTGCTCTTAAGTTCTTGAGGGAGTATGCGTTAATTATCATAATTATTCTTAGCTTGCTGACGACCAAAAGGGTTGTAAGAAAGAGGAATCACTTCACCTGGGGACCTATTGTGGAGGTGGCTATTCTCTTTGTGGGAATATTCGTGACTATGACACCTGCACTGATGTTTCTCAATACACATGCAGCCTCCTTGGGACTCTCATCTGCTGCTCAGTTCTATTATTTTACCGGCGGTCTGAGCTCATTCCTGGACAACGCACCTACTGCTGTATCTTTCTATACAGTGGCTCAAGGACTTGTTGAGAATGGAACCATAGCATCTGATGCGATGATGGCCGGTATTCCTGAAAAGATTCTTGCGGCAATCTCTATTGGTGCAGTTTTCTTCGGATCAATGACATATATAGGTAATGGACCTAACTTTATGGTTAAGTCTATAGCCGAAAACTCTGGCGTTAAGATGCCTGGCTTCTTTGGTTATATCGTGAAGTTCTCTTTGATTGTTCTTCTTCCTGTATATATATTGGCGGAATTGATTTTTATTTAGTCAGACATTTAGTCTACGAATTTGTATTTGGACTCATCTCTCGGCTTGGCTGCGGGCTCTTCATTAGGATATCCGAATCCTATACAGATGGAGAGTTTGTAGCCCTGCGAGAAGTTGAGTCTTTTCATTACCTCTTTAACTTTGGGCACAGCAGCTATCTCTTCTGTAGCGTCAAGGAATCTTACAGGACTGCCAAGGCATACTGAACCGATTCCCATTGACCAGGCAGAGAGTATCATGTTTTCAGCCAACAATCCGCAATCTGTTTCAGAGAAGTCGTATGTAGTGTCTTTTGCAATGAATGCTATCACCGGTGCTCCTCTGAAGGCATTCTTTGCAAAAGGAACATCCGGGTTTGCTTGAGCCATTGCCTCGTTTATCTGGTTAATGAATTCAGGGTTGTCAACTACTCTAATCTCCCATGCTTGTCTGTTCTTGCCATTTGGAGCATTGATGCCGGCTTTTAATATTCTGGTCATGGTATCCCTTGATACCGGCTGAGGCTTGTAGTTACGGATACTTCTTCTGGTCATGATGACCTTTTCTACCACGTCAGAGACGAGTTTGTCTTGCTGGTTGCATGTGCAGGATGCAAGTCCCAGAGCAGCTAAAAGTGATAATGTCGCTTTGTTCATGTCGTATGTTTTTTTTCTGATGTGCAATATAGTGATTTTTATTGCATTTTGTCTCTTTTGCTGATACCTTTGTACCATATGTTGTTGTTTAATCCAGAGCATGACCTGGTTCTTGCCAATGGCGACCGCCATTTTGTACCTCCCGAATCTTCTTTGAAATTCGGAGCGGATTGTGCTGCAGTGATGTCTATTCTCTATCCGGATGCCTATGAGGATGGTGTTTATGTGTGGGGATGGGATATTAATGTCTGGCAAAAGGCTCTCAGATGTGGTGCTCATGCCGATGTGCTTCCTTCTCTGGAGTATATTGAGAGTGTCAGAAATTTTTCGAACAGAAAGTATTCTGTCCTTGCTTATAAATATATTTTAGAGAGGATCGAGAGAGAGTTTCTGCCTTTTATTGTAACAGAGCTGCCTGCTCTTCTATATTCTCAAAATCAGATTCAAGATTACTGTTCAGCTTATGAACATTGTGTCTTGAAGGCTCCCTGGTCAGGAAGTGGCAAGGGTTTGAGGTGGATTAGCAACTCGCACTTTTCCCAAAGTGATATAGGGTGGTGCAGGAATACTCTTGGCAGACAGGGAAGTGTAGTGGGACAAAAGAGGGAAAAGGTAGTTCAGGATTTTGCTATGCTTTTCTCTATGAAGGGTGGAAAGACCAAGTTTGAAGGGTATTCTTTATTTGATTGTTCAAATGGAGTGTACAAATCAAATCTTCTTGCCAGCAATGATTTTATTGAAAACAATATTTGCTTGTATATTCCCAGAAGGCTCATTGAATCCCTTCGTGGCCATCTGATTTGCTTTTTCGATGAGACTTTTGGAAGAAATTATGAGGGAACTTTAGGTGTTGATATGCTTATAGCCCTTTCAGAGGGGACAAAGGGAGAATGGAGGTTGATGCCTTGTGTCGAGATAAATGTAAGGAATACTATGGGTCTGGTAGCCCGTAGATATTTTGATTCTCATGAAGGGGCCATTAATGATGGTGAGTTAAGACTTGAGATGATATATTCACGTGATAATGCGGGATTGAGGGAAAAAATAAAAGGGGCACAGACACTTCTGACCCCTTTGAATGACGAAACTCTATATGCAATATGTTGTACTTACTGATGTTTCTCAACTCCGTAAACTGCTGTTACAGGGGTTGTTATCATTATAACATCAGAGTCAATGCTCTTTGCGATCTTTGATATCTCGTTTGCATATCCTTTGCGGCTCACTACCATAAGCATCTGGTTATTTCCTTCTGTCTTCCACTGGAGCGAGTAGATTGCGCGGTTGGCTTCGATGCTGACATTGCGTAGTTTGTCTTCGATCTCCTTGTTCTTGCTAGAGACAATTAGAGTCTGAACTGACTGTTGCTGTCCTGTCAAGAGCATGTCTACTGCATAAGAAAATGCTACGAGTTCGACGAAACCATAGACTACATCTGCGAGATTTTTATCCGGAAGTGTTAGGATTGACAGAACTATGAGTGAATCGCATACAAGATATATTCTGCCGGGGGAGATATTCTTGTATTTGTTGATAGAGAGTGCTATGATATCTGTACCACCTGTACTTCCTCCCTGGGTGAAGATTATGGCAATACCAATACCGCTCAGAGCTCCTCCAATGAGCGAGTTGATGAGGTTGTCCTGTATTCCGGCGGAGAGTGAAGTGATACCAGGTATCTCCGGCATGAATTGGAAGAGAACGAAACTCATTGCAACGCAGTAAATGGTCTTGATTCCGAATCCCTTGCCAAGAATGATAAATCCGAAGATCAACAGAATTGCATCTATTGTAAACTTGGCGTAGGAGATGGGAATAAAGTTAAAGGCATAGTGAATCACTGATGCCAGACCGGCAATACCACCACCTGTAATTTCGTGGGGGTTAAGAAATGCCACCCAACCTAGTACGAATACTCCCAGACCGAGTGTCATTATCAGATATTCCTTGATAAATTTCATCTTTTTTGCTATTTTTGAATTTTGTGCGCGAATATAGTAAATTTCATTGATATATATTAATATGAGAACATTCAGAATAGTATTTATTACACTTTATGTAGTTTTGTCATTTAACAGTGTAGCTTTGTTTGCCAAGGCGTATGAGTATCCTAAGGAGCCTTTAAGCTGTACAAGTATAATGGTAGGGCGAAAGGCCTCTGCAGATGGATCTGTTATTACAAGTCACACATGTGACGGTAATTACAGAACATGGATGAATATTGTGCCTGCCGGAAGGTTCGAAAGAGATACGGTTGCCTATATATATAAGAACAGGCTGCATACCGAATCTGTTTATGGAAGTCATACCCTTGTTTTGAAAGGTACCGTTCCAGAGGTTAAAGCTACCTACAGATTTCTTGATACCGCATATCCTTGTCTGAATGAAAAACAGCTTGGAATAGGGGAGACCACCATTTCTGGAAGGGATACACTTATTAATCCAAACGGACTCTTCTATATAGAGGAACTTGAAAAGATCGTTCTTCAGAGATGCTCAACCGCCAGGGATGCTATCAAGCTCATCGGGGAACTTGTCAAAGAGTATGGATACTGTGACGGTGGTGAATGTCTGACTATCGCTGACCCTAACGAAGTGTGGCATTTTGAAATTTTCGGAGAAGGTCCAGATAAGATTGGAGGTGTATGGGCTGCTGTCAGAATACCTGATGATCATGTAGGTGTATCTGCCAATATTTCCAGGATTTCTACTCTTGACCTGAAGGATACTCTCAATTATCTTGCCTCTGACAATGTTTATGATGTAGCAAAGAGGTTAGGTTTGTGGGATGGTTCTTCGAAGTTTAGATTCTGGGAAGCATACTCAGGCGGAAACTATTTCAATGAGAAGAAGGCTTTTCACATCAGGGAGTATTTTATTCTTAATGAGCTTGCTCCATCGTTGGGCCTTTCTTATGATTCTGAGGAACTGCCACTGAGTGTCAAACCCGATTCGAAGGTCTCTGTGGAGAGGGTTATGCTTCTGTTGGCGCAGACCTATGAGGGTTCGGAGTTCGATGTAATTAAGAATCTGAAGATAGATTCTGTTACTGCAAAAGCTGCCAACCCATGGATGCTGCGTGATACCAGAAACATGCTCAATGCTCTCAAACCTGGAACAGTGCCGAACAATAGGCTGGTGGCAGTGCCACAATGTGCATACTCTACAGTTATACAGCTGAGAAGCTGGCTTCCTGATGATTTGGGCGGAGTTGCCTGGATCTCTGTAGACAACCCTGGTCAAAGTCCACGTATTCCGATTTTCTGCGGGACACTATCTCTTCCGGACTGTTTCTCTTATTGCGGTCAGATGAGGGAGGATTCAAAATCAATCCTCTGGAAATTCAGAAAGGCAAATAAACTTTCGACTGTCAGGTGGGGTGATGCCAAGAATGATATTCTGGGAGCTATGAACTACTTTATAAAAAAGGGCAGGGTGGAATCTCGCTATGTAGAGGAGAGATACCTTGAGATTCTCGCAACCGAGGGCTCTGAAGCAGCATGTGCATTCCTTACCGGGTATACACGGGACTTTGCAGGTGCCGCAATTCTTCGTTGGGAGGAACTTGAAGATCTATTTTGGAAAAAATACGGAAGAGGCTTCTAAGATGTAACCCACTGAAGTACAGGTACAGTGGAAAATAGAGTGAAAAAAAGTTGCAAAAAGTTGCAAAAAAAATTTGGAGATACGGAAAAAAGCGC
>CALZHC010000003.1 GCA_945787505.1 uncultured Alistipes sp.
GAGAACCGACAGTTTTCAGAAAAGTAGAACCACCCGATTTCGGAAAATAAGAGTCGTCAGGTGATTCTAAAAGAAAGAGTTCTGCAGTGAGATTTTGAAAAAAGAACATGGTTGTCTATTTTAGAAAAGCTTAAGGTCTGAAAACAGACAACCATGACACAGTTAAATTTAATTTCAATTGTCACTATGTGGAGCAAAATTAATGAATTATCCCGACAATCCCTCAGTCAGATGCAAATAACACTGAAGTTGGGCATCAGCCGAGACACAGTCAGACGCTATCAGCGGATGAATGAGAAGGAGTTTGAGGAATTGGTTTCCAGCGAGATACTTCGCCGGAAACGTAAGTTGGAAGCCTTTGAGGGCTTCATCAAGCAGTTGCTTCAGGACAGCCCGTTCCTGTCAGCAGCACAGATTTATGACCGGTTGAAGGAGCATTTTCCTGATCTTCCGGAAGTATCGGAGCGTACCGTGTATAATACGGTGCGTCTGGTGCGGGAACGGGAGGATCTTCCCAAGGTGCAGGAATGCGGTCGGCAGATGTCCAAGGTTCCTGACTGCGAGTACGGCGAGAAAGCCCAGGTGGACTTCGGAGAGAAGGTGTTGCGAACGTCAAAGGGTAGCCAGGTGAAGGTGTACTTCATGGTAATGGTACTGCAACGGTCAAGGTATAAATTCGTGTATCTACAGAATACACCATTTACCTCAAAGACAACAATCTATGCCCATCATCTGGCCTTCAACTACTTTGGAGGCATGCCACGAAAAGTCATCTATGACCAGGACCGTAAGATGCTTATAAAGGAGAACTACGGTGATTACATAATGACGGATGAGTTTGCCAAGTATGTCAAGGCGGCGGGCTTTGAACCAGTCTTCTGTATGCCGTATGATCCGGCCAGCAAAGGGCAGTCAGAGGCAGTGGTCAAGTATGTGAAGAACAACTTCCTTGCAGGACGCACTTATGTCAACATTGAGAGTCTTAACGATGAAGCCATAGGCTGGTTGTCCAGGACTGCGAACGCCAAGGTCAACAGCAGCACCAGACTCATCCCAGCGGAAGAGTTCAAAAAGGAACAGCCCGAGTTGGCGCTTTACGTGGAAGAGATAGATGAGCCGGAGATGGAAGCGCGGGAATACTTTGTACGCAAGGACAACACCTTGTTGTATCACAGCAACTTCTACAGCCTGCCGATTGGAACATATGTCGGTCAGGGAACAAAGGTTCTGGTCGTCAAGAACGTGGATAGCAACGAGTTGGAGATATATGACCCCACAGACTTCTCTCTGATAGCCAGACATAAGATAAGTCCCTTCCGTGGTAAATATATCAATAAGGACGAACACGCCAGCAGTCGTAGCCGTGACATCCTGGAATCCGAGCAGATACTGCGTACTCTTTTCAATGAATGGTCGGATGACAGCCTTTTGTCACGCTTCCTGAAGGAACTCCACGACAATCGTCCTCGCTATTACCGAAAGAGTGTGACATCAATGGTATCCCTTCTGACCGATTATGACAAGACCACGGCGCATAACCTGCTGGAGATGTTTGCGGAGTCCAAGGTATACAATGCTAATGTGATGCGTGAGATGGCGGCCAAAGTGGCTGACAGGATGGAAAACCAGCCGAAGAGAAATCCGGTTGTTACTGATACAGCTTCACATATGAACGACCTTACTCCAGAGCAAAGGTCCATTGACTCGTATAACATCATTATAAACGGAGAGGAGGGTAAGTGATGGAAGAGACACTGAAAACCAGTACCGAGGATATCCGTATATATGCCAAGGCCTTGCTGAGCAACTTGAGAAACAACTGCGGCGACATCATCCATAAGGCTCAGATAGACAAGCCCTCATATTTGGACTTCATTATGGAAATACTCAAGGCGGAGACTGCATCACGTCAGCAGAACGAACTTGTGCGCAGGATGAGACAGGCAAAGTTGCCGCGCAACTGCGACCTGGACCGCTTCGACTTCAATCACAGCGCCGGAATCACCAAGCCTCAGTTGAAGCAACTGCGGGAGCTAGTATGGCTTGACCAGATGTACAATCTCATCTTTATGGGACCTGCCGGAACAGGCAAGACCTTTATGGCCGCAGGGCTCGTAAGGGATGCCGTAATGAGGGGTTACAGAGCACAGTTCATAACAATGGACAGTCTTATAAACATATTGAGAATGAAGGATATGACCTCTTCTGCAATGAGTGCATACAGCGGAATACTCAAGTGCAATCTCATAGCCATAGACGACATAATGCTTATGCCGATGAAAAAGGAGGAGTCTGTTGCATTCTTTAATCTCATTAACGCCCTGCACGAGAAGGCATCCGTCATCATCACCACGAACAAAGCACCGACCGAATGGGTGGAAGTACTTCAGGATGAAGTGCTTGCAACTGCTCTCCTAGATCGACTCCTGTTCCACTGTGATGTAGTCAAACTCGTCGGATCGTCGTACCGTATGGAAAACCGGTCAGGCTTTCTGGCAAAAAATAAGGAGGACAAATAATGAAAAAGAAGAATCGAGAAGCTCTTCGGACTGCCCTGACTGAGTTCCGGGACGCATATCGCGTCTTTCTGGATGATGTGAGGAAAATGCAGGAGGCAGAGGAGAAAGGTATCAGTGGCCAGTTAAGTCCTACCGGTCCATACTCATATAGGGAGTGGGAAATTAAACTGGACATCCTTGAGGAGACTGTCGAGCAAGTACTTCAGGACGAAAGATAGATATTAAACCATAGACCTTAAGCGCGCTTCCGCATCACAGCTTTATCAATCAAAATATGCAGAACCTGCTTTCCAAAATCTGCTGAATCTAATTTTTCTTAAAATTGTTGGTCGAATACTTGCTTTTTACACAATGTAGCTTCAATCTTGTTAGCTGAATAGATTTGATAAAATTTGCGACACTTTTTAGAGTGTCAACTGACCATCCTTCGCCCAATCGTTCAGTCAATATCTCCGAAACACCTTTCAGCAGTTGCTTGCCGTATATCGCACGATCTTCTCCTTCTTGTACTACCTCTATAATCACATGTCCTATCTCATATTTTGTGACTGAAAATCCCTGTCACGTGGTTACAACAAGGCCGGGATTTTCAGTCACTTCAGCACGGACGAGTCCATGTCTACACGTGATGTAATCGACTGCTACAGAACCGCTTCCAGCTGGAGTTCTGTTTTCGCGATGCCAAGTCTCACGCCGGGCTCAACGACTGTCAGGCCAGGGACCTTCGGAGATTGGAGTTCCACTTCAATGCCTCTTTTGCCAGTATTAATCTGGCCAAGGCAGCTTGCAAGGACCTCAAAATCCCGTTTTCTATCTCTTCCTGCAAGTCGATGATTAATAACGCCTACATGCTTGAGCGATTTATTTGCGTGTCCGGTCTACGACCGAACCCACAAGTTATTGACAAACTTTTCAAAGAAATGGTTTTATTTACATCCAGAGCCGCTTAGCCCTGGGAAAAAGTTAACGAACTATTGCAAAGTGATAATAGAAATGATTATCTTTTTCATATCTGTGTTAATGATTTAATGTTTTTATAAAGAGATTCCATAATTCTGTTGAGTATAAAGGATTACCTACAAATACCGGCTTTCTATTTGAGTCTGTTAGAAAACAATGAAAACGACTGTCTTCTGGAATAAACGAGTTAAGGCGAAGAAAATCTCCGGAGATATCTAATGTAACAGGATATGGATATTGCTTATCTTTTAATAATGATAGTATTTCGTTGAATTCTTCCTCGTTTGGAGAAAAAACTACTAGCATATTGAATTTATCAGAAGTCTCAGATAAGTTATATAGAGTGTCTAGCATATTCAACTTGCTGATACGACATGAACCGCATTCTGCTTTATCATAATAAATAACCATCAGTGCCTTATTTATATCATTATCATGGTATGTTTTAACAATCCCATTTGTAATTTCAAGCATGTTGGTTGGTAAAATTAGTTCTGATTTCAACATCGCTTTTACTGTTCTCCGAGTTTCCTTTGAAGCACATCCCTGACAAACAATGAAAAATGTTAGTATTATGAATAATGTAATTGGTAAACGTCTTGTCATACTTATAACCATTTGGATAAGTCAAACATATAGATTAGTTCATTTTCATAATCTACAGATAAAGCCTTGCCAGTTTCTGGATCAGTTCTTAATGTATTGATTGATGGAACATCATACGAGATAAGTGGTTGTAAATCCTTGTTAAATATCAAGATACGTGATGTGCTCTTTACATCGTCACGTAACAGCAGTGCTATATTGTCACCTACGTATCCACCTCCCCTAAAGTAGATAGGGCAATTTTCATGACTTAGAAACTCTTCAGGATTCATTTCCACACAGGTCTTGTTCAGAAGAGAACCATCTTTCATAGAATGAAGATAAAGAATCGGATATGATAAGCTATATATGATCAGTCTCGAACTATCCCGTGAGAGAGATTCTAATGTTTGGTTATTCGGTACGTAATATTTAGGGTTTTCCATAGAATTATTAATACCCTCATCCCATCCTTCGAGGTAGGAAATAGTCCCATTATCATCAAAATAGTATCTGTTTGCGTTGTTGTTACAAAGATACTTTCCGTTGCCTAATGACTTTATTGTTCTCATTCCAGGTTCGTATTCTTTTATTAGAGACGAGCGAAGACTACCATTATGCATGTTTACATAAGTAGCATATAGTTTTCCGGTTGCCCAATCTCTTACTTGTAACGACATAGTGTCACAAGATATTCCGGTAATACCCTCATATATCGCGTAAATAAACTCTTCAGGACCTTGTCCGGCTCTACCGAATCGCGCTATTTCCTTAAATTCGTTGTTTAGAATAGCAAAATAGTACTCTGAATTTATTAACTGACATAACCTAACATCTTCGGAGATTGGATAAATCTCAAGCGGAAACATCTTTACAGCATTGTAATGGACAGTTTCGTAACTAAGAGTTCCTTTTTCAGGAAAAACATCTACGAAATTGTAGTTTTGTCCGCCACATGCGGACAAAACTACAGTTATGAATAGAATAGTAATATTTCTTTTAAGCATAACTAATTGATTGTTGGGTCGTTCCCCGGAGTAATAACTATCACAATAGTACCTTCATTTGCATTGCATGTCCGCTTAAAACCCTTCGCTTGTGCGTTTATTACCATTTTGCATGAACCACAATCATAATATGTATACCCTGAAGTTACAATCGATTGTGAAAAGCAATCTACTTTGTTCCCAGTAGTAGTTGTTGACTCTAAAGCATAAGCATTTTGATTCACAGATGTTGCAGTAGCAGCAATGGTACTTCCTACAAGCGATAATACACTTGCGACTAACAAAAAAATGTTTCTAAATTTCTTCATAAATGTAAATTATATTAAAATGTTAAAATGTAATGGAGTTTTAGTGTCTTCTATGTAATCATAATAGTCAGAATATGTTACAATAGCTTTGAGACTTTGCTGGTTTGAAATAATTTACCAATAAGCATAATGGCAGTAGCATTGTAAAGAATGATGAAAGTTTTGAGTTTTGTGTTTCATGATTTTATTAATTATGTAATGCAAATGTATTAACTAAAAAGCATACTTCCAAATATGAAAGTATACTTTTTAGTTATATTATGCATGTGTAACATGCAGATTATCAGACTACTTTAAAATGTCAAAAAAGAGAATCTATACCATGGAGCCTTAAAGTATACCGAACATTGGAATTATTACTCCCATGAGAGAAATACTAGTGATTGGTTATTCCGGCAGATTAAAGTAGTAGAATTTTTGAATATCTTCATCAAAAAAGAAAAAGCCATTAACGGCCTTACTGTATCCTATCGCGTAAGTTTGATAAGGTAGCTCATAAGATGATACTGCCTCTAAATTCTTATTCAGTATAACAATAGATGATTTTGAAATCCAGTTTTGCCCATCTTCTGTAAGATCTCTTCGCATTAATGTGACAAGGTAATTATCAACTATTACAGGATACCAGAGTGTAATACTTTCATTAGAATTCTTCTTTTTCGGATCAGAAAACAAGCACTTGTTTTCTATTTTGCCATCTGAATCGTATGTCGCCATAAACGGGACCCCGTCGCAATCTCCATATACTAATCTAAAATCGTCGCGTATTGTCATAAGGCTCTGATACTTTGGTATCATGAAATCCGGACATTCTTTTTTGTTTTCATCGTCAAAAGGCTCGAAAACAATTGTTTCACCGTTTCCTTTAATTAACTGATATTGATTTGAGTTATTGTTAACCAGATAACCGGAATCGTTAAGTTTGTGTATCTCACGATATGGCTTGTTTAAGCTTTTCAGCAGTGTGCATCTTGGTTTACCGCCATCGAGAGGAAGGGCAGCTTCATAAATGTTGCCGTTTGAGGTCATTTGATTGAAGTGTATGTATACTGAATCATTGTCTTCTCCGGCAATATCTAATGACGATATGTAATCAAATTCATCAGGTCCGTTTCCTACTCTCAGAAATTCTCCTTTGAGATTCAAATCGCTATCCAGTACAGATATAAGATATCCTCCATCCATTTTAAAAACCAGATACCCTTTGTCAAATGGTATGATTTGGGCTATATAGCATACAGTGTGGTCATACGGAGTTTCCACGCTGTCAGTAACTGAAATCATCCCTTTATCAGGAAAAGTCTCAATTATACGAAATCCATTGTTGTTTTCGCACGATACGAGCGCATATAGCGACAGTATCAGCAAGGCAATTCTTTTAATCATAGTCATAAATATCTATAAAAATTTTTTAGTAATACTGAATTTAGTAGTTGGTTAATCAGCTAAGGGACAATAATAATTTGCAAGTTTAAAATTTTTTTTTATTTTTGCAAAAAGAAAGTGAAAGCTATGAAAATAATATTGGGATTTATGACGAGGTTTTTTGTCTTGTTTTTTGCCCTTGCACTCCTTTGTCCGTATCAAATATCCGGCCAGAATTGCAGATCTCAGGAAAATAGGGAGGTGATGGTAATCTCTTTGGAGGAGGTTATCGACATGGCCAGGTCAAATTCCCTATCATCATTGATGGCAGAGTATTCTTTTGTAGCCAGCTATTGGCAATACCGTTCGTATAAAGCCCAGTTTCTTCCATCTCTGAATTTCGGAGCCTCTATAGCCAATTACAAGCGCACTATTGTCCCTCTTCAGGATGCGCTTACCGGTAATACAAATTTCGTCCAGATGGATAATATGAATAATGCTTTGAGCATTTTTGTAGATCAGGCGATTCCGTGGACGGGAGGTAAAGTCTCGCTTACAACAAGCTTGGGTCGCTTTGACCAGTTTTCTCCGGTCAGGAATGTGAATTATAATACGACTCCGGTGGCGCTGTCGTTGAGCCAGCCACTATTTGCCTATAACTCCCTGAAGTGGCAGAAGTTGATAGAACCTCAGAAGTATGAGAAGGCTAAGAAGGTATATCTTGAGGATTTGGAAACGACCTCTTTATCTGCTCTCAGGCTCTTTTTTGCTCTTCTTATTTCTCAAAACACTCTCGATTTGGCTCTCTCGAAGCTTGAAAACACCAAGGTTCTGTATGAGATCGCTTCGGAGCGTTTTAAGATAGGTGCTTATACCAAGGACCAACTGTTACAAATGGAGCTGCAACTGCTCAATGCAGAATTAGCCATCAACAAATGCCGAATATCTCTGGAAAAGGATATGCTGGCCCTCAAGTCATATCTGGGAATTGCCGATGAGGTTATTGTTAAGTTGCTGGTCCCTTCCTATAATCCTGATTTGAGCGTGGATATTTATGATGCTGTAGAGAGGGCACTGCTTAATACCTCTTTTTCTCTTGAAAATGATATCAATGTAATCACTGCTAAATCTCAAGTTGCTCAGGCTAAAGCCAATAGGGGTTATAGTGCAGTTCTGTCAGCAAATTTTGGACTGACACAGTCGGCAGGAAATATTTCCGACGGATATAGAAATCCTATCGATCAGGAGATTGTCGGTCTTCAGCTCTCTATTCCTATAGTTGACTGGGGTTTGGGGTCAGGACAGGTGAAAATGGCGCAGTCAAGGCTTGAAATTGCCCAGACTCAGGTGGAACAGAATATTCTTGATAAGCAGCAGGAGGTGATTATTGAGGTTATGCAGTTCAATGCACAGCAGGATCAATGCAGGGTCGCCCTTAGAGCAAATGAGATTGCTGACGAGAGGTATGATATGGCAATGCAGCGTTTTAAGAATGGTACAATTAGTATTTCTGATATAAACATATCACAAAGTGAAAAGGATGATGCTTCTGCAAATTATACTATGGAACTGTTCAATTACTGGCTCTATTACTATACTTTGAGGAGAAGCACTCTGTATGATTATATGACGGAAATGGATCTTGATGCAGATTTTGATAAACTGGTAGATAGTAAATAATTATGAAATATTTTTGGTCTTTTGTTATTATATCCCTGTTTTTATGCAGCTGTAAATCCGGCAGTGACAGTGCGGAGGGGGAGAAGCTTGGCAGAATATCACATTCGGAGAAGGTAGATCTGGTTGATACTATGCATCTGAAGCTTTCCGATTTTGAAAATCAGATTCTCTCCAATGGAAAAGTTTATGCCTCTTCAAGGTGCAGGTTGAGGTTCAAGTCTTCCGGTGTAGTAAGCAGTATTAATTTCAATAATGGTGATTATGTAAGGGAGGGAGAAGTTATCGCTTGCCTGGATTCTACTTTGGCTGTGTTCTCTTTCAACCAGGCGAGGATTTCCCTCGAAAATGCGAAGAACAGACTTGCTGATGTTCTGATAGGTTTCGGGTTTTCTGCTGATGAGGGTTCGGGGATTCCTGATGATATTATGGAGATTGCCTCTGTCCGTTCCGGATATGCGGAGGCTTTGAACAGCTATTACAGAGCAGGGACGGAATTGAAAAATATGTCTTTGACAGCTCCCTTTTCCGGAAAGGTCGCTTTTATGAAAGGGGTGCTTTATGAGGAGACTCCCAATGATTATTTCTGTACACTGATAGATGATTCCAAGTTCGATGTGAAATTCAATATTCTTGAGACAGATCTCTCTTTTTTGAGAATTGGGCAGGATGTTGAGGTCTCTCCGTTTGCAGATCCATCCATTGTGTGCAGGGGAAAGGTGGTCAATTATAGTCCAAGTGTGAACAGCAAGGGACAGATTGAGGTCTGTGCAAGAATCTCCAATCCTGGAAGGGGTATAGTAGATGGTATGAATGTAAGTGTAAAGCTGATTGAAAAGGTTGCTAATCAGTGGGTGGTACCTAAGGGAACTGTTGTCTCAAGAGAGGATAAGGATGTCCTTTTCGTATATATGCCTGAGACCTCGACAGTCAGATGGGTTTATGTGAATGTCCTTAAGTCCAATAGCACATCCTTGATGGTCGTTCCGGATGCTGAGAGGGATGCTGAGTTAAAGGATGGGGATGTTGTTGTTGTCTCGGGAAATCTTAATCTTGCACATCAATCATACGTGAAGGTGAGATGATAAAATTTATTATCAAAAGACCTGTTGCTGTTTCCATGTTGCTTATTGCAATCGTGGTAATGAGCATTTTTGCGCTTACCAGGATACCGGTTTCGCTTATGCCTAAGACTCAGGTGCCGAGAATATCGGTCCAGGTCAATGCTGCGGGTCTCTCCGCGGAGAGAATGGATGAGGTAGTTACAGGTCTGCGGCAGCAACTTACGCAAACCCCTTCATTGACCGATATCAAGACGGTTTCAGAAAACGGCATCTCTACGCTCACCCTCAGTTTTGAATACGGTGTCGATATGGATTATACTTTTGTCGATGTCAACGAGAGGGTTGACAAGGCATATGCCTCGATGCCTCAGGGTTTTTCACGTCCCAGGGTAGTCAAGGCGGGGATCTCTGATCTTCCTGTTTTCTATATTGATCTGTTTGTCAAGGACTCCTCTCTTTTCTGGCAGATGAGCCAGGTTGTCAGCAATGTTCTGGTCCGAAGGCTTGAACAGATTCCTCAGGTATCTATGGTCGACCTTGCAGGTACAGCCGGGATGGAGTATGTGATTATTCCTAATTATGAGAAGCTTTCAATTTTGGGAATATCCCCATCGCAGCTTGCAAATGTCATCAGGAGTGGTAATGTGAATCCTGGCAGTGTCAGGCTTATGGACGGCCAGTATCATTGGAATGTCCGTTTTAAGGGTGGAATTCTGGACATTGATGACATTAAAGGGTTGCACCTTAATGTTGACGGTATTATTTATACGGTTGGGGAACTTGCCGATATTGTCCCTGCTATTAACAATAATGACTGCATAGTCCTTTCTGAGGGTAAAAGAGCTGTTCAGATGGCAGTTATAAAACAGGGTGACTCCAGAGTCAGTGAGCTCAAGAAGGAGGTCTCTGCAGCGCTGGATGATTTTTCAAAACAGTATCCGGATTTTGGGTATAGGATTTTCAGGGATCAGACTCAACTTCTGGATTATACAATAGAGAATTTGGAACAGAATCTGGTGGTTGGGATTCTGCTTGCCAGTATAGTGATTCTTCTCTTTCTGGGCAACTGGCGTTTTTCAATGTTGGTGATTCCTACGATACCTGTCTCTTTGATGGCCTCTATCCTTATACTCTATTCACTGGGAATGAGTATCAATATCATTTCTCTGGCGGGTCTTATTTTGAGTGTGGGGATGATGGTGGATAACTCTATTATTGTGATTGATAATATTACAGGAAAGTGGAGGAGAGGTATGAATCTCGAAGATGCAGTTTCTGAAGGGGCTTCCGAAGTGTTTGTTCCTATGCTGACCTCCATTCTCACCACATGCTCTGTTTTTGTCCCTCTGCTTTTCTTGAGCGGTATAGCTGGAGAAATTTTTTATGAGCAGGCAGTCACTGTGGCAACAGGTCTGGGGACTTCTCTTGTTTTTGCAGTGCTGGTAATACCTGTATATTATTATACGCTGCATAAAAACAGGTGTATACCTCAAGAGAGATCCTTCTCATTGGTTCCTTTTTATGAAAATGTTCTGAAGTGGTGTTTCAGACGAAGATGGGTAGTTATGCTGGTAATGGTTGCTGCTATTCCTCTTTCGTTTCTGATTTCAGTTAATATGAAGCGTTCTGTCATGCCGGATATACATTATTCTGATATGGTGATAAAGGTTGACTGGAACTCTTCCGTCTCGGTTGAGGAGAATAGCCGCAGGTGTGTGGAGCTTTTGGAACTGCCGGGGATTGAGTCTCTATATTCTTCTGTTATTTCGGGAGTGCATGGCTTCCTGATGCCTCATACTTCGAGGATGGGCATCTCTCAATCCCTTGTTTATATCAGCTGCGCATCTCCTGAATCACTTGCTTCTTCTTTCGAGGAGATAAGGGGGTATCTTCATGAGGTATGGCCTGAGGCAGTATGCTACGGGGCAGAGTCTGACAATCTCTTCTCCTATATTTTTAATGAGGGGGGAGCTCCTTTGGTTGTAGAGATTTCAGGTACAGGATCCAAGCCTCTGTCATCACAGCTGCTTTCTCATGCTGTTTCAGCTGTATCTGACGATATAAATGAGGTGTTGCCAGGTACTTACACAGATGGAATAATGTGGCAGGATCGTGTGGAACTGCAGGCGGATATGACTCTTATGTCTTTGTATCATATTGATTTTGTGAGTGTGGAATCTGCAATACGTGTCAACTCTTCGGGTCTTGATGTCTTGAGTCTCAATTCGGGAGAATCCTCTGTTCCTGTAATTATTGCCTCAGGAGATGTAGAAGATATTCTTGCGGGTTCTGTGGTCAATAGAGATGGTGTGGAAGTGCCTTTGCGCGCCTTCATGTCGGAAAGGATGGGAAGGTCATTGAAGAGGATCGTTTCCGGCAAAAACGGAAATTTCTATCCGCTGGAGGCTGATGTCCCTTACAAAAATGTACCGTCTGTCATAAGGAATGTCGTCAAAGGTGCTGTTGATGATGGCTCTTACTCGGTAAGGTTTTCCGGAGGTTACTTTTCAAGTCTCAAGATGGAAAAGGAGCTGGCTTTGATTATCCTTATTTCTGTAGTTCTCCTTTTTCTTATCCTTGCTGCTCAATTTGAATCTGTAATTCAGCCTGTTATCATTCTTTCGGAGATTATTGTAGATATTCTCGGCGCTCTTATTCTTCTATTGATATGCGGGGAGTCTCTCAATGTCATGTCTCTTATAGGAATTGTCGTGATGTCTGGTATTGTGGTCAACGATTCTATTCTTAAGGTGGATACCATTAACCGCCTCAGAAGGGAGTCCGGCTATTCCCTCATCAGGGCAATCATGGCGGCTGGTGTACGCAGACTCTCTCCTATTATTATGACGTCACTCACTACAGTACTTGCTCTTGTTCCATTTTTATTCGCATCGGATATGGGCTCTGAACTTCAGTTCCCTCTGTCCATTGTGATAATAGGTGGAATGCTACTTGGTACTATTGTGAGTCTTTTTGGTGTCCCCTTAATCTACTATTCAATTTACAGAAGGTCTGAGAACAGATGAGCAAGTTTAAGATCCCTTCATATTCAGTTCTTCTGATCTTTGCAGCGCTGTCTCTGATAGGTGTGGTTGTTTTGCCGCACCTGAGTATCCATTATCTTCCTTCTGAAAAGCAGGATGAGATTACTGTCTCTTGCACCTGGCCCGGAGCTTCTGCCAGATCTGTAGAGAAGGATGTGATATCACATCTGGAGAAGATGCTTGCAACTGTCGAGGATGTCGCTTCTATCTCTTCTGTCTCTTATATGGGAGGCGGATATGTCACCCTATCGCTCAAGAAGAGTGCTGATGTGGATAATATGAGGCTTATGGTCTCTTCACTCGTACGTTCTCTGTATGACTATCTTCCTTACGGGGTCTCTTATCCGGAGATCTCTTTGAATGTAGGTGGCGAAAAAAACGAGGTGGTGCTGGTCTACAATCTGCTGGCTGACCTTCCTCCAATGGAAATCAGAGAGATGGCACTGTCCGAAATCTATCCGGCACTTATGGATATTGATGGGATTGCCGATGTCAGTCTCTCCTTGCCGTCTTCAAAGGTTTATGAAGTGGTTTATAATCCTGATATGTTGGAGGTATACCAGCTCTCGCCTTCCGATATAGAGGCAGCCGTCTCTTTGTATTGTAGGGATTATGTTTCTGTCTCAGATTCTCTTGTGATCAGTTATGCTGCATCCTCTTTAGAATATGTTCCTGTGGCTGATGTGGACGGGAAGTGTGTTTTCCTCAAGGATGTTGCCCGTATCGAAGATGTTATAAACGATGGAAAGGGAATGTACAGGGTTAATGGTTTGCGTTCTGTCTCTATGAGTATATACTCAACCTCTTCTGCCAATATAATGTCTCTTTGCGGGAGAGTCGAAAAGGTTATGAAGGAGTGTGTGGGGATTCTTCCGGCGGGTTTTTCGGTACTTAAGGTATCTGATCTCTCACAGTCAATATCCGGGGAGGTGCTGCTGCTTGTAAAACGCAGCCTTCTGTGTATGGCTATTTTGCTTGTGTTTCTCTTTATTACCACGCTCTCGTCAAGGTACACTATTCTGGCTGCAATCTCTCTTGTTGTCAATATTGTAACAGCTTTTGTCTTTTATTATATTTTTGAGGTGGATCTCAATGTTTATTCTTTGGCAGGTATTTCCATCTCTCTGAGTATCATTATTGACAACACAATCATTATGATATCTCACTACACTTTCCATCGGAACAAGAGTGCTGCCGGGGCTATTCTGGCTGCTGTCCTTACTACTGTCGCCTCCCTGATGTCTGTCTGGCTTCTTTCTGATCAGATCAAGAAGGTCCTGTCCGATTTCTCTGATGTCATTGTCATTAATCTGGTTGTTTCTGTTGCAGTCTCTTATTTTTTTGTTCCTGCTTTGTTGGATTTCTACCCCGTTGGAAGGAGAAATATTGAGACATCTTTGGTGAAACGAAGGTGGAGGATCTCTGCGGGGCTGTGGTATGAGAGACTTCTTTTCAGACTTTACCGTTTCAGATGGGGCGTCTTTGTCTTCTTTGCTATTTTGTTTGCCGGTTCTCTGTATCTGTTTGCAGGACATCTTGACAAGGGGTACAACTATACTCCTTCTCCTGTTTCCAGGTCGCTCACTATTGCGGCCAAAATGCCTGCAGGGTGTTCATACGGTCAACTGAATGAGGTACTATGTTCTATGGAAAATTTCCTGACCTCTTTCGACCAGATTGAAAAGTTCGTTACAGTAGTCCGTTCTGAAAGGGAGGGAAGTATCAAGGTCGATTTCAGAAAGGATTCTGATGATCTGTCATTTCCGCGAACGCTTAAGAGTTATGTGATAGCTGCTGCCACGAAGTTCGGCGGTGCTGTGTGGACTATTTCCGGCGTTGACAACACTCTCTTCAGCAATGAGTTCGGTGTTGCCAGACTGACGGAAAGGTTATCTTTTAAGGGGTACGACTATGACAGGCTTTTTAGGATCGTATCTGATTTTGAATCTTTGCTGCAGGAGAACCCACGAGTGAATAAAACTCTTATATCCAGTCCTATGTTTGAAGAGATTGAGAGTGAAATGGTCTTCTCTTTTGACCCGCGGATGTCGGCATTGTATAATGTAACTCCTGTCTCTCTGTTTGATATGGTAGAGCGGAGTACTGCCGTTAAGGATATTTCTCTCTTTCATAAAGAGGGTGAGAATATTGTAGTTCGACTTGTCTCTGACAAGAGTGAAGAGATGGATTCATGGATGCTGGGGAACAAGGTTGTCAATAGCAGATCTTCTTCTGTGAGGTTCTCTTCTCTGGCTTCTGTTTCTAAGGAGATGACCGGCCATTACATAGTAAAGAAGAATCAGGAATATCAGCTTATTCTAAATTATGATTTCATTGGAAGCAACAAGATCATGAAAGCTACTGTTGGAAAGTTGCTTGATGATTTCACGCCTTCCCTTTCGGCTGGATTCTCTATCGAAAAGCCTCAATTCGGATTCATTTATGGTTCACTGGCTGATCAGTGGTATATTGTCGTGATAATTGTTGCGCTTATTTTCCTCATCTGTGCAGTTCTGTTTGAGTCTCTGCTCAGACCTTTGGCTATTATCTGCATTGTTCCTCTTTCATTCTCCGGGCTCTTCCTCTCATTTGTTGCTGCCGGTGTGACTTTTGACCATGGGGGATATGCATCTATGGTGATGCTGGCGGGGATTGTGGTCAATGCCGGTCTTTACATGTTGTACGAATATGATTCTTTGCCAACAGGCAAGAAGAGGTATCTCCGTGCTTTCAATAACAAGATATTCCCCATTATGATTACTGTCGTTTCTACTGTGGTGGGGCTGTTGCCTTTTCTTATGGACTCTTCTGATGGAAATTTCTGGTACTCCTTTGCCTTGGGTACAATCGGAGGAATGGTATTCTCTCTTCTGCCTCTCCTTTTCTGTTTTCCGCTCTTCTTCATTCGTGTCAAAAATGACATTTCGTAGAATTCTTTCATTTTCGTAACTTCCTGTGGCACGCAGTTTTGTCTTTAAAATTTTCGTGTCGAAAATATTGATTTTTTTGCTAAAAAAGTTTGCATCTTCGAAGAATTGTTTTACCTTTGCAATCCGTCAAACAGGGCAAGTTATGTTCAAGCCGCAATGAATCAGATACTTAGCTACTTTTGAGGAGTAAATGGATTATTAGTTAAAACTTATAGACAATGTTACAACCAAAGAAAACAAAGTTTAGAAGGCAGCAGAAAGGACGCATGAAAGGAAATGCCCATCGTGGTACAGAACTCTCTTTCGGTTCTTTCGGTATTAAAACATTGGAGTCTTGCTGGCTCACCGGTCAGCAGATTGAAGCTGCGCGTCAGGCTGTGGTGCGTTATATGAAACGCGAAGGAAAAATCTGGATTCGTGTATTCCCCGACAAGCCTTACACTAAGAAACCTGCCGAAGTGCGTATGGGTAAAGGTAAAGGTAATCCCGAAGGATTCGTTGCGCCCATCACTCCCGGTCGTATGATTATCGAAGCTGAGGGTGTTCCCTTGGAAATTGCAAAAGAAGCACTTCGTCTTGGTGCACAGAAGCTTCCTGTTACTACCAAGTTTGTGGTTCGTAGAGATTATGTTGAACAATAATTGAATGGAGGAGAAAAAATGAAAGCCAACGAAATTCGTGAAATGTCAATTGCTGATTTGCGTGAGCGTCTTGCATCAGAAAGGGCTAATCTTGCACAGATGAAGCTTAATCATGCTGTCTCCCCCATAGAAGATACTTCTAAAATCAGAAAGGCAGGAAAGGACATCGCTCGTATGCTGACCATCCTTACCGAAAAAGAAAATCAAGCAAAAGCCGAGTAGTTTATGGAAAGAAATTTACGCAAAGAAAGAATCGGGGTGGTGGTTAGCAACAAGATGGAAAAATCTATCGTAGTTGCGGTGAAAATCAAGGAAAAACACCCTATTTACGGAAAATTCGTAAACAAAACCACTAAGTTCGTTGCACACGACGAAAAGAACGAATGCAGCGAAGGAGATACAGTCCGCATTATGGAAACTCGTCCTTTGAGCAAAACCAAATGCTGGAGATTAGTAGAAATTGTAGAAAAAGTTAAATAGGCTATGATACAACAGGAATCACGTTTATTAGTTGCTGATAACAGCGGTGCAAAAGAGGTTCTCTGCATCCGTGTTTTGGGTGGAACACGCCGCCGTTATGCAGGAGTGGGCGACAAAATCGTAGTCGCAGTAAAGAGCGCTATCCCCGGTGGTGATGCCAAAAAAGGTTCGGTTTCAAAAGCTGTGGTAGTGCGTACCAAAAAAGAAATTCGTCGTGCCGACGGTTCATATATTCGTTTCGATGACAACGCTTGCGTTCTCTTGAATAACCAGGGTGAAGTTCGTGGAACCCGTATTTTCGGCCCCGTAGCCCGTGAGTTGCGCGATAACTATATGAAAATTGTCTCATTGGCACCTGAAGTATTATAATAAGGAGGTACTGAAATGAACAAGAAATTACATATTAAGAAAGGTGACATGGTCTATGTGAACGCCGGTAATGACAAAGGCAAGACCGGAAAAGTTCTCGAGATCATCACAAAGAAAGACCGCGCAATCGTTGAAGGTCTCAATATGGTGAGCAAGCACACCAAACCCAATGCTCAGCATCCCCAGGGCGGAATTATCAAACAGGAAGCCGGAATTCACATTTCCAACCTTCAGGTAGTTGATCCTGCAAAGGGTGGTCCTACCAGAATCGGACGCCGTATGGGTGAAAATGGCAAATTGGTTCGTTACGCTAAAAAATCAGGAGAGGAGATTAAGTAATGGCAAAGAAAGACGTTAAAGTAGAAGAACACGTAAGCCTCGAGGGTTACGTTCCCAATCTTCAGAAGAAATATAAAGAAGAGATTATAGCAAAACTTCAGAAGGAGTTCGGCTTTAAATCTATCATGCAGGTTCCCAAGCTCGTAAAGATTACCATCAACCAGGGTGTCGGTGACGCTACAGGTGATAAGAAACTCGTGGAAGTCGCTCAGCAGGAACTTACTTCTATCGCTGGCCAGAAGGCGGTTACAACTCTCTCCAAGAAAGATATTTCCAACTTCAAGCTCCGCAAGGGAACAGCCATCGGTGTTAAAGTTACACTTCGTGGTACCAGAATGTACGAGTTCCTCGAAAGACTCATCGCAGTTTCTCTCCCTCGTATCAGAGACTTCAACGGTATCAATGAAAAATTCGATGGAAGAGGTAACTATACTCTCGGTATCAAGGAACAGATTATCTTCCCTGAAATCGACATCGACAAGATTACCAAAATTTTCGGAATGGAAATCACTTTCGTGACTTCAACTGAAAAGGATGAAGAAGCATACGCACTTCTCCGTGAATTTGGATTGCCCTTCAAGAACAAAAAACAGTAAAAAGATATGGCAAAAGAATCAATGAAAGCACGTGAAGTTAAACGTGCGAAAATGTGCGAAAAATATGCCGAAAAACGTAAAGCTCTCAAGGAAGCTGGAGATTGGGCGGCTCTCGACAAACTCCCCAAGAACTCAAGCCCTTGCCGTCAGCATAACCGTTGCTCGATTACAGGTCGTCCCAAGGGATATATGCGTATGTTCGGTATAAGTCGTATTCAGTTCCGTGAAATGGCAAGCCAGGGCCTCATTCCCGGAGTAAAGAAAGCAAGCTGGTAATATTATTTTAATAACAAATAGGATATCGGGCGTCTGCGGACGTCGAATCTTAAAAAAACATCAAAACAATGACTGATCCTATAGCAGATTATCTGACCAGAGTCAGAAATGCGTATCTCGCAAAACACAAAATCGTTGAAGTTCCCGCTTCAAAGATGAAGATTGAAATTACCCGTATTCTTCATGAAAAGGGTTATATCCTCAGCTACAAAGTGGTTGAAGGTACCCCTTATAACACCATTAAGATTGCTCTCAAGTATCATCCTTACACCAAGCAGGCAGCTATCAAGAAAATCAAAAGGGTATCATCTCCCGGTTTGAGACAGTATGCAGGTGTGGACAATATGCCAAGAGTTCTTAACGGAATGGGTATCGCAATCCTCTCTACTTCCAAAGGTGTGATTACCGACAAGGAAGCTAAAGAACTCAATGTAGGAGGCGAGGTAATTTGTTATGTATATTAATATTTAATTAAATTTTATAAAAATGTCAAGAATAGGAAAATTGCCTGTACACCTGCCACAGGGAGTAACAGCAGAAGTTACTGCTGACAATGTGGTAATGGTTAAAGGCCCGCACGGACAACTGAGCCAGAAGGTAAACCCTGACATCAAAGTATCCGTTGATGGGAATGTTATTACGGTTACCCGTCCTACAGATCTTCCCCGCCACCGCTCATTGCACGGTCTCTATCGCGCTCTTATCCACAATATGGTAGTTGGGGTTACAGATATGTTTACCATCAAACAAGAGCTCATCGGTGTTGGATACCGCGTTGAAGTAAAGGGACAGATCCTTGAAATGAACCTCGGTTATTCACACGATATTCATATGCAGCTCCCTGCAGAAATCAAAGCGGAAGCTGAAGCAGTTAAAAAAGGTCAGAACCCTGTTCTCGTCCTTAAGAGTCATGATAAACAACTTCTCGGTCAGGTTGCAGCCAAGATCCGCTCACTCCGCGCACCCGAACCTTACAAGGGTAAAGGTATCAAGTTCGTAGGTGAACAGCTTCGTCGTAAGGCCGGTAAGTCAGCAGGTGCTAAATAATAGGAGGATTAGATTATGGCAATGACTAAAATAGCTAGAAGACAGAGAATCCGTTACCGTATTCGCAAGGTGGTTAACGGTACAGCTGAAAGACCCAGAATGTCTATTTTCAGAAGTAACAAGCAGATCTACGCTCAGGTGATCGATGATACAAAGGGAATTACCCTCGTTTCAGCAGGTTCCAACGATAAATCACTTGCTGAAGCAGTTCAGGGCAAAACCGCTTGTGAAGTTGCAGCACTCGTAGGTAAACTGGTTGCAGAACGTGCAATCGAAAAAGGTATCTCAACAGTCTCATTCGACCGCGGAGGTTATCTTTATCATGGAAGAGTTAAAAGTTTGGCAGACGCAGCTCGTGAGGGCGGTCTTAAATTCTAAGAGACTATGGCAGATATCAATGTAAAAAGAGTAAAAACTACCGATCTCGAACTTAAGGATAGATTAGTAGCAGTACAGAGAGTTACAAAGGTAACTAAAGGGGGACGCCATTTCAGTTTTGCAGCTATCGTTGTGGTAGGTGATGAAAAGGGTGTCGTTGGTTATGGTCTCGGAAAGGCCAATGAAGTAACTACCGCAATATCCAAAGGAATTGAAGATGCTAAGAAGAATCTCGTAAGAGTTCCTCTTAACAAGAGAACAATACCTCACGAACAATCCGCTAAATTCGGTGGTGCAAAGGTATTTATGAAACCTGCAGCTCCCGGTACCGGACTTAAGGCCGGTGGTGCGATGCGTGCGGTATTTGAATCAGCCGGAATTCATGATGTGCTCGCGAAGTCAAAAGGTTCTTCCAACCCTCACAACCTCGTGAAAGCAACTGTGGCAGCACTTGTTGAACTTCGTGATGCTTACACTATCGCCGGTGTTCGCGGTATCCCTATGCAAAGAGTATTTAAAGGTTAAGGAGGAACGACAATGGCTAAAGTAAGAGTAACTCAGATCAAAAGTAAAAACGGCTCGACTCAGAGACAGAGAGCCAATCTCGTATCTCTCGGACTCCGCCGTCTGCACCAGTCTGTAGAAATTGAACTCACACCCGTTACCAACGGTATGATTCAGAAG
Source organism: uncultured Alistipes sp. (assembly GCA_945787505.1). Taxonomy (GTDB): domain Bacteria; phylum Bacteroidota; class Bacteroidia; order Bacteroidales; family UBA932; genus Coprenecus. The sequence goes on from CALZHC010000003.1 coordinate 20,270, forward strand.
GTTCTACATCTTGTAAAAGTTGAAGAAATTAACTAAAACGGAGGCTTACAAAATGAAATTGAATAATTTGACACCTGCTGCAGGTTCTACCAAAAGAGAAAAAAGAGTCGGAAGGGGCGAAGGCTCCGGACACGGCGGTCAGTCAACCCGCGGTATGAACGGTGCTAAGTCACGTTCAGGTTATAGTCGCAAGATTGGATTCGAAGGAGGTCAGATGCCTATCCAGAGACGTCTCCCCAAGTTCGGTTTTACCAATCCTACCAGAGTTGAGTATAAAGCTATCAACCTCTCCACAATTCAGGCTTTGAATGAAAAGAAAGGTCTCACTGTCTTCGGTTTCGATACATTTATCGAAGCAGGTCTCGTTTCTAAAAATGACAAAGTTAAAATCCTTGGTACCGGTGAATTGAAAGCTAAAGTGGAAATCACCGCTGATGCATTCTCAAAATCGGCTATCGCGAAGATTGAAGCGTTGGAAGGAAAAGCTATCGTACTCTAAAAAAATAACTAATGAAGAGATTTTTTCAAACAATTCAAAATATCTTCAAGATTGAAGAGCTCAGGAAGAGAATAGTCTACACTATTCTCCTCCTGCTCGTCTATCGTTTGGGTAGTTTCGTCGTTCTTCCTGGTATCGATCCCACTCAGCTGGCGAATCTCGAAAATCAGGCATCCGGCGGTCTCCTCGGACTCTTGAATATGTTCTCAGGGGGTGCATTCGGTAACGCATCTATTTTTGCGCTTGGAGTAATGCCCTATATCTCTGCATCAATCGTTATCCAGCTGTTGGGAGTGATGGTTCCCTACTTCCAGAAGTTGCAGCGTGAAGGAGAGAGCGGCCGCAGAAAAATGAATCAGTGGACACGCTATCTCACCATCGCAATCCTTCTTCTTCAGGGCCCCGCTTATGTTACAAACCTTCACGCTCAACTTCCTGCATCGGCATTTCTTGTGCAGGGATTCTGGTATAACATTTTTGCTACCTTGATTCTCATGGCAGGTACCATGTTCGTAATGTGGCTCGGCGAGCGTATTACAGACAGAGGACTCGGTAATGGTATATCGCTCATCATTATGGTCGGTATTATCGCACGTCTTCCTTTTGCAATCTTCGCTGAAGGCGCATCCAGATTCAGCCAGACCAATGGAGGACCACTCATGTTTATCATTGAGTTGGTAATCCTCGTGTTGATCTTCATGCTTACCATCGCTTTGGTACAGGGACAGAGAAAGGTTCCCGTACAGTATGCGAAGAGAATCATCGGTAACAAGCAGTACGGTGGCGTACGCCAGTACATTCCCTTGAAAATTAACGCTGCAGGAGTTATGCCTATCATCTTCGCTCAGGCTTTGATGATGTTCCCTATGCTCCTCTCACGTTTTGATACTACTACCGGCCTTGCTGCTACATTGAGCGACTATACCGGTTTTTGGTATAACTTCATCTTCGGTCTCCTCGTTGTCGCTTTCACTTACTTCTACACAGCAGTGACTGTCAATCCTACAATGATGGCAGAAGAGATGAAGAAGAACGGCGGATTTATCCCCGGTGTTAAACCCGGTAAGAAGACCGCTGAGTACCTTGGTGCAATAATGGACCGCATCACACTGCCTGGATCAATTTTCCTCGCACTGGTTGCTATTCTTCCTGCATTTGCTATGATGTTCGGAGTGAACAATCAGTTCGCGCAGTTCTATGGCGGTACCTCGTTGCTTATTCTTGTCGGCGTAGTTCTTGACACACTTCAGCAGATTGAATCATATTTGCTCATGCGTCACTACGACGGATTGATGAAAACAGGACGTCTTAAAGGACGTTCAGGAATGTAATAACAGAAAAGTTCTTTGAGTATGTTAAGGATTAAAACCCAAGAAGAGATCGAAATTCTCAGAGAGAATGCGATTATTGTCTCCAAGACACTTGCCCATGTAGGCAAGCTTATTGAGCCGGGTATCCCTACCATAGAGCTCGACAAGGCTGCTGAAAAATATATCAGGGAGTGTGGCGCGGAACCAGGCTTCTTAGGTTACGGTGGTTTTCCTTATACTTTATGTATCTCTGTAAATGATGTTGTAGTTCATGGTTTTCCTTCAGACTACAAGCTCAGAGAAGGAGATATCGTTTCTGTTGATTGCGGAACTATATACAAAGGTTTTTATGGAGACTCCGCTTACACTTTCCCGGTGGGGAAGGTGTCGGAGGAGGCTCGTAAGTTACTTGAGGTAACCAAAGAATCTCTGTATCGCGGCATAGGAAAGGCAATCGCCGGAAACAGAATAGGGGATATAGGTCACGAAATACAGTCATACAGCGAAAGTTTTGGTTTCTCTGTAGTGCGCGAAATGGTCGGTCATGGTATCGGCAAGAACATGCACGAACATCCTGAAGTTCCTAATTACGGAAGAGCAGGTTCGGGAAAGAAGCTCATCAATGGTATGACTATATGTATCGAACCGATGATCAACGCCGGGCAGAAATCGATTTATCTTCACGATAACGGCTGGGCGGTAAGTACTGTCGACAAGAAGTATTCCGCTCATTTCGAGTTGACCGTCGCTATCAGAGATAATCAGCCTGATGTCCTTTCTACTTTCGACTTTATAGAAGGAAAAAGAGATTATTAATAAATTATAAAGAGACTTAAAAATTTACTTATATGCCAAAACAAGATGTAATTGAGAAAGACGGTACAATAGTCGAAGCTCTGTCAAATGCTATGTTCAGAGTGGAGTTGGATAATGGTCATGTACTTATAGCCCACATATCCGGCAAAATGCGAATGCACTATATCCGTATCCTTCCCGGTGACAAGGTTAGAGTAGAGATGTCTCCTTATGATTTGACAAAAGGTAGAATTTCTTTCAGATACAAATAAAAATTTACGATAATGAAAGTAAAAGCATCCATCAAAAAACGCAGCGAGGATTGCAAGATTGTAAAACGCAAAGGTCGCCTTTATGTTATCTGCAAAAAGAATCCTAAATTCAAAATGCGTCAGGGATAATTAATTTGTAAAACAATAAAAAAGCAATAAATAGAATATGGCACGTATAGCCGGTGTAGATTTACCTAAAAACAAGCGTGGAGAAATAGGTCTTACCTATATCTACGGTATCGGTCGCAGTTCTGCAAGAAAGATCCTTACAGAATGTGGTATCGACTTCGACACCAAAGTAAGTGACTGGAACGACGATCAGATCGCAGCTATAAGAGCGAATATCGCTGAAAACTTCAAAATCGAAGGTGAACTCCGTTCATCAGTACAGTTAAATATCAAGCGTCTGATGGATATCGGATGCTATAGAGGAATTCGTCATCGTCTCGGTCTTCCCCTTCGTGGCCAGAGCACCAAGAACAATGCTCGTACTCGTAAGGGTAAGAAGAAGACTGTGGCTAACAAGAAAAAAGCAACTAAATAATCGAAGCTGAATTATGGCAAAGAAAACAGGAACAACTAATAAGAAAAGAGTAGTAAAAGTAGATGCTTACGGTGAAGCGCACATCTCTTCTACCTTCAACAATGTGATTGTGACTCTGACTAACAGCCTTGGTCAGGTGATCAGCTGGTCTTCTGCTGGTAAAATGGGCTTCCGTGGTTCTAAGAAAAACACTCCTTACGCTGCACAGGTTGCGGCTCAGGATGCTGCAAAAGTTGCTTATGACCTTGGTCTTCGCAAGATTAAAGCATACGTTAAAGGTCCCGGAGCAGGTCGCGAGTCTGCAATCCGTACTATTCACACTGTAGGTATTGAAGTTACCGAAATTATCGACGTAACTCCCCTTCCTCACAATGGTTGCCGTCCCAAAGGACGCCGTAGAGTATAATTTGTAATTTAATAATTGTAAAGAAATGGCAAGATATATAGGGCCCAAAACTAAGATTGCCCGCAAATTCGGCGAGCCTATTTACGGAGCTGACAGGTACTTTGAAAAGAAGAACTATCCTCCGGGACAGCATGGCTTGGCCAAAAAACGTAAGAAAACTTCTGAATATGGTATTCAGTTGAAGGAAAAACAGAAAGTTAAATACACATATGGTGTTCTCGAAAGACAGTTCAGAAACACCTATGCAAAGGCTCAGAAGATGAAAGGACGTACTGGTGAAAACCTCATCATTCTCCTTGAATCAAGACTTGACAATATCGTATACCGTATGGGTATCGCTCCTACCCGTGCAGCGGCAAGGCAGCTCGTTTCACACTGTCATATCATCGTTGACGGAGATGTATGCAACATCCCTTCAACAATCCTCAGACCCGGTCAGGTTATCGGTGTACGTGAAAGATCAAAGAGCCTGGAAGTTATCCAGAATGCAGTAGCAGATACATGCAGATACTCTTGGATTGAATGGAATCGCGGAGAGCTTTCTGGAAAATTCCTCAACCTCCCCGAAAGAACTGAAATCCCTGAAACTATCAACGAACAGTTAATCGTCGAGTTGTATTCAAAATAATAAGTGACATTATGGCAATTTTAGCATTTCAGAAACCGGACAAGGTTATCATGCTTGAATCCACCGATACTTTCGGTAAGTTCGAGTTCCGTCCGCTTGAACCCGGATACGGTATTACAATAGGTAACGCTTTGCGTCGTGTATTGTTGTCATCGCTTGAGGGATTTGCCATCACTTCCATCAGAATTGAGGGAGTTAGTCACGAGTTTGACACTATTCCAGGTGTAATCGAGAGTGTCGTTGATATCATCTTGAACCTTAAGCAGGTACGTTTCAAACGTATCGTAGAGGAGAGTGAAGAAGAGACAGCCACCATAAGTATCACCGGAAAGCAGGAACTTACAGCTGAAGATATTTCTAAGGGTCTGTGCAACTTTACTGTACTGAATCCTGATCTTCACATCTGCTTCATGGAACCCAATGTGGCTTTCAATATCACTCTTAGAATCGGAAAGGGAAGGGGTTATGTTCCCGCTGACGAAAATAGAGTTGAGAATGCTCCTATCGGTACCATTCCTATCGATTCTATTTACACCCCTATAAAGAATGTCAACTATTCTGTAGAGGACTACCGTGTTGAACAGAAGACAGACTATGATAAGTTGAACTTCGAAATTACAACTGACGGTTCTATCCATCCTAAGGATGCACTGACCGAAGCAGCGAAGATTCTCATTTATCATTTCATGCTCTTCTCAGACGAAAAGATTTCTTTGGAAGCGGCTCCTGCCAAGACCAATACAGAAGCACTTGATGAAGAGTCACTCCGTATGCGTCATCTTCTTCTCACCAAACTTTCAGATATGGAACTCTCTGTAAGAGCGCTCAACTGTCTTAAGGCAGCTGAAATCGAAAACTTTGCAGACCTTGTTTCACATCAGAGAAGTGAGTTGATCAAGTTCAGAAATTTCGGTAAGAAGTCAATGAACGAAATAGATGTCCTTATGGATAGAGTGAAACTCTCATTCGGAATGGATGTAAGCAAGTACAATATTGAAGTTAAAAAGAAGAAAACAGAAGTAGAAAATGAGGCACAATAGAAAAATCAATCATTTAGGTCGTAAGAGTGGCCACCGCAAAGCAATGCTTGCCAACATGGCTTCTTCGCTTATCATTCACAAGCGTATCGAAACCACTCTTGCCAAAGCAAAAGCTTTGAGAGTTTATGTAGAGCCCCTTATCACCAAGTCAAAAGATGACTCTACTCACTCACGCCGTACCGTATTCTCATACCTGAAACAGAAAGAGGCTGTTTCTGAATTGTTCAGAACAATCGCTCCCAAGGTTGCTGAAAGACCCGGTGGATATACCCGTATCATCAAACTTGGATTCAGACAGGGTGATGCTGCAGAAATGGCATTCATCGAACTTGTTGATTTCAACGAAGCTACAACTGCAGAACAGAAAGTTGAAAAGAAGACTACTACACGTCGTAGCAGATCTAAAAAAACAGCTGAACAGCCTGTACAGGAATAACATAGAGATACTAATGTTAAATAGAGAGACTGACTTGTCCGTTTTTTTGGACATCAGTCTCTCTATTTCTTATATCTTTTGCCTATATTTGTATACTAAATTAACAGAAAACAAGTATGAAGTTAAAAACTATTGTATTATCTCTTGTATGTGCTGCTCTGTTTGCACCGGTTTTGCGTGCACAGGATGCAGACACGGCTTTCAAACGTTCACTCTCTATCAAATTTGATGCAAGGGTTGACGGAAAATATGATTATTTTACAAAAACGTCATCTGATCAGTTCGGGTTTTATGGAAAATATATATTCTTCCAGATGGCCGGTGATATCAACAGGAGTATTTCATATGGCTATAGAGCCCGCCTAATAAAGGATAATGCTGTTCCCAATCTTTTCGATGCTACCGACTGGATGTGGGTAAAGTTCAAATTCAACAAGAACTTTTCACTCTCATTTGGTAAGGAGGTACTTCAGATTGGTGGTTATGAGTACGACAGAAATCCTATGGATGTTTACTTTTTTGCCGATTTCTGGAGCAATATGGCTCCTTTCCAGCTCGGTGGAACGCTCCATTATCTCACAGATGATGGCAAGCACAATATCCGTTTGCAGATTTCTAACTCACTCCATACTACCAAGCTCTTCGAGAGCATCTTGTGCTATAACTTGATATGGTACGGAAATTTCGGCTGGTTCAAACCTATGTACTCACTTAACTTCTTCGAAGTGGAGAGAGGCAAGTTCATAAACTACATCTCTTTGGGTAACAGGTTTGAGTGGGGCTTGATGGCTTGGGAACTTGACTACACCAACCGAGCTGCTCTTACCAAATCAAACAACAAGTTCTTCTCAGACTTCTCTGTGATCAGTAATATGGACTTTGCAGTGAGTGATAAGTGGGTAGTCTTTGTCAAGGGTGGATATGAACAGAATAAGGCAGAAGACCCCTTGGCTTCGTTTGCGTATGACCGCCTTGTCCATCCGGGAGATTCTCATTATTACTATGGAGCAGGTTTCGAATATTATCCACTTGTGGACCAGAGAAACAATGTCAGAATACATGCATTTCTCTATTCTGGCAACTACTCCGGCACACCTGTCTCTTTCAATGTAGGTGTGCGTTGGCAGATGTATCTTATTAATCGATAGTAAATATTTATGAAAAAACTAAAATTCCTCACCAAAAGGCGAATAGAGGCTACAATCTTTCTATTGGTCTTCTTCGGTATCTTCTACGGGATAGGTGTCAAGATGGGTGTTCCCAATATGATGAACACCATGATGCACACTGCTCATGATCTGCTTCTCAATACCTGTTTTTATCTGATGGGTGTAACTGTCCTTACCGGTGCTTTGGGTAAACTGCTGGTAGAGTTCGGTGTTGTCAGACTCATGGAGATCCTTCTCCGTCCTCTGATGAAACCTCTGTACAATCTCCCCGGTGTGGCTGCGTTGGGCGGTATCCTTACCTTCCTTTCAGATAACCCGGCTATTATCTCCCTTTCTAAGGACAAGAACTTCAGCCGATATTTCAAGAAATACCAGCTTATCTCCCTGACAAACTTCGGAACTGCGTTTGGTATGGGACTTATAGTTCTGGTTTTTATGGGTAGCCAGGGATTCTTCAAGGCAGCGCTAATCGGTCTTATCGGTTCTTTTATAGGCAGTATTGTTTCGACTCGTCTGATGCAGCGCTCGATTCTCAAACATCATCCCGAATTGGACGATGAAATCAAGGGCGGTGACGAACAGCAGATCTCATTCAAGAGTGAGGGAGGTGCTTTCCTTCGTGTCCTGAACTCTTTGCTTGATGGTGGTAAGTCCGGCGTCGAACTCGGTCTTGCTATTATTCCCGGTGTGCTTATTATCTCTACATTCGTGATGATGCTCACTTTCGGACCAACCAACGGAGAATACACAGGTGCTGCATACGAGGGAATCTCACTTCTTCCTTATCTTGCAGGCAAGATTGACTTTGTCTTCAAATGGCTCTTTGGTTTTGAACATCCCGAGCTGGTAGCATTCCCTATTACTTCTCTTGGAGCAGTGGGTGCCGCTCTCTCTTTGGTTCCAAGGTTTATTGCCGATGGCTTCATAGATGGTAATGCCATTGCTGTGTTTACAGCTATGGGTATGTGCTGGAGCGGTTATTTGAGCACTCACACCGCTATGCTTGATTCACTTGGATACAGAAACCTTACCTCTTATGCCATCATGTCTCATACAGTAGGTGGTTTTGTTGCAGGTATTGCTGCACACTGGGCTTTCGTCCTCTTCTCTCTATTTTAGATGATCTGTAGCCGGCTTGCGGCGAATTTATCATAGACATAATCTACGGCCTTATCCGTAGGATGGACTTCGTCCTCCTTGAACCAGGAATAATCTCTGAGTTCATCGAGGACGATTTCGTATGCAGGGAAGTAACTTGTATTGTGGAATGTGCTGCAAAGTTGCTCGACAGCGATTAGAAGTATTGATTTTGAGATTGCATTTTCGTGCAGGCCGTCCTTTCTGTGACGAATGGGAGATACGGTGAAGATCCACTCTTTGTCCCTGTTATTCTCCAATATTGGGGTGAAGAGCCGGACGATCTCTTCGCAAGAGAGCCGCTCCCGTACGAACTCATAAGAGGGGTGCTTGTGGCAGTTGGCCACTATCTCCATGTTTTTGGTATTTCTGTAGATCCATGCGGAGCCGAATGTTATCAGGACCACCTTTGCGCGGGAGAATGCCTCTGATGTCTGGATGAGTCTTCTGTTGGCGTAGCAGAGGAACTCTTGCGGTGTCTCTCTGGTAAAACTACCATGGTGAGAGAATGAGACATACCCTTCGTTCGGTGCTTTTCCGCTCTCTTTAGAGATGTTGGTGCATCGTGGTATGACCTCTTCCGGAGTGAACAATCTACACGATATTGTCCTATAGATGCTTTGTGCAATGGAGGCTGGATTGAACAGGGTTCCGAACGGGTTGTTGGTAACCGTGTATCCTTCATTTGCCATTCTTTGGGCCACTTCTGTACTGAAACACGAACCGAATGATATAATCTCTGTCTCTTTACCTATCTTGGCTGAAATTTTGGGAATATCCACTTTTAGCATGATAGTTATTTTTTTAATTCTTCTCTAAACAAAAGTAGCGTTTTTTTCTATAAAATCATTACTTTTGCCATCTATATAATTCAATGTATTTTTATAAGATATGAAACGCATATTAGTAGTGGGCGCCGGTGGACAGATCGGTACCGAATTGGTCCCTCACCTTCAGAAAAATTATGGAGAGGACAATGTCATTGCAGCAGACCTTAAGGATGAAGCTGTACAGAAGATTAGTCAGTATGCAAGATGCGAAAAGCTCGATGTTCTGGACTTCAATGCTTTTGGTGAGCTGATGAAGAAGTATGATATCGATGCTATCTTCAATCTGGTTGCTCTTCTTTCAGCAACGGGTGAAAAGAATCCTGAACTTGCATGGAAGATAAATATGGGTGCTTTGCTGAACTCTCTTACGCTTGCTAAAGAGTTCAACGCTGCTATCTTTACACCTAGCTCAATAGGAGCCTTCGGAGTAAATACTCCTCACGACAATACCCCTCAGGATACGGTTATGAGACCTGATACCATCTATGGTGTCTGCAAAGTTACCGGAGAGATGCTTTCTGATTACTATCACTCAAGATTTGGAGTCGATGCAAGAAGCGTTAGATTCCCTGGCATTATCTCTAACGGAGCTCTTCCCGGAGGCGGTACGACCGACTATGCTGTAGAGGTTTTCTATGACATAATCAAGAACGGCAGATATACTTGTCCTATTCCTGAAAATTCATATATGGATATGCTTTACATGCCTGATGCACTCAATGCTGTGACTCAGCTCATGGAAGCAGATCCTTCAAAACTCAAACACAGGAACAGCTTCAATATTACCTGCATGAGTTTCTGCCCTAAAGAACTCTTTGCAAAGATTAAAGAGAGAGTGCCTTCAGCAGAATTCAGCTACGATGTGGACCCTGTAAAGGCTGCTATTGCTGATTCATGGCCTAACAAGATGGATGACTCCTGTGCTCGCGAAGAGTGGGGATGGGATCCTAAATGGGACATCGATGCAATGGTTGACGATATGTTGAAGGCTATTGCTGCAAAACTCAAATAATTGATGAAATTCAAGATTTTAGGGACCGATCCTGCCGGCAATGCCAGAAGGGGTGTCATAACCACCGATCACGGTGAAATACAGACTCCCATTTTCATGCCGGTCGGCACAGTCGGTTCTGTAAAGGGTGTTTATCACAGGGATCTGAAAGAAGATATAGGTGCTCAGATCATTCTTGGTAACACTTACCACTTATATTTAAGACCGGGGCTCGATACTCTCTATCGGGCCGGCGGTCTTCATAAGTTTATAAATTGGGACCGTCCTATTCTTACGGACAGTGGGGGCTTTCAGGTCTTTTCGCTCTCGCAGATGAGAAAGTTTTCTGAAGAAGGGTGTACCTTCAGGTCTCATATAGATGGCTCGAAACATCTGTTTACCCCTGAAAACAACGTCGATACGCAGCGTATCATCGGGGCCGATATAGTCATGGCTCTGGATGAGTGCACTCCTGGGGATGCAGATCATGAGTATGCGGCCAAGTCGTTGAAGATGACCCAGAAGTGGTTGGAAAGGGGAATTGCACACTTCGATGCCACAGAACCATTGTATGGTTACAGTCAGGCTTTTTTCCCTATCGTACAGGGGTGTGTTTATCCTGATTTGAGAGTCAGGGCGGCAGAACATGCTGTTGCGCTGGAGAGGGAGGGCTATGCAATCGGTGGACTCTCCGTCGGAGAACCTACTGAGGTTATGTATGAGATGATTGAGGTCCTTCATCCAATTCTGCCTAAGAACAGACCGCGCTATCTGATGGGAGTCGGCACTCCGGAAAACCTTCTTGAGGGAATTGACAGAGGCATCGATATGTTCGACTGTGTGATGCCTACCAGAAATGGACGTAATGGAATGCTCTTTACATGGGAGGGCAGGATCAATATGAGAAATAAAAAATGGGAAAACGATTTTTCTCCCATTGATGAAAATGGCACCTCATTTGTTGATAAATTCTACACAAAATCGTATCTTCGCCATTTGTTTGTAGCTTCGGAGATGTTGGCAGCACAGATAGCCAGTGAGCATAACCTCGCTTTTTATCTTGATGTGGTTGCTCAGGCGCGCAAACATATTGAGGCAGGTGATTTCCATGCATGGAAAGAGGCTGCTGTGAAAAAATTACAGAACAGGTTGTAGAAGGATATAGCGGATGAATTTTAAGATCACCAAAATAGACAAATACATAATCAAAAAGTTTATCGGGACATATTTTATGGCCCTGTTGATTATCATTTGTATAGTGATCATATTCGATATCAGCGAGAAGATAGATGATTTCGTTGAAAATCAGCTCACATTGAAGCAGATAGTAATGGATTACTATATTTACGTGATTCCGTACTACGCCAATATGTTCAGTTCCCTTTTTGTCTTTATCACTGTTATATTCTTCACTTCCAAGCTTGCTGGCAGGAGTGAAATAGTCGCGATGCTTTCCGGGGGAATCAGTTTCGCCCGTTTGATGTATCCCTATTTCATATCGTCACTGATAATTGCCTCCATGAGCCTTGTGCTCAACCTTTATGTTATTCCCAACGCCAATGCTAAAAGGCATGAATTTGAGGGAAAGTATGTCAAGTACTCGAAGTTCTACAATACCAGCAGAAATGTTCACTATCAGATCGCTCCGGGCGAGTATGTGTATGTGGAGTCCTTCAGTACCTGGAACAATGTCGCATATAAGTTTACCCTTGAGACAACCCGCGAAAACCGTCTTGTCTCCAAGCTCTCGGCTGAAAGTGCCGCTTGGGATACTACATTTGGTGGATGGCGTCTCAAGAATTATTCGATAAGGGATTATACTACTGCAAGACAGAAGGTTAAGTTCGGAAAGGAACTTGATACGGTTATTTCGCTGACCATAGAGGATTTCTATAGGAAAGAGAATACTGTCGAGGATCTTGACTATAATCGGCTCAATGACCTTATTGCTACTCAGAGAATGAGGGGGGACAGTATGATCAAGTACTCCCTCATCGAGAAGAATACCCGTTTTGCAGTCCCGTTTTCCACCTTCATCCTCACCCTCATAGGTGTCTCTCTCTCTTCCAGAAAGAAAAGGGGAGGGATCGGAATTAATTTAGGAGTGGGTATTGCCCTGAGTTTTTCCTACATCCTCTTCCTGCGATTCAGCCAGATGTTCGTCATAACTGATACATTGCCGCCGTGGCTTGCCCTCTGGATTCCGAATTTTCTATATGCAATTGTTGCGGCAGTGCTTTACCGCATGGCACCCAAATAATGAATTAAAGCTTAATTATTATGACTTCCAAAGAGATAAGAAAAACGTTTTTGGACTTTTTTGCGTCAAAAGGTCATCAGGTTGTTCCCTCTGCTCCTATGGTGGTTAAGGGAGACCCTACACTAATGTTCACAAATGCCGGCATGAACCAGTTCAAGGAGTGGTTCCTCGGCAATACACCTGCACAGTACCATAGGGTGGCGGATAGTCAGAAGTGTCTTCGTGTAAGCGGAAAGCACAATGACCTTGAAGAGGTCGGACATGACTCTTATCACCATACAATGTTCGAAATGCTTGGTAACTGGAGTTTCGGAGATTATTTCAAGAAAGAGGCTATAGAGTGGGCGTGGGAACTTCTTACCCAGGTTTACAAGCTTGATCCCGAAAGACTCTACGCAACTGTATTTGAAGGAGACAAGAAAGATGGAACAGATCTTGATACCGAAGCTTTGGAAATATGGGAAAGATTCCTGCCAAAGGAGAGGATTCTGCTCGGTAACAAGAAAGATAATTTCTGGGAAATGGGTGAGACCGGCCCTTGTGGTCCATGTAGTGAAATCCATATCGATTTGAGAAGCGATGCCGAAAGAGCAGCTCTACCGGGTGCAGAACTTGTGAATAAGGGACATCATCTGGTGATAGAGATATGGAACCTTGTCTTCATGCAGTATAACAGAAAGGCAAACGGAGAACTGGAGCTGCTTCCTCAGAAGCATGTCGATACCGGTATGGGATTCGAGCGTCTGGTTATGGCTGTAAATGGCAATACCAGTAACTATCAAGGTGATATGTTTACCGATATAATCGCAAAAATCGTAGAACTGTGCGGCAAGGAGTACGGCAAGGATGAGAATGTGGATGTCGCAATGCGCGTGATTGCTGACCATATCCGTGCCATCTCTTTCTCTATAGCAGACGGTCAGTTGCCTTCTAATGTAAAGGCTGGCTATGTTATCAGACGTATCCTCAGACGTGCTGTCAGGTACGGTTATACCTTCCTGGGCTTCAATACACCTTTCCTGTGCCGACTGGTATCCACTCTGGTAGAGGTTATGGGTGACGCCTACCCTGAACTCGTAAAACAACAGATCCTTATCGAGAAGGTAATCAAGGAAGAGGAGGAGGCATTCCTCAGAACACTTGAAAAGGGGATTGGTCTTATTAACGGCGTAATGGAAAGGTCTGCTGATACGCATGTTATTTCAGGAAAGGATACGTTTACTCTCTACGACACATTCGGATTCCCTCTTGATTTGAGTGAGTTGATAGCTAAGGAGCATGGATTTACAGTCGATGTCAAGGGCTTTGAAGAAGAACTTGCAAAACAGAAGGAGAGGGCTCGCAACGCCTCTGCTGTGGAAGAGGGTGACTGGATTGTGGTGAGTGATTGTGAACAACCACGCTTTGTGGGTTACGATACTTTGGAATGTCCTGTAAATATTGTAAAATACAGAACTGTCAAGACCAAAGGTAAGGAGCTCTACCAGCTCATATTCGATAACTCCCCCTTCTATGCTGAGAGTGGTGGACAGGTGGGTGATACCGGATATATCATCTCTTCAGAGACCTCTGAGAAGATTCAGATTATCAATACCAAAAAGGAGAACAATCTCAATATCCACTTCTCCGAAAGGATTCCTTCAAATCCCGCTGAAAGCTTTATAGCCTGTGTGGATAAGGAAAAGAGGAATGAAACAGCAAATAATCATACTGCTACCCATCTGCTTCATTATGCTCTTCGCAAGGTTCTTGGCACTCATATAGAGCAGAAGGGTTCGTATGTTAATTCCAACTACCTGCGTTTCGACTTTTCGCATTTTGAAAAGGTGACACACGAGCAGTTAAGAGAGGTTGAGAAGATAGTCAATACACTCATTAGGGAAGATTTCGCAAAACAGGAGTTCCGTGATATTCCTATCGATGAGGCTAAGGCGATGGGTGCAATGGCGCTCTTCGGTGAAAAATATGGCAACAGGGTAAGGGCTGTCAAGTTCGGGGATTCTATCGAACTGTGTGGTGGAACTCATGCTGCCTCTACCGGTTCGCTTGGTATGGTAAAGATTCTGTCCGAATCTGCTGTGGCTGCAGGTGTTCGTCGTATCGAGGCTACTACCGGCTCAGGTGTTGAAGCGTACATTTATTCGTTGGAAGATACCCTTATAACCATGAAAGAGTTCTTTGAAGGTACTCCTGACATTGTCAATAGTGTCAAGAAGCTCATCAAGGAGAACGAAAGTTACAAGAAATCAATCGAGGAGGCGGTTCGCGAAAGGATCGCTTCGCTCAAGAAGACAATTGTACAGATGAGTGAAGAGATAAACGGAATCAGGCTCTTCTCAGTAACCGGCTCTTTTGCTCCGGAAGTTGTAAAGGAGGTTGCTTTCCAACTTTATAAGGAATTCTCTTCTGCTGCAATGGTTGCTGCTTTCAAGACACCTGACGGCAAGCCTTCGCTTCTGCTGATGTATACCGATGATTTGGTAAAGAACGGTGCAAATGCGGGCAAGGATGTCAAAGAGGCTGCAAAACTGATTCAGGGAGGCGGTGGCGGACAGGCTTTCCTTGCAACTGCCGGTGGAAAGAATGCTGATGCACTCTCCTCTGCATTTGAAAAATTAAGAGAACTAGCAATTCAGCAGTAATAATGAAGAAACTCGACCTTTTCATACTCAAGTCATTTTTTGGTCCATTCCTCATGACCTTCTTCGTCACGGCATTTATTTTCGTGATGCAGTTTCTGTGGATGTACATTGATGATCTGGTAGGGAAAGGTCTGAGTATATGGGTGATTCTGGAGTTCCTGGGGTGGGGATCGGCAACAACGCTTCCATATACCATGCCCCTTTCCACTCTTCTGGCTTCAATTATGACCTTCGGTAATTTCGGAGAACATAATGAACTGCTCTCCATGAAGGCTGCGGGCATTTCGCTCCAGAGGGCACTCTATCCGCTTGTCTATGTGGCAATAGTGATCAGCATCTCTGCATTCTTTGTTTCAAATAATCTTATTCCTTTGGCTTACAACAAGATATATACTCTTCAGTATGATATCTCAAAGACTAAGGAGGAGATAAAGATTCCCACAGGTACTTTCTACAATGGTATCGACGGATATTCCCTCAGAGTCGATGACCGTAACAAGGAGACTGGAATGATGTATGGTGTAATGGTCTACAACCATACATCAAACAAGGGAAATGTCTCTCTGGCTATTGCTGATTCAGGTATGATCCGCTCTACAGCAGACAAGAAAGCTCTTCTCTTTACTCTATATAGCGGAGTATCTTATGAGGAGAATACCAAACTCTCATACAAGGATACAGTGAGTGAAGTGAACCAGGTCGATTTCTCCATGCAGGAGGTAGTCATCCCTTTGGAAAACTACTCTTTCCAAAAATCGGAAAAGGAGAGATATGGCTCTGATATCATGGCGAGGAATCTCGAGCAGTTAAGGAATGACAGGGACTCTATCGGGGCCAAATACGACAAGACAATAACTGAACATGAGCTGAATGTCAACTACTCCATTGCGCTTGAAAAGGCTTCCCAGCTTGATACTGCTAAGAACAAGGGGCTCAGCTCCCGTTTTGACGTGGATACCTTGATGGCCTGCGCTTCGCATCAATCAGAACTCAGTGCCGTCGAAGGGGCATTAAAGGCTGTCAAGAAGTCTATACAGACGATGCAGACGTACGACAGGGAGATAAATCAGCATACCTACTATCTTAGAAGGATCGATCTGGAGTATATGAGGAAGTTTACCCTCTCTTTTGCATGTTTGATTTTCTTCTTCATAGGTGCACCTTTGGGGGCTATTATCAGAAAAGGAGGACTGGGAACACCCATGATTGTCTCTTCTATGTTTTTTGTCCTCTATTGGGTGGTGGATATTTCCGGAAAGAAACTGGCCAAGGATGGGGCAATAACACCTGAGTTGGGAGCATTTCTCTCTACAATGGTCCTGCTGCCTATAAGTGTTTTCCTAACATGGAAGTCTACCAAAGATTCGGCAATTTTCAATATAGATTCATATATTCAGGCAATTAAGAAAGTATTCAGTAAGTTCATTATGTTATCTAAACGAAAGATTAAACCAAAAATAGTATTTATGGGGACTCCGGAATTTGCTGTCGAGTCCCTGAAGGCACTTATTGAGGGTGGCTATGATGTGGCTGCTGTAGTCACTGTTCCTGACCGCAAGAGCGGCAGGGGTCTTAAGGTGTCATACTCTCCTGTCAAGAAGTATCTTCTCTCGCTGGGTGAGGATGGAGAACATTCACCTATAGAGCTGTTGCAACCGGAGTCTCTTAAGGACTCTGGGTTCAAGAGTCGGCTTGAAGAGATCAATGCAGACATATTCGTAGTCGTTGCTTTCAGGATGTTGCCGCGTGCCATCTGGTCTATGCCCCGTTTCGGTACTTTTAACCTCCATTCTTCCCTTCTGCCCAAGTATCGCGGGGCGGCTCCCATGAACTGGGCCATCATCAATGGTGAGACCGAGAGCGGTGTTACTACTTTCCTCCTTGATGATAAGATTGATACCGGTTCCATTATCATGTCTGAATCTGTATCCATATCTGAAGATGAAACAGTTGGGGAACTTTATGAACAGCTCCAGACGATCGGGGCCCGTCTTGTCCTCAAGAGTGTCGATGCTCTTGCCAACGGCACTGCAGAGCCCGTTGCCCAGTCTGATATAGAATCTGTTCCGGAGTATGCAAGATATGCTCCCAAGCTCACTGCAGAGACATTGCGTATAGATTGGAACTCTACTCGCAGGGATGTGATGAATCTAGTCAGGGGTCTCTCTCCTGTTCCTGCTGCCCATTCCAATCTAGTATGTGATGATAACGTAATGGATGTGAAGATCTATTCTGTGGCTGTGCCTTCTGATGATAGCCGGACTCCTACAGACCTTCATTGCGGTGAAGTGGCAAAAGATGGCAGAAGACTCTTTGTGGGATGTGCCGATGGTGCCATTGAAATCCTTGAACTTCAGATACCTGGCAAAAGACGTTTGAGCGCTTCTGACTTTCTTCTGGGATTCAGGGGCGAAGGAGCACGTTTTGAATAGAACAATATGTTTATGAAAAAGGGTTGGAAAGAGTGTGCGATTCTCTGTAACGGAGCTTTCCCTGTAAACGAGCAGGTTCTCACAGGGCTCTTGGCTTCAGACATGGTTGTGTGTTGTGACGGGGCAGTCGAGAATCTTTTTCCATATAGGGAGCCTGACTATATTGTTGGAGATCTGGATTCAATCTCTGCGCTTATGCGGGAAAAATTCTCCGATAGGGTTATCCATATCTCTGAGCAGCAGACCAATGATCTCTCCAAGTGTTTCAGGTTTGTCTGTTCCCTAATTGTCGAGTCTGCTCCTGATCCGAATTTTTTTATTACTGTTTATGGAGCTACAGGGAAGAGGGAGGACCATACTTTAGCAAATATATCTCTTCTGGCAGATTTTAACAAGGTTCTGTTGGATATGGGTTACACAGGAAGAATTGCTCTTGTGACTGACGAGGGGACTTTCTTCCCTCTGTATGGTTCTGCTTCATTCAATGTGAGGACAGGTATTCCTGTCTCCCTTTTTGCTTTTGACAGGGATTTGAGGATCAAGAGTACAGGTCTGGAGTATCCAACCGATTCTGTTGTTTTCGATATGTGGTGGAAGGCGACCTTGAACAGAACGAACTCTTGTACCCTCTCCCTTGAGTTTGATAAAAACGGAAAAGCTTTAATCTATTTTGCATCTTTTTTTGTGAATATCAGAGAAATAATTACTTTTGCCCGTGAATGAAAAGGACTAAGAGATACATATTTAACAAAGAGACGCTCAATTACGATGTCGTAAAGTCTCCCTCAGAGTTCTGGCTCTACACCAAATCGGTTCTTCCGTTCGTTTTGGTGGGGGTTGCTATGTTCGTGCTCATGCTCTTCGTCGGTGACAAATATGACATTAAAAATCCCAAGTCGTATATGATCGACAAGAGATCTAAAGAGTGGAGGTCCAAGATGGAAATTGTAGTCAGGAGGATGGATAACGTGAGGGGACAGTTGCATGCCATGGAGATGAGGGACAATAATCTTTACCGCCTGATATTCGGTATGGAACCTATATCGTCGGATGTCCGCGAAGCAGGTTATGGCGGTGTGGACAGATATTCGTATCTGACAGCTACTGACCCTTTTGGAAAGGTTACCTCTATGGTTATAGAGTCTGATGTCCTCACCAAGAAGGCATATCTTCAGTCCAAATCGTTTGATCAGATTACCCTCTTTTCAGACAGAGCTGAGGAGATGGTCTCTTGTGTTCCGAATATTCCGCCTGTCAAGTTCGAGAATGTAAGACATACGTCGGGTTTCGGCATGCGTCGTGATCCGGTTACCAAGGCTAGAATGAGACATCATAACGGTGTAGACCTTGCACCCCGTTTTGGTCAGGTCGGAGAACCTGTATATGTTACAGGGGACGGTGTGGTTACTGCAGTCTCTTTCCAGATGGGTGGCTTCGGTAATTATGTGACAGTGGACCATGGTTTCGGCTATGTGACCAGGTATGCCCATCTGAGAAAAGCCAATGTAGCAGTAGGCCAAAAACTCAAACGCGGCCAGCAGATCGGGGAAATGGGCAATACTGGCCGTTCTACAGGTACTCACCTTCACTATGAGGTGATTTATATGGGCAAGCCGGTCAACCCTCTCAACTACTATGACAAGGATTTGGCCGCTGAAGATTTTAATTCTATCATAGATTCTCCGGAGATTCCTTTAAGCTGATATGGGAAAACTCAGATATGACAAAGAGAAGTTGGAGTTTGTAGAAGACAGTCACTCCTTCTGGTACTATGTCAGGAAGGGGGCGTTGTTTCTGTTGAAGGCGGTCGGTGTGGCCGTAATACTCTACTTATTGTATTCTCTTATTGTCACCAGTAGCGATGATATCCGCAAGCAAAGGGAGACTGAACTAATGCAGAGGGAATATGATGAACTCAATTCCAAAGTAGATCTGCTCGAGAAGGTGGTGAACGATCTTCAATCTAAAGATGAAAGGATTTATTCGGATATTTTCAATACTGGGTTTCCTGAAATATCTTTCAGAGTATCAGATGATTCGATTACCTCTTATGCGGCAGATACTACATTCGGAGCATCCCTTGTCCTGCATACCAAAGAGAGGATAGAGAGGGTCTCCTCCAGTTTTGATAATTGTGAGGCTTTGTTGGATGAAGTGCTTGGCTTTAAGGATTTCTCAATGGAGGGTATTCCATCCATTATTCCCATTGCCAATATTTCGCCATCCAATATCGGGGCTTCTCTGGGTCGCAAAATCCATCCGTTCTACAAGCAACTTGTTTTTCATGATGGCATGGATTTGATTGCTCCTATCGGGACAGATGTTATGGCTACTGCCTCAGGTAAGGTGATCAAAGTTGAAAGGTCTAAGAGAAATAGGGGGAATGTCGTAGAGATAGACCATCTTAACGGATATGTTACCACTTATTCACATCTTTCAGATATTCTGGTACGAAACGGGCAGATGGTCCAAGCGGGTAAAATTATTGGTCGTGTAGGAAATACAGGTACATCTTTTGCACCTCACCTCCACTACCAGGTTATTTTCAATGGTGAACCTTCAGATCCGATGAACTATTTCATTTCGGAACTTGATATGAATGATTATGAGGATTTTCTGACTGTCGTTCTCAATACCGGACAGTCACTTGATTAATTTTTGCAGTTATGCCGTACAAAGAATATGTCCCCGGTAAGATATATTGGTCCATTGGGGAGGTAGCACAGTTGCTCAATGAAAGCACTTCGAGAGTAAGGTTCTGGACTGACCATTTCAAATCTTTTGTCAAGCCTGTCAGAAATGCCAGGGGTGACAGGAAGTATACTGAGAGTGATATAGATGCATTGAAAGTGATTCAGTATCTGGTTACGGAGAGGAGGATGACTCTTGAAGGGGCTGCATCTACGATGAAGAATTCTATGGATAGCACTGCCAGAGAGGCTCAGGTAGTATTCCGGCTCAGGCGTATTCAGGATAGGTTGAATGACATTGCACAGATTATTGATGAGAACTGCTAAAGAGATTATAGAGGCCATAGAGGAATTTGCTCCCCTTTCCAATCAGGAGGGCTGGGACAATAGTGGTCTGCAGGTGGGTGATCCGGAGATTTTAGTGGATTCGGCTCTTGTGGGTCTTGATCCTACTTATGAGCTCATCTGCGAAGCCCGAGATAGGGGAATAAAATTGATCATTACCCATCACCCTCTGATCTTCAAGGGAATAAAGAGGATTACTGAGGATGACCCTACCGGCCGTTGTATAATAGAGGCCATTCGTAACGGAATAGTCATTTATTCTACCCACACCGCTTCGGACAAGGTTCTGGAGGGTGTCAGCGGAGCTGCTGCGAAGATGCTCGGTCTTCAGGATGTTTCGGTTCTGGAGTGTGACAAGGATCCTGAGGTGGGACTGGGAGTTGTAGGCAATCTCCCTTATCCGATGAAGGATGAAGAATTTATCAAGTATGTAAAACAGTGTCTTGATGTCAAAAATGTCAGAACTTCTCGTCCTGTCGGAAAGAAGATTTCCAGAGTCGCCTTCTGTGGCGGCAGCGGAGGCTCTCTCATTGGTTCTGCTATAGAAGCGGGGGCCGATGCCTATATAAGTGGTGATATAAAGTATCACGATTTTTTTACCGGAGATGCTTTGCTGATTGTAGATCCGGGACATTTTGAGACGGAAGCTCAGATTATGAAAGTATTCGTTGAGGTTGTTAAGAAAAAATTTCCTAACTTTGCCGTCTTAATTGGAGAGCAAATCCATAATCCTGTTTATTATTATTAATTACAATATATGGCGACAAATATTCATAAGACTGTAGAAGAGACTCCTGTAGACTGCAGGGAAACTTTTATGTCTCTTTCCAAGAGTATGAATGAATCTGAGGCTACTATGGAGCAAAAGCTTCATACCCTCTACTTGATTCAGCAGAAAGACTCTAAAATAGATGAAATCCATCTCTTGTTGGGAGAACTTCCCGATGAGATTTCAGATCTTGAAGATGAAATCGAAGGTCTCAAGACCAGAGCTTCCAAGATAAAAGATGAAATCAATGAATCTGAGAAGTTCGTGATGCAGAGAAAGATTGATTCTGATAACTGCAAGGCTGCCATTGAAAAATATCAGGAACAGCAGAAAAATGTCAAGAATAGCAGGGAGTATGTCTCCATTTCCAGGGAGATCGAGTACCAGCAGCTTGAACTTGAACTTGCTACCAAAAAGATCAGTGAGAAGAATAAACATATCTCTGAATTGAAGGTAGCTCTCAAGAATGCTGAAGAGAGTCTCAAACAGAGAGCTCTTGACCTTGAGGCAAAGAAGACTGAATGTGAAGCGATTACTAATGAGACATGTAAAGAAGAATCTCTCCTTGTTGAGGAGATTACCAAACTTAAGGCAAGCCTCGATGCAAGAACTCTTGCTGCTTACGAAATGGTAAGAAGCAATACACATAACGGTCTGGCTGTAGTAACTGTCCAGAGGGATGCGTGTGGAGGTTGCTTTAACAAGATTCCACCACAGAGACAGCTCGATATCGCTATGAACAAGAAGATCATAGTGTGCGAGTATTGCGGAAGGATTCTTGTGAGTCCTGATTTCGACAACGAGTAATCTTTTGTAAACATAAAGGCCTCTGACCCAATATTCCTTTGCGAATATGGGGAAGGAGGCTTTTTTTTGAAGCGGTTGCTTATGGCTAAAAACACAAAATTCAATAAAACCGATGTATCTATCAGTGCTATAGGCGTTGATATCGGAAAGGTTCCCCCTCAGGCAATTGATGTTGAGGAGGCTGTGTTGGGCGCACTGATGATAGAGCCCAATGTGGCCCCCGAAGCTCTTGATTCATTGAATGCCGACTGTTTCTATAAAGATGCCAATAAGAAGATTTTCAGTGCAATTAGTTCTTTGGCGTCTAATCACAATCCGATTGATATCCTGACCGTTTCCGAGGAGTTGAAAAAGAACCATGCGTTGGAAGAGGTTGGCGGACTCTATTATCTGAGCCAGCTTACTTCTAATGTGGGTACTGCCGCCAATATTGATTACCATTCCAAGATTCTGCTGCAGAAGTATATTCAGCGAGAACTGATTACCATATCTGCCCAGATTCAGAAGGATTCATTCGATGATGCGGTTCCTGTCGATGATCTGCTCGATGCCTCACAACAGAAGCTTTTTACTCTTGCCGAGAGGAATATGAAGAGGGAAACCAGGCAGATCAGTGATGTTATCAAGGATGCCATCAATGATATTGAGTTAAACCAGACCAGAGGGGATGGACTGAGTGGTGTGGCCTCCGGATTCACAGGGCTTGACAAGGTAACCCTCGGGTGGCAGGCATCCGACCTGATTATCATTGCAGCCCGTCCTGCTATGGGTAAGACCGCTTTTGTCCTGACTATGGCGAGGAATATGGCGGTGGATCATCATATCCCGGTTGCATTTTTTTCTTTGGAAATGTCTTCAAAGCAGCTGGTAAAGCGTCTGCTCGTTTCTGAGACCGGTCTCTCTTCAGAGAAGATCAGGGGTGGCAAGAAACTTGCAGAATTTGAATTGGTGCAACTTAACGAGAAGATAAAGGATCTCTCCAACTCGCCTTTGTATATTGACGATACACCATCCCTATCTATCTACGAGTTCAGATCCAAGGCACGCAGGCTCGTCAGGACTGCAGGTGTTAAGCTCATTGTGATAGACTACCTTCAGCTACTTACAGGTCCTCCTGAACTCAGGGGAATGCGCGAACAGGAGGTCTCCAATATATCAAGATCGCTTAAGGCTATTGCAAAAGAGCTTGATATCCCCATTATCGCTCTTTCTCAGCTGAGCCGTGCAGTGGAGACCAGAGGAGGCAACAGACGTCCCCAGTTGAGTGACTTGCGAGAATCCGGTGCAATTGAGCAGGATGCTGATATAGTAATGTTCATTCACAGACCGGAGTATTATGGTATTGAAGAGGAGGGAGATATTCAGGGTAAATCAGAGATTATCATAGCCAAGCACAGAAATGGTTCCACCGATGTCGTGCAGATGAGGTTCAAGGCATCTGAAGCCCGTTTCGTAGATATCAATGATGGGGATTTCTTCGAATCTTCAGATGGCTCAAGTATGCAGTATCAGTCAAGTATGAATAGTTTTGACGATTCGGAATACAATAATGACTTTTAGGTTTATCAAGTTTGCTGTAATAGCGTTTGTGTTCGGACTGGCTTTTGCGGCTTCGGTCTCCGCCCAGTCTTTGCCCATACATCCGGGGCTTGAGGGAACATCTGCGTTCCGCTCTGGAGAAAAACTTGAGTATATTATTCATTATAAGTGGCTTGGTATCAGAATGGATGTCGGTACCGCGAAAGTAGAACTGCTAAATGGCGGTGAAAAAGACGGTCGACCTTTATATCATTCCAAGGTCTATGGTGCCACTTATCGGTTTTGGGATCATTTCTTCAAGGTGAGGGATCTCTTCGAGTCTCGTTTTTTCGGGGATACAATCTCGCCCTCCTACTTTCACAGGGATATCAATGAGGGTGGCTACAAGATTACTAATCACCACTATTGGAATTATGATGAAGGGGTGATCAATGCCAGAGTCTCGTATCCTTCCCGCAAGATTGACACTGTTCTTGTCGGAGATCGCAATACATTTGATATTGTCACGCTCTTCTATTACTCAAGGAATATCGATTTCGATGCTTTGGAGAAGGGAGTGAACTATCCTGTTAAATTTACGATTGATGAAGAGCTCTTTGATGTCTATTTCAGATTTATAGGCAGGGAGGAGGTGGAGGTTCCCACCAAGGGAAAGTTCAAGGCTATGAAGTTTGCTGCCAAGGTAATCGCTGGTGAGGTCTTCAAAGGAGATACAGAGATGATTATATGGGTCTCTGACGATCTGAACAGAGTCCCTTTGCTGTTTGAATCTGCCATAAGAGTGGGCAAGGTTTACGGCAGACTTGACAAATGGGAGAATCTTAAGTATGAACTCAAATGATAATTATTGCCATCAGGGCGTTATAGTAGGTATGGACAGAGGGTGGATTGATGTGGAAATCCGTCCTGAGTCAGCGTGTGCAGGCTGTCATGCCAAGGGTATATGCGGCTCTTCGGAGAGTAAAACCAGAATCGTCAGGGCGCTTCCTCAGATTGGTTTCAGTGTAGGGGAGAGGGTTAACGTAGTCATAACCCGTTCTATGGGGTTGAGGGCTGTGCTCCTTGCTTATGTAATTCCGTTGTCAATTTTAACAATTTTATTACTACTTTTGTCTTCTGTTATCCCTAGTGAGGTTGTTGTAGGGGGCATTGTATTGGCCGCTTTGGCTGTATATCTTCTTATTCTCTTCATATTCAGGGATAAAACTAATTCCAAATTTGTTTTTAAAGTAGAAAAACTTCATTAAGATGACAGCTGCTTTTTTATACACAATCCTTGTTCTGGGAGGGCTGGGACTGGTTCTGGCAATAGTTCTGTTCGTAGTTGCCAATAAATTCAAAGTGGAAGAGGACCCACGAATTGATATTATCGAATCTGTAATGCCTGGGGCGAACTGTGGCGGTTGTGGCTTTGCCGGTTGCCGTGCTTTTGCAGAGGCTTGTGTCAAGTCCGGTAATCTCGATGGCAAATTCTGCCCTGTGGGCGGAAATGCAGTTATGTCCAAAGTCGCATCCAATTTAGGTGTTGTGTTACAGGAGAAGGCTCCAATGGTGGCAGTCGTCAGATGCCATGGTACATGCGATAACCGTCCTACTACCAATATCTACAATGGATCGCCATCATGCAGAATAATCTCTTCGCTTTATTCCGGTGAGACTGGATGCAAGTGGGGCTGTCTGGGAGGTGGAGATTGTGAAAGGGCCTGTAAGTTCGGAGCTATCAAGATCAACAAGAGAAGCGGTCTGCCGGAGGTGGACCAAGATAAATGTACCGCCTGCGGGGCGTGTGTGAAGGCCTGTCCCAAATCTGTAATCGAGCTTCGCAACAAGGGGCCCAAGAACCGCAGGGTATTTGTCAGTTGCGTAAATCAGGAGAAGGGGGCGACGGCACGTAAGGCGTGTGCAGTTGCATGTATCGGCTGCCGCAAATGCGAAAAGGTATGTCCTTTCGGTGCAATTACAGTGCAGAACAACCTCTCTTATATCGACTTCAACAAGTGCAGACTTTGCCGCAAGTGCGTGGATGAGTGTCCTACGAATGCCATCTGGGCCGTGAATTTCCCGGTCAAAGTTCCTCAACAGAATAACGAATAAAACCAGGGATATGAAAAAGACATTTTCAATGGGTGGTATCCACCCTCATGACAAAAAGATTTCTGCCGAGTCGGCAATTGAACGTTTCCCTGTTCTATCCAAGGCTTATATATCTATGTCCCAGCATATAGGGGCGCCTGCAACTCCTATTGTCCAGAAGGGGGACAAGGTACTGACCGGTCAACTGATAGCCACCTCTTCGGGATTTATCTCTGCCAATATCCACTCTTCGGTTTCCGGTACTGTCTCTGCTATAGAACCATATCCGGATATTGCCGGCAATCCGGTGATGCATATCATAATTGATGTAGAGGGTGATCAATGGGACGAGAGTATCGACAGGTCTGAAGAGATTGTCAGGGATATCAAACTCACTCCTCAGGAGATTCTCAAGAGGATTGCAGATTGCGGTGTGATAGGAATGGGCGGTGCCTCTTTTCCTACACATGTAAAACTTTCCCCTCCACCGGGCAAAAAGGCGGAGATTCTGATTATTAACGGAGTCGAGTGTGAGCCTTATATTACATCCGACTATAGGATCATGGTTGAGAGACCTGAAGAGATTCTTATAGGAGCACGGATTATGATGAAGGCCCTTGGTGTTTCAGAGGGATATATAGGTATAGAGGTCAATAAACCAAAGGCAATAGATGTCATGAAATCCTTCTCGGCTTCATACCCCGAAATTAAAGTGGTACCGCTAAAGAAAAAATATCCACAGGGTGGTGAAAAGCAGCTGATCGATGCCGTTACAGGAAGAAAGGTCCCCTCTATGGGACTTCCTATTGATACGGGTGTAGTGGTACAGAACTGTGCTACTGCTCTGGCTGTTTATGAGGCTGTCCAGAAGAACAAACCCCTTTTCGAGGGTGTGGTCACTGTGACAGGTGATTGCACTGAGCAGCAGAGAAATTTCCTTCTGAGGGTAGGAACACCTATTGATGCTTTGCTCAACTCTGTTGGACGGCTTCCCAAGGATGCTGCAAAGCTCATAAGCGGAGGTCCGATGATGGGCAAGGCTGTCTCCAATATATCTGCCGCTACCGTCAAGAGCACCTCCTCGCTGCTGGTACTCACCAGTGAACAGACTTTGCGAAAAGAGGAGGGAGAGTGTATCAGATGTGCAAAGTGCGCTGATGCCTGTCCTATGGGACTGGAACCTTTCCTTCTAAACAAACTCGCCCGTGCCGGCAGATATGCAGATCTGGAGAGGGAGAGGGTATATGACTGTATCGAATGTGGATGCTGTATGTATACCTGTCCGGCAAATATTCCTCTGCTGGATTATATCAGAATATCCAAGGCTGATGTGTTGAAAATTTTAAGAAGCAGGCCGAAATAATAAAATATAGGAAATATGAGAAAACTACTGGTTTCACCGGCTCCCCACATTCACGGGAATGAGAGTACCCGTAAGATTATGAGAGATGTGTTGATCGCCCTCTCTCCTTCGCTTGTGGTCTCGCTCTACTTCTTCGGAGTATCGGCTATCGAACTTGTTCTTGTCGGAGCTTTAGCTTGTGTCTCTGTCGAGTATGTCATCCAAAAATATCTGATGAAGGTAAAGCCTACCATCAATGACCTTTCGGCCGCTGTTACAGGTGTCCTTCTTGCCTTGAACCTCCCGCCCAGCGCTCCATGGTGGGTGATGCTGATTGGCTCTGTCGTGGCTATTGGAGTGGCAAAGATGTCTTTCGGTGGTTTGGGACACAATATTTTCAATCCGGCTCTGGTCGGCAGAGTGTTCCTTCTGATCTCTTTTCCTGCGATTATGACCGACTGGTCAATTCCTGACTCATGGTTCAGGGATGGAGTAGATGCTGCATCGGGTGCCACACCCCTCTCTCTCATCAAGGAGGGCCTCTCCTCAGGTATGACTCTGGAGCAGATTCAGGCACAGAATCCGAACCTGTCATATATGCATATGCTCTTTTTCAAGACCGGAGGTTCTGTCGGTGAAGTTTCTGCAATTGCCCTTATTTTGGGATTCATCTACCTCCTTGTCAGAAAAGTCATAAGACCCCATATCACACTCTCAATCCTTGTAACCATTGCTGTGGTCTCAGGTATCTTCTCTCTGTGTGATCCCCAGCAGTTTACAGATCCTGCATTCAATATTCTTACAGGAGGTGTTCTCATCGGCTCCATCTTTATGGCGACCGATTATGTCACCTCTCCTATGAGTACCAGGGGAATGGTGATATATGGTGTCGGAATCGGCTTTATAACTGTAATGATTCGTTATTTCGGTTCCTATCCCGAAGGGATATCCTTCGCTATCCTTATTATGAACTCTTTTGTTCCATTGTTGAATAAATATGTCAAACCTAAAAGGTTTGGAAGGAGGTAGCTATGGCCAAACAATCCACATTTCTCAATATGACCCTCTGTCTGGGTATTGTTACAATTGTGTGTGCGGCTCTTTTGGGTGCCGTGAATATTCTTACGGCTGATGCTATCGCACAGGCTGCCGTTGCCAAGACGGAACAGGCGATCTCTGCGGTTGTACCGGCTTTTGACAACCGTCCTGCATCGGATAGGATGACACTCTCTCTTGAAGGTGAGTCTTTGGCTGTATATCCTGCAAAGCAAGGCGATAATCCTGTCGGATATGCTGTTGAGGTCTCTACTTCTAAAGGTTTCGGTGGAACCATAAAGCTTATGGTCGGTTTCGATCCTGACGGAAATATAACGGGGACTTCTGTCATTTCCCACTCTGAGACTCCGGGGCTGGGCTCAAAGATGACCGAACAGAAATTTTACGGACAGTTCGTAGGAAAGAATCCGGCTTCCTTCCGACTCTCTGTTAAGAAGGATGGCGGTGATATTGATGCGATAACAGCATCTACCATTACATCGAGAGCTTATGCCGATGCCCTTTCCAAAGCATACAGGGCTTTCCAAAATATAAAGTCTAACCAAAATCAATCCGAAAAATGAGCAGATTGTCTATTATAACAAAAGGAATTATCAAGGAGAATCCTACATTTGTCCTTGTATTGGGTATGTGTCCAACTCTTGGAACTACCACTTCTGCCATTAATGGTATGGGAATGGGACTTGCCACCACTTTTGTCCTGATCCTTTCAAATGTTGTCATTTCTTTGGTAGCCGGTCTTATTCCGGCAAAGGTGAGGATACCTTCCTACATTGTTATTATTGCATCGTTTGTAACACTGCTTCAGCTTCTTATGCAGGCTTTCCTACCTTCGTTGTATGAAACATTGGGTCTCTTTATCCCTCTGATTGTAGTGAACTGTATCGTGTTGGGACGTGCTGAGGCTTTTGCAAACAAGAACAACGCCCTCGATTCGGCTCTCGACGGTATAGGTATCGGGCTGGGCTTTACCCTTTCACTTACAATCATAGGGCTTGTCAGAGAACTGCTCGGGAATCTCTCGATTTTCGATATGAAGATCTTTAACGGTGACGGTGCACTGGCTTTCGTACTTGCACCGGGTGCTTTCATAGTCCTTGGTTACCTTATGGTTCTTTTCAGAAAGTTAACAGAAAGAATGAAATAGTATGGAAATCCTTATTATAGTTATTTCAGCAGTCTTTGTAAACAATATACTGCTTTCACAGTTCTTGGGGATATGCCCCTTCTTAGGAGTCTCTAACAAAGTGAGTACGGCTCTGGGCATGTCGGCAGCGGTTATGTTCGTGATGGCGCTTTCGACCATGGTTACATACCTTCTCCAGCATTATGTGCTTGTTCCTCTTGGAATAGAGTATATGCAGACCATCTCTTTCATTCTGGTTATTGCAGCTTTGGTCCAGATGGTGGAGATTGTTTTGAAAAAGATTTCGCCTGCTCTTTATCAGGCTCTGGGAATTTTCCTTCCTCTAATTACTACCAACTGTGCTGTTTTGGGCGTTGCTATTATGGTGGTCACAAAGGAGTTTACATTCGGCTCTGAAGCTCATATTTTGAATATGGGAGAGTCAGTGGTCTATGCGCTTGCAAGTGCCTTTGGTTTCGGTCTGGCAATGGTGATTTTTGCCGGTATAAGGGAGCAACTCGAAATAGTAGGCGTTCCTGCATCGTTCAAAGGTATTCCTATCGCTTTGATTACGGCCGGTATTCTGGCGATGGCATTTATGGGATTCAGTGGATTAGTTTAAATATTTATCAATGGGCAATCAGAAAATTACTGAAATCGAGCGTTTGATCGCTCAAGGACATCTCGACAAGGCTCGGGAGGATTTACAGGCTCTTCTCGCTAAAGAACCTGACAATTCATCTGCATGGTTCCTTCTCGGAGGAATCTATAGAAGGATGGAAATGTGGGGAGAGGCCATCAACGCATATAACAAGTCTAAACTGCTGGACCCTTGTGGTCCTGCAGCGGCAGCAGTGGAATCAATATATGATATTCTCAGATTTGTGAATACGGATCTTATGAATCCTTGATCGGGAATAGCGAAGCGATGTTATAGAGTACTATCCCCAGCGCCACTGAAACATTCAGGGAGTGTTTGGTGCCATATTGGGGGATCTCAATAACCCAATCGCTCATGTTCACTGCATTCTGGTCTACGCCGTGTACTTCATTACCGAGTATTACGGCGTATTTTTCGTCATGTATCTCCCTTTTTCGGGATATAAAGCTGTCAAGGGTGACAGAATCTTCAGCTTGTTCCACGCTGAGTATGGTATATCCCTGCTCTTTCAGGTGAGCCACTGCATCTGTTGTCTTCTCGAAGTATCTCCACTCTACGGAAAATTCTGCTCCTAGAGCAGATTTGTGCACCTGGGCAGCCGGTTCAGTGGAGGAGATACCACAAAGGATTATTCTCTCTATTCTGAAGGCATCAGCAGTCCTGAATGCGGAACCTATATTGTGTCGGCTTCTAATATTATCCAAAACTACGGTTACAGGACGCTTTTCCAACTCCTTATACTCGTCAAGTGCTGGTCTTCCCAACTCATTGTTTAATAATTTTCTGAACATTTGATTGTTTAGCGATTATTTTTTGTAACTTCGCAAAGTTATTCACCGAATTGACAATATCAAAAAATATGAAAAAAGATTTACAAATAGCAGAACTTATCAAAAAAGAGGAAAACCGTCAGCTTCATGGTATCGAACTGATTGCCTCTGAGAACTTTGTTTCGGACAATGTAATGGAGGCTCTGGGTTCTTGCCTTACAAACAAATATGCTGAAGGCTATCCCGGTGCACGCTACTATGGCGGATGTGAAGTGGTAGACCAGGTTGAACAGCTTGCAATCGACAGACTTAAAGAGATCTTCGGTGCAGAATATGCCAATGTTCAGCCTCACTCTGGCGCTCAGGCCAACATGGCTGTATTTCAGGCTTGTTTGAAGCCCGGAGATACATTCATGGGTCTTGATTTGGCTCATGGTGGACACCTCACACATGGTTCTCCCGTCAATATGTCTGGTATGGTTTATCATCCCGTTGCTTACAAGCTTAACGAAGAGACCGGACTCGTTGACTACGATGAAATGGAAAGAATCGCTCTCGAGTGCAAACCCAAGCTTATCGTAGGTGGTGCCTCTGCATACTCTCGTGAATGGGATTGGGCTCGAATGAGATCAATCGCAGACAAAGTAGGTGCCATCTTCATGGTAGATATGGCTCACCCTGCAGGTCTTATTGCGGCAGGTCTCCTCGATAATCCTGTTAAGTATGCTCATATCGTTACCTCTACCACACACAAGACCCTTCGTGGTCCAAGAGGTGGTATCATCCTCATTGGTAAGGACTTCGATAATCCTTGGGGACTCAAGACTCCTAAGGGTGAAATCAAGAAGATGTCAGCAATCATCAACTCGGCTGTATTCCCCGGAATCCAGGGTGGTCCTCTGGAACACTGTATTGCAGCTAAAGCTGTCGCTTTCTATGAAGCTCTCCAGCCTGAGTTCAAGGAATATCAGCTTCAGGTCAAGAAGAATGCTGCTGCAATGGCAAAAGCTTTCATGGATAGGGGTTACAAGATCGTTTCTAACGGTACAGACAATCATGTAATGTTGATCGACCTTCGCTCTAAGTTCCCTGAACTTACCGGAAAACTTGCTGAAAAGACCCTCGTAAGGGCAGACATCACCCTCAACAAGAATATGGTTCCTTTCGATAGCCGTACTCCTTTCACAACATCCGGTATCCGTGTAGGTACTCCTGCCGTTACTTCAAGAGGTCTTGTTGAAAAAGATATGGAAACTATCGTAGAACTCGTTGACAAGGTTCTCAGCAACATTGACAACGAAGCTGTTATTGAAGAGGTAAGGACAGCAGCCCGCTCACTTATGGCAGGCCGTCCTCTTAACATCTGGTAGCATTTTATAAATAATATCATTTCCCGGTCGGTAAATAGTTTCTGATTTACCGGCCTTTTTTTTTGAGATTATTTTTTGAGATTATTTGAACATTCTGATGTTCAGATAGACAACCAGGACAACGATTGCAAGCAGCATAAGGTTGTAAAGTATTGTCAGTGGAATGTTTACAGGGTGCTCCTTTTCCGTGTAAGGGTTGTTCCCGTCTGAACATCTTGCGAAGGCATTCGAATAGATTACTGTCTGCTCGGGAAAATATGCAGTGAATCTTATGTAGGGTTCATCAGGTGCCATGATGTGGTAGAGGGTATTGGAGCATGTGCTTCGTGCGACTCTCCTTCCTTGCTGTGTTATTGCTACTATTGAGTCTGCCGCCCTTTCGAACTTGATGTGGAGAGTGTCGTTATCCGCTCCGATTCCTATTACTTTCGGAACTCTCATGTTCTCCTCTATCTTGGTTTTGTGGTCTCCTTCACCGAAGTCAGGGGTGCTCATTGTGTAAAAGTTCCCATCTATGAGACACTTTTTAATATCCTTGTAGTATGGGGTTGGGGTGTTCAGGAAAGACGATCTTCTTGCCATGCTCCATGAATCTTTGGAGTTGTGGTTATCATCATTGATAAGATTGTGGACATAAATACCGGAACTGAGCGCCTCGTCCCAGTAGTGCAGTGTCGTATTATCATTGCTCTGACCCTCTATGAGTCTGTAGCCTGTAACTTTGGTTAGTGTTCCAGGCAGCATTCCAAGTGTCCTGTCGGGATGGTTGAATGCAATGATATCGCATCCTTTCTTTGCAAGCAGGTCTATCATGAACTGTTTCTGTGATGTGAGTACAGGAAGCAGATGGTCGAAGGGTAACACCTCCTCCGCGCCGATTACAAGCTTATGGTACTTCAGTATATTGTAGCCGTGTTCATACTCATTTATCTGCAGAAGAGGATCTTCTGGATGGGTGGTAAGTGCATTATGGTTCGAGAAACCAACGATTTCGTACCCCAGTTCACGATAGTCTGCCAGTACAGTTTCGGGGTAGTATGGACATTCGTTTATTCCTTTGTCAACCTTTGTGTGGGTATGGAGAACACTCCGTTTCCATCCGTATGCCGGATCGTAGTTGGAATAGGGGTTGTAAATTTTCTCTCCGGAGAAAGGTGCCGGGGCGCTGAAATTGTAGACAGGTGAAACACCTGTGAGTGCAATAGCGGTGATTATCACTGAGATGAGTACAACGATGGCTTTCAGTATAATGGTTGCTGTTTTTCTTATCATGAACTCTTTTTTTTTAGCAAATATAAACAGATTTGAATATCTTTGTAAATTGAAGAGTAAAATTCTAAACTTAATAATATTATAACTATGTGTGGAATAGTAGCGTATTTGGGTAGCAAGCAGGCTGCACCCATTCTTATCAAGGGCTTGCACAGATTGGAATACCGTGGCTATGACAGTGCCGGTATCGCCCTCATTAATGACAACAATAACCTTTCCATCTATAAGTCGAAAGGAAAGGTCAGCGCACTTGAAGCCCTTATTGCCGATAAGGATACTTCAGGTACCGTTGGTATTGCCCACACCAGATGGGCAACACACGGAGAACCCAATGATGTAAATGCTCATCCTCACTTTTCTGAGCATAAGAATCTTGCTCTTATACACAACGGAATTATCGAGAACTATAAAACCCTCAAGGCTGAGCTCATAAACAGAGGATATCATTTTCATAGTGATACTGACACAGAAGTGCTCATCCAGCTTATCCAGTTCATGATGGATTCGCACAATGTGTCTCTCGAAGAGGCTGTTCCACTGGCGCTTCAGAGTGTTATAGGAGCCTATGCAATCGTGGTGATTGACAAGAATAATCCTAATGTACTGATTGCTGCAAGGAAGGGTAGCCCCCTTATCGTAGGTCTGGGTGATGATGAATTTTTTCTTGGTTCGGATGCAACACCAATTGTTGAATATACAAAGGAGGTTATCTATATAGATGAGGAACAAGTGGTATTTCTGGAAAGAGGAAAGGATGTGAGGATTACCGATCTTTCAAAGGTTGCGGTTACTCCTGTTGTCGAGCAGCTTGCTCTCAATCTGGATGCAATAGAAAAGGGAGGATTTCCACACTTTATGCTCAAGGAGATTTACGAACAGCCTGAAACTCTCAGAATATCTATGCACGGTCGTCTTAATCCTGAACTAAATCAGGTTAAGCTCTCCGGAATTATTGACAATAGGGAACGTTTTCTCAACGCAAGACGAATAATCATTTGTGCTTGCGGTACATCATGGCATGCAGGACTTATCGGCAAGTACCTTATAGAAGAACTTGCGCGTATACCTGTTGAGGTGGAATATGCTTCGGAATTCAGGTATAGAAACCCTGTTATCTATCCGGATGACGTGGTGATTGCCATCTCACAGTCAGGAGAAACAGCAGATACTTTGGCAGCAATCAAGCTTGCTAAGGAGCATGGTGCCTTTCTTTTCGGAATATGTAATGTAGTCGGATCATCAATTCCGCGTGAAACCAATTCAGGTTGTTATACTCATGCAGGTCCGGAAATCGGAGTCGCTTCGACAAAAGCTTTCACCTCTCAAGTATCTACACTTACCCTGTTGGCCCTCTCATTGGCACAGGAAAAGGGTACCATTCCCCAGGAGAGATTCGCAGAACTGATTGCCGAACTTCAGAGAATACCTGACAAGATTGAAAAGATTCTCGAACACGATGAAAAGATATCCCAAATCGCCAAGGTCTTCACATATGCTCACAATTTCATTTACCTTGGCAGGGCGTATAACTACCCCGTGGCTCTTGAAGGTGCTCTGAAACTCAAGGAGATCTCTTATATACATGCGGAGGGTTATCCTGCTGCTGAAATGAAACACGGTCCTATCGCGCTGATAGATGATGAACTTCCTGTGGTTGCAATTGCTACCAGGAAAGGACGTTATGAAAAGGTAGTAAGTAATATTGAAGAGGTTAAAGCACGTAAGGGAAGGGTAATCTCCATCGTTACTGAAGGGGATGTGGATGTGAAGAATATATCAGACTGGTCATTTGAAATTCCTGATACTGACGAAATCTTCGTACCTCTTCTTTCTACCATTCCTCTCCAGTTGCTGGCATACCACATTGCCATTGCTAAAGGCAGGGATGTTGACCAGCCCAGAAACCTTGCTAAATCTGTTACGGTAGAGTAGAGCCCTTTAAGGTAATTACTCCTTTACCATATAGTAAATGACTTCCCACCCAGAGGTGGCAGTCGTATTGGTGAATATGTCATCCGGAGCCATCTTTTGGCTTCCGGATGATCTCTTTTTTGTGTTGTGGTAGTATGTTCTGCATTCGTCGCAGCAGAATTTTTTGTCGCTTCTCCCGTTAAATTCCTTGCTGCACACCGGACATCTTTTCATTCTCAATTTTTGTTTCAAAGGTATGAAGGAATATTCACCTATCTCATTCTCACTACCTATTTGGTAAAAAGATATTTAAACGTGTATATGTGTGTAAAATACGGGTGGTACTATTTTTATTTCCTTCCTTTGCATTGAATTAATTATAGTAGTTATGGACAGATCTATTAATCGAATTGAGTTGAGAGGTAGAGTAGGGCAGGATGCCCGAATCTCTAAAGTGGGGGAGTCTTATGTTGCCAGATTCAGCATTGCTACCAATGAAACTATCAAGGACCATATGGGAAACATCAGGGAGGAGACTACTTGGCACAGTGTATCTGCCTGGAAAAATAGGGATATGCCCGATTTTGAAAAAATCAGGAAGGGGATGTGCCTATATGTAGTTGGAAAGATGAGAACAGTAAAATACAAGAATCAGGATGGTCAAGAGAGGCTTTTCTATGAAGTTCTCGCTTCGAAGATAACCATTGAATAACTAATTCCACTTATTTTGGGGGTGATAGGAGATAATTCTTATCTTTGTATGTTTTATCAGAATATTATGAGAGATTATCAGATTTATAATACCTTAAGCAGAAGGAAAGAATTGTTTAAACCTGTACACCCCAAAATGGTGGGATTGTATGTTTGTGGTCCTACAGTCTATGGGGAACCTCATCTGGGACACGCCAGACCTGCCATCACTTATGATGTTTTGGTCAGACTCTTTAGATATCTGGGTTACAAGGTCCGTTATGTAAGGAATATTACCGATGTAGGACACCTCGAGCATGATTCGGATGAGGGTGATGATAAGATTGCAAAGAAGGCTAAGCTGGAGTCTCTTGAGCCCATGGAGATTGTCCAGACTTATACGATTGCCTTCCATGATGCAGTTCGTAAACTGAATACACTGCCTCCCGATATCGAGCCCAGGGCATCTGGCCATATTATTGAACAGATAGATGTTATCAAGAAGATTATTGATGCCGGTTTTGCGTATGAAAGCAACGGATCTGTCTATTTCGATGTAAGGTCTTATAACGACAAGTATCATTACGGAGTCCTCTCCGGCAGGAATATTGATGATATGCTTGCCAATACCCGTGCTCTCGACGGAACCCAAGATAAAAGATCTCCCCTTGATTTTGCACTTTGGAAAAAGGCCTCTCCTGAACATATCATGAGGTGGCCCTCACCATGGAGTGACGGTTTCCCGGGGTGGCATCTTGAGTGTTCGGCAATGAGTGAAAAGTATCTCGGCGAGACATTTGATATTCATGGAGGCGGACTTGACCTTCAGTTCCCTCATCATGAGTGTGAGCTTGCCCAGAATACTGCATCAAGGGGATGTCAGGGTGTCAAATATTGGATGCACAATAATCTGATTACCATAAACGGACAGAAGATGGGCAAGTCCCTTAATAACTTTATTACCCTTAATGAACTCTTCAACGGGACACATCCCTTGTTGGCACAGCCGTATTCACCCATGACTGTCAGGTTCTTTATTCTTCAGGCTCACTATCGCAGTACCTTGGATTTCAGTAATGAAGCTCTGCAGGCATCAGAAAAGGGACTTAAGAGGATTCTGCAGGCGATGAAGGATTATAAGAATCTCAAGAGCAATGGTGGAGATACCCTTAATCCTGAGATAGAGAGTGATGTCTGTTCAATAATGGATGCACTATGCGATGATCTGAATACCCCTGTGGCTCTCTCCCATATCTTTGACCTTGTAAGAATTGTTAATCTTGCGAAGGATGGTTCTCTTAAGCTCTCAGACAGGGATCTGAACGCTTTGAAAGAGGTGTTCGAAGAGGTGGTTGTAAATGTTCTCGGAATCATTGATGACTGCTCTTCTTCTGATGAGAAGACTCTTGATGGACTTATGGAGATGATTCTGGAGGTGCGCAAGGATGCAAAATCCCGTAAGGATTATGCGACCAGCGACCTTATCAGAGACAGATTGAAGGCCCTTGGCATAAGTATTAAAGATGGAAAGGAAGGCACCGAATGGAGTCGTGACTGATATTTATGCTGTTAAATAAAATTAAAGAGGATGGCTTGAAGGTTTTTGCTTCAGGTCATCCTCTTTAGTATTCTCTCTTTCCGGTACTATTCGTCGTAGTGGAAGTTGATTGTCTTTATAATGTCAGGGTGGAGACTGTTGTGTACAGGACATGTACGTGCTGCCGATTCAATGAGTCGCTTTTGTTTATCCGTGTAGACTGCCCCTTTAGGGAAATGGATGTCAATGATGATTTCAGCTACTCTTCTGGGGTTGGCTGCCATTATCTTTTCGGTCTCGATGGTGGTACCATCTATGCTGAATCCGTAGGAGTTTGCAGACATTCCTATGATTGTAAGCATGCAGGAACCTAAAGATGATGCGAAAAGGTCTGTAGGAGAGAAAAACTCTCCTTTTCCGTTGTTGTCAAGGGGTGCATCTGTTAATACTTTGTTTCCTGACTGGATGTGTTCTATTTCGGTTCTCAGGTTACCGAGATAGATTGTTCTCATTTTTGTCATAACAGTGTGTTTTTATTATTCTACAATATAACCTAATAGTGTTGCTGAAGTGCAACTTTCAACTTTTATGTCAACATATTCTCCCTTCTTGTGTCCTAATGCGGGGAATACGCATACCTTGTTCCCAAGGGTTCTGCCGAAAAGATGTCCTGCGTCTCTCTTTGATGTGCCCTCAATGAGAACACGGTATGTGTTGCCAATGCATTTTCTGTTACATTCGAGGGAGATTGCGCTCTGTTGTTCTATGATTTCGTTAAGTCGCCTGGTCTTTGTCTGCAGAGGAACGTCATCAGGGAATTTCTTTGAGGCTACCGTTCCTTCCCGTTGCGAATACTGGAACATGAATGCACTGTCGAATCCGACCTCTCTCATCAGTTTCATAGTAGCCTGATGATCCTCCTCTGTCTCTGAACAGAATCCGGCTATGATGTCTGTAGTGATGGATGCATCAGGGATGATTTCACGAATTTTCGAAATTCTTTCCATATATTTGGCAACATCGTACTTCCTGTGCATCTTCTCAAGCATTCTGTCACTGCCGGACTGCACCGGAAGGTGGATGTGTGTGCAGATGTTGGGATACATGGCCATTGTGTAGAGAACTCCATTGCTCATGTCCTTGGGGTGTGAGGTTGAGAATCGTACTCTCAGATCGGGTGATACCAGAGCCACAAGCTCAAGCAGTTGTGCAAAGTTAGTGCTCTCTGTAGGGTTATTGGGGTCTTTCCAGAGGTATGAATCAACATTCTGGCCAAGGAGGTTGACCTCTCTGTAACCGGCATTGAAAAGCGTACGGGCCTCTTCGACTATGGTATGCGGATCTCTGCTTCTCTCTCTTCCCCTTACGTAGGGTACTATACAGTAGGTGCACATGTTGTTACATCCTCTCATTATGGAGATGAATGATGTTACTCCATTTTTGTCCATCCTGACAGGCTCAATGTCTGCGTATGTTTCGCTGGTTGAGAGTGTTGTCTCTACTTCTCTATGTCCAGCCTTCACGAGTGCGATTATTTTGGGCAGTTCCCGGTAAGCATCAGGTCCGACCACCATGTCGACTGCAGGATGGCTCAGAAGCTGATCTTTGAGTCTCTCGGCCATACACCCGAGAACTCCGACGTAGAGCCTTCTTTTTTTCTTCTCTGTCATAAACAGGTCGAGCCTTCCCCATATTCTCTGTTCTGCGTTGTCTCTTATGGAACAGGTGTTTATGAGAATGAGGTCAGCCTCTTCAATTCCTTCGCATATTGTGTAGCCCGATTTTTGCAGGATTGAAAGGACGACTTCGCTGTCGTATGTGTTCATCTGACAGCCGTAGGTTTCAATGAATAGTTTATTTGTTTCCATTTATATGCAAATGTAACTTTTTATATATTTGCGGTTTCAAATATAGACAAAATATAGTAAAAGATGCGACGTTTTCTTTTTTTAGCAATATCAATGCTTCTGCTTGTCTCTTGTAATGACTACAGGAAAATCGAAGTTTCCAATGTGTCGATAAACTCTGTAAAGATCAAGAGTACTACCAAAGCTACATTGGAGGTCAAGGCAGAAGTCAAGAATCCTACCAAGAAAAGCATCTCCCTTCTGAATGCAGAGGGCATGCTTCTCAAGGAAAACAAGGATTTTATTCTTTTTTCACTCGCTGATACAGTCACTTTGGCCCCAGGTGCAGATATGACTATTATCATACCTGTAGATGGAAAAGTCGTGGATCCAATCGGCATTCTCTCCAGCGGGCTTGATATCAAAAGCTGGAATAAAGATAATTTCTCTGTTGAGGG
>CALZHC010000004.1 GCA_945787505.1 uncultured Alistipes sp.
TTGGCCTTGTCCCTCACTTCATAATATAGGTTGGGGCGGTTGAATGAACTTTTGAAAACCTTGGCATCAGTCATCCCTAAGTTCTTCTGGATATCCATCTGGACTTTTGGAGTCGCGGTGGCAGTGAGAGCGATTATCGGAGCTTCTCCGATTTTGGAAGAGATACTCTTTATGTGTCTGTATTCGGGTCTGAAGTCATGTCCCCATTCAGAGATGCAATGTGCCTCGTCTATTGCATAAAACGATATCTTAATCTGCTTGAGCAGAGCAATGTTCTCCTCTTTGGTGAGTGATTCGGGCGCTACATACAGCAATTTGGTTACACCGCTTAGCAGATCTTCCTTGACCTCCTGCAGCTGTGTTCTGTTGAGTGATGAATTGAGAAAATGGGCTACACCATTGTCCTGCGCCACGAAGCCCCTGATGGCATCCACCTGATTTTTCATTAGGGCGATAAGGGGCGAAACGACAATGGCGCATCCGTCCATCACCAATGCGGGCAATTGGTAGCACAAAGATTTTCCGCCACCTGTAGGCATCAGAACAAAGGCATTGTGGCCTTCTATAAGATGCTGAATAATAGCCTCTTGATCTCCTTTAAACGAATCAAAACCAAAAAACTTCTTAAGTTTGGTATGTAAATCTTCAGAATTAATCTTCATATTTTATTACCTTTGCGCCTCTAAAATATTGAAAACTTTACTCTTCTGCAAAAAAATGTAGATTATGGAAGAAAAAAAAGATAAATTCAATCCGAATGATGTAGGGGTAGCCAACGGAAATTATTTTGGCCTCCCATATCAGATAGACGATGCCGAGATAGTCCTTGTCCCGGTTCCCTGGGATGCAACTGTTTCGTACGGAAAGGGAACCGCCCGAGGCCCTGAGGCGATACTCGATGCTTCGCTTCAGGTCGATCTCTATGACGAAAAGGTCCCAAATGCCTGGGAGGTAAAGGCAGCCTCCTATCCTGTGAGTGAAGAATTGCTCGCACTGAACGATTCGGCAAGAGAGTCGGCCGAAAGGGTTATCTCCATGCTCGAACAGGGAATAGATGTACCCCAAGACAATGAAGATATAGTAAAGGTAAACACCCTCTGTGAACGGATGAATTCCTATGTATATGAAAAAAGTTCCTCTATTATTTCCAGCG
Source organism: uncultured Alistipes sp. (assembly GCA_945787505.1). GTDB lineage: Bacteria > Bacteroidota > Bacteroidia > Bacteroidales > UBA932 > Coprenecus. Next base: position 1,154 of record CALZHC010000004.1, read on the forward strand.
GAAAGATGCCGGTGGTAATAGGAGGGGAACATAGTGTTCCATTCGGACAGATCAAAGCTCTCTCTGAAAAATATGGTGAGCTAGGAATTCTCCATCTCGATGCCCATGCGGATTTGAGAAAGGCATATGAAGGTTTCGAATACTCTCATGCCTCCATAATGTACAATACAATGAACAAGATTCCTTCAATCAGTGCACTTGTGCAGGTAGGCATCAGAGATTTTTGTTCAGATGAGGCAAAATTGGTAGCTTCGCATCCGAGAATCTGCACTTTTACCGACTTCAGGATAAAGGAGAGACTTTTCAACGGCCTCACCTGGAGGAGTATCTGTGGTGATATTATCAGCAAACTGCCCCAGAATGTTTATGTCAGCTTCGATATAGACGCCCTCTCGCCCGAGTACTGTCCCAACACAGGAACACCTGTTCCGGGAGGACTCTCTTTTGCGCAGGCTGATTACCTTCTTTACCAGCTTTCGGTCAGTGGCAGAAAAATTGTAGGCTTCGACCTCAATGAGGTGGCTCCGGGTGCTGAAGGTGAATGGGATGCAAATGTCGGAGCCAGAATACTCTTTAAGATGCTTGCATACTTTAATCCGGGAAAATGACTATTTTTGCAAACAGATTAAAAATAAAAACGAAATGAAAAAAATCTTATCATTTTCAGCTGTAGTAGCTACAGCATTGATGATTGCTTCCTGTTCATGTGGAGGCGGTACTTACAACAAAGGAGACAGGATGCCTCAGACTACCCAGGGAGACATTGATACTGTCAGCTATGCCTTGGGTATGTATTTCGGTCAGATGATTAAGGCTTCTCCTTTTGGAGAGATCAACCTTTCAGAACTCCGTAAAGGTTTCAATGAAATGCTCAACGGTGAAGAAACAGCTCTGACAGAACAGGAAATCGGAATGATTATTCAGAAATACCTCAGAGAAAGACATACTTACACTGTCGAAAAGGCAAAACAGGACGGACAGGATTTCCTCGAAGCCAACAAGGCAAAAGAGGGTGTTGTCGTATCTGAAAGTGGACTTCAGTACAAAATTATCAGAGAAGGTTCTGGAGTTGCCCCCACTTCTCAGGACACTGTTGAGGTAAACTATGAAGGTCGTCTGATTGACGGAACTGTATTCGACTCATCATACGAAAGAGGCGAAACTGCCAAATTCCCCCTCACAGCTGTCATAAAAGGTTGGACAGAAGGTATCACATACGCAAAAGAAGGTGGTGAAATCGAACTTTATATCCCTTCTGAACTTGCATACGGTGTAAGAGGCAGCGGTCCTGTACCCGGTAACTCAACACTTATCTTCAAGGTCGAACTTATCAAGGTTATGCCCTACAACGAAGAGGCTGAAGCTGCAAAGAAACTTGCAAAGGAAAAAGCCGGCAAGCCTGTAATTAAGAAACCTTCAAGCAAATAAATTTTCGGTAATATGAACAAACGGTTGGTCGCGATACTTTCCGGGGTTGCCCTGCTTCTGGTGGTCGGTATTGTCTTTTTGTTCAACTCTCTATTCTCTGGCAAAGAGGAGAAAGGGGGTGAATACAAACCGCTTACCCAGATAGTGAATGCAATCCCCGCAGACGCGATTGCCTTTGTTGAAACCGAGAAATTGAGTGATATATTTAAGATGACTGATCAGGGAAGTCTCCTCAAGCCCTTTTTGGGGATACTTCCCGAGAAGTCTCTCAGATGGGAGGCTGTCACCTCTCTTCTATATTCAAGCAAAAACAAGGTATCACCCTTGCTAGTCCTCAATATTCCGGAACGTGAGGATCCCTCTGAGTTCGAAATGTTAATGAAGGAAAAATGTTCCGGAGTCATAGACAAAAGATATTCTTCACATATTATCCACTGCTCCACTGTTCCTGCCATTTCATTCTGTATCTACGGAAATGTGTTGATAGCCAGTCCTTCGATAGTATTGGTAGAATCCTCCCTGAGACATCTCGAGGAGGGCGGCTCGATAGTGGACAATCCCTGCTATTCCAATGTCTCCGGAATAACGGCCGAGCAGGGAATACTTCATATAAACCACTCCAATATCGGGAAATTTTTCTCAGGTACAGTCAATTCACGGTACATCGGCTACTCTTCATTCTTCAAGTACTTCTCTAAATGGTCCTCATTTTCATTGGACAAAGAGAAGGGGAAATTTCAGGTCAGGGGAAGGTTTTTCAGCGAAAGCAATGCAGCCGACTATTCGTCTCTCGTCTACTCGCAACGTGAGAAAAAGTCGGACTTTACGGACATAGTGCCCGCAACATCCCTGTGGGCAATGTCAATGAGACTCACGTCAATAGAGTCATATCTTGAACATTATCGAAGCTACCTCGAATCGGCAGGGAAAAAAAGAAACTTTTCGTTATCTGCACAGGAGCTCGAATATCTCAAGTCGCTCAAGCCTTCTGAATTGGTGTCGTTCAGAATGAGCAATGAGTCAGGAAAGGCGACGGCTATCCGTTGTTCCAATCCTCCGAAAATGAAGAGCGACTCTCTATATGTATTTACGAAGGATACCCTTATGAGAAGGGTTTTTGGAGAGGCCTTTGTGAATGATTCTGCGGGATATTGCTGTCTGAATGAGGATTGGCTTGTCTTCAGCGACAGGAAAACCATTGATAAACTGGTCAGGGAGTATAGTTCAGGCTATCTATTTAACTTGACACAATGGATGGAGCAGACTCCTTCTGGCGATGAGATGAATCGTTCCGCAGTCTTCTCACTCTATGTAAACTCTCTCGCATATTCTGACACCTTGTCACATTTTTTCAAAAAACCATACGACAATAGGGTCAAGAATTTTTTGACATCGGAAAATTTTGCATTCTCTGCCTTGCATCTCAGCAAATCAGGGGCAAGGCTTGGAGCTCTTCTTACGCACTATAGTGAGAACCTTCAGATGCAGCCTGTACCTAAGGCGATTCCCGAACTTGAGGAACCGGATGGCTCATTCGATGAGGATGTCAAAGTGGAAGTCCCCAAGGGACCTTTTAAAGTAATTAATTTTACTGATGGAAGTGATAATTATCTTGAACAGCTTCCGAATAACTTCATAAGGCTGCTCAATAGTAAACGTAATCCTGTATGGACCATTAAGTTCAATACACCAATCTGCGGAACGGTATGTCAGATAGATTATCTTAAGAACAACAAGCTCCAGATGCTTTTCGGTTCGGAAGATAAGGTTTATCTATTTGACAGAATAGGAAGGAAGGTTGGAAAGTTTCCTATATCTCTTGGTAAGGAGATACTCTTGGGACCACAGGTTTACGATTTCGAATCTAACAAGAATTATACTCTGGTTGTGTTGCATAAGGACAATACAATAGCCCAATATACAATTGATGGTACGAAAGTTGTCGGATGGAAGGATATATCCATCAATGAGACTATCGTAGCACTTCCGGAACTTCTTCAAGTCGGATCCCAGAACTACTGGATTGTAAGGACATCGAAAAGAGCCCTTATTTTCAATTCGAAAGGAGAGGTAGCCGCGAAATTTGAAGGTAAGAAGAGCCTTAAAAAGGATTTTGTCCCTCAGGTTATCTCTTCAAAAGATGTTCTGGTAACCACATTTGACGGAAAAGAATGGGTCCTGGACCTTGAAAACAAAACATTTAAAAAACGTTGAAAATGAATTTTATCGGAATTATATTCTTAGCACTTTTTTCAATTGTCATATTGGTGATTGCCATACCTCTTTTGCTGATGAAATCTTTTGCAAACAATTTCTTCAGGAGACACGCAGAGCAGACGCAAAGACCTCGAAGCAATACTGACGGCGCAGGCAAACGAAATTCTTCTGAAGGTAAGGTATACCTCTCTAAAGAGGGTCCTCACAAGGAGAAGGTCATAACTGACAATATCGGAGATTATGTTGACTTCGAGGAGGTTAATGAATAAAGTGAATGGGAACATTTAAGAGAATTCTGTCATACGCCAAACCATATAGCAGGTTTTGGCCAGGTTATTTTGTAGCATCAATTTTCTCCGTTATATTCGGGGTGATGAACTATGCACTTATCAATCCTTTATTGGAGGTCTTGTTCGACCCCGATTCTGTGGAGATCCACAACAGCCTTCCGGAATTCTCTCTGTCAGTAGATTATTTTAAAGATATCTTTCAGTATTACCTTACTCAGGTAATGCAGGCTCATGGAGCGTTGAGGGCACTGCTCTTCGTATGTCTTTTCCTCATAGTTACATCATTGATATCAAACCTTACCCGCTTCATCTCCCAGAAGATTCTCGTGGATATGAAGACCTATGTGATGAAGAATATCCGCAGGGACCTCTTCAACAAGATTACCAGGCTCAATGTCGATTATTTTCATGAGCAGAGGAAGGGTGATATTCTTTCCAGTGTCTCGAATGATGTCAATGAGATACAAAACTCGGTAGCCAGCAGCTTTCATATTCTCTTCAGAGAGCCGCTTCTAATCATAGGCTTTTTAGCAGGTCTGTTCTACATGTCACCTAAACTCACTATCCTTACTCTTCTGACTCTGCCGATATCTGCCGTACTGATAGGCTCTATCACGCGCAAGCTAAGAAAGGGAGCTGTTATCACACAGACCCTGATGGGACGTATTATCAGCCATTTCGAAGAGGCAATTTCAGGTTCCAGAATTATCAAGGCATTCAATGCCCAGAAATATGTTAGAGACCATTTTGACAAGACCAACGAGGAACATAGGAGGGTCAGCAATGCTATTTGTACCAGACAGGAACTTGCCTCTCCTACCTCTGAATTTTTAGGAATCTCCGTTGCAGCAGCAGTGCTATTCTACGGCGGATTTCTCCAGTATAGGGGAGAACTCGGAATGTCACTTGCAGATTTTGTAGTCTATATTGCATTCTATTGGAGGGTTTTGGAACCTTCCAAGGCCATCGCTTCTGCATACTCCTCAGTCCAGAAGGGACTTGTCTCCGGTGAAAGGATATTCGCAATTCTCGATGCAGAAAATTCAATTAAGAAGGCCGCAAATCCGATCCATATCTCACAGTTCAATGACTGTATCGAATATAGGAATGTCTCTTTCAAGTACTCTTCAGATTATGTTCTCAAGAACATAGATCTCACTATCCCTAAAGGAAAGATGGTGGCGATAGTCGGTCCATCCGGAGCGGGAAAGTCGACTCTTGCCGATTTGTTGCCACGGTTTTATGATGTGACCCAGGGGGAGTTGCTTATTGATGGCAAGAATGTCAAAGACCTTTACCCCAAGGAACTGATTGCTCTTATGGGGGTGGTAAACCAGGAACCTATTCTCTTCAATGATACGGTGAGAAACAATATTACATTCGGTCTGGAGAATGTCTCGGATGAGGATGTCGTGAGGGCTGCCAAAATAGCGAATGCAGACGAATTCATCACTCAAATGGAAGATGGCTATGAAACTAACATTGGAGATCGTGGCGCCAAACTCTCCGGAGGACAACGTCAGCGGCTTGCAATTGCCCGTGCAGTTCTTAAAAATCCACCAATCTTGATTCTTGATGAAGCTACTTCTGCCCTAGATACTGAAAGTGAAAGATTAGTTCAAGATGCCTTGACAAAACTTATGAAAAACAGAACATCCATTGTGATTGCCCATAGGCTATCCACTATCCAGCATGCTGATTTGATAGTAGTGATGAAGGAGGGAAGGATTGTGGAAAGGGGAACTCACCAGGATCTTTTGACCAATGGTGGCCTATATGCCCACCTTTGCAGTATGCAGACATTTTAAGCTGAAAACAATATGATAACAGAATCGCTTAACAAAACAATTGAAGAGAGCATTCGTAAAAACTGGAATTGCCCTGCTCTCTCAGATTACAAAGGGGTTACTCTCTACTATAGAGATGTAGCACGTAGAATTGAGAAAATTCATATTATGTTGGATATGTGCGGAATAAAGAAAGGCGACAAGATCGCCATTTGTTCTCGCAATCAGGCTAACTGGGGAGTTGCATTCTTAGCAGCTTTGACTTATGGAGCAGTTCCTGTTCCTCTTCTTCACGAATTTAAGCCAGGTAATATTTACCACTTGGTCAATCATTCTGAATCAAGGGTGCTTTTTGTCGGAGATATGGTGTGGGAAGGCCTTTCACAGGATGAGATGCCCGGTCTTGAAGCGATCATTCTTCTTAATGACTTCTCGCTTCTGTATGCAAACAACACGAATATCGTCGAGGCGAGGGAACATCTCAACGAATTTTTTGGCAAGAAATACCCCAAAAGTTTCCATCCCGAATGTGTGAATTATTACAAGGACGAGCCAGATGAACTGGCGATGATCAACTATACCTCCGGTACATCCGGTTTCTCAAAAGGTGTAATGATTCCTTACCGCTCTCTCATGTCGAACGTCTTGTTCGCTTTCTCTGTACATGGCCACATGGGAAATGGTTCGAAATGTGTCTCTATGCTTCCTACTGCCCATATGTACGGTATGATGTTCGAATTCCTCTTCGAAATATGTGCAGGAAGCCATGTCCAGTTCCTGACCAAGCTGCCCAGTCCCAAGATTATTCTCGATGCGATGGCAGAGGTAAAACCTGATATCATAATATCAGTTCCTCTTGTCATTGAAAAGATCTACAAGAAAAAACTCGAGCCCATAATCAATCGCCGTGATATCAGGCTTCTTCTCAATCTCCCCGTAATTGACGAAAAGATCCACAGGAAGATCAACGCACAGCTCGAAGAGTCATTCGGTGGTAACTTTAAAGAGGTGATTATCGGCGGTGCTGCATTCAATAAGGAGGCTGAGGCCTTCTTCAGGAAGATAGGATTCAAGTTTACAGTCGGTTACGGTATGACCGAATGTGGTCCTATTATCACATATGCACCTTGGAATAATACCAGACTCTACTCTTGCGGAAAAGCTGCTCCAAGAATGCAGATAAAGATTGATTCGGAAGATCCCGCTAATGTTCCCGGACAGATTCTTGTCAAGGGGGACAATGTGTTCCTGGGCTATTTCAAAAATGAAGAAGCTACACGTGAAGCATTTACTGATGACGGATGGTTCAAAACAGGTGACATGGGCGTGATTGATGCAGATGGATTCCTGTATATCAAGGGCCGTTGCAAGAGTATGATACTCGGGCCCTCAGGGCAGAATATATATCCAGAAGAGATCGAAGGTGAAATCAACAACATGCCTTATGTAATTGAGTCCCTCGTCGTCGAGGACAAGGGAAAGCTCGTCGCTTTGGTATATCCCGATTCGGAACTTGCTGCCAAGGATGGTCTCTCAAAAGAGGCTCTTCTGGAAAAATTGAAATCTTCCGTTAAAGAGATGAACGAGCATGTTCCTTCATATTGCAAGGTAGCAAGCGTAGAACTCTTCCCCGAAGAGTTTGAAAAGACTCCTAAGAAGAGTATCAAGAGATATCTCTATCAAAGAACAAACAATTAATTCTCATATAGAGCGTGATGAACAAGAAACAGGAACAGTTTGACAAAAGTTACCTGAGGATGGCACTGGTATGGTCTGCCAACTCCTACTGCAAAAGAAGAAAAGTAGGCGCAATACTGGTAAAGGATAGGATGATTATCTCAGACGGATTCAATGGTACACCGTCCGGATTTGAAAATATCTGTGAAGATGAAGAGGGAAAGACCAAACCTTATGTTCTTCACGCTGAGGCTAATGCCATTTCGAAGGTGGCTAAGTCCGGAAACGATAGCTCGGGAGCCACTCTGTATGTGACAGACGCGCCATGTATGGAGTGCTCCAAGCTTATTATACAGGCTGGAATCAAAAGGGTCGTATATATGATAGAGTATCGTGTCAGGGATGGCATTGATCTCTTGCGCAGAGCAGGAGTGGAGGTTACCAAATATGAATTGACAGAAGTAAAACAAAACTTATAATCCGATATGTCTGATAATTCCAATAGGATATGGGCTGTAGTCAGAGGTCTGCTCATAGTACTTATTATTTCACTTTTTGTTGTTCATCTTCTGTTGCTTAAGACTGATGGAAAGAAGGTAAGCAATCGGCTTTCCGAAAACTGGTCCAAACTTGAGCTGGTGCTTTCTCAGATTGAACAGAACTATGTGGATAGTCTTGATTATGATGCTATTACAGAGCAGCTGCTGCCTGTGCTCATGAAACAGCTCGACCCTCATTCTATATATCTTCCTCCTGCCCAGCTCAAGGAGGCTAACGAGGAACTCGACAGCAACTTCGAAGGAATCGGTATAACTTTCAATATCCCTCAGGATACAGCCATAGTAATTTCTGTAATCCCTTCCGGTCCCTCTTCCAGGGCAGGTCTTGTCCCCGGGGATAAGATTATAACCATAGATTCAGATACTGTAGCAGGTGTACAGATTCCACAGGATTCTCTTGTCAGGAGGATGAGAGGTAAAAAAGGGACAACTGTCGAAATTGGAATCATGAGAGATAATGAAATGGTTGATTTTACCATTGAAAGAGATAAGATCCCTGTCAATAGTGTGGAGGTCGCATATATGATAAACGATACTACTGGGTATGTGAAACTTGCCAAATTCTCCAAAACCTCCTACAAGGAGGTGCTTGTTTCCATGTTGGACCTCTCTGTCAAGGGAATGAAGAGGTTGATTTTTGACCTTCAGGGGAACACCGGAGGTTATTTGGATCAGGCTCTTCTTATTCTCAATGAGTTTCTTCCCAAGGGAACAATGCTGGTCTATATGGAGGGTCTTCACCGAAACAGGAGCGAGTTCAAGGCTGATGGTTCAGGTCACTTTCAAGATTTGGAACTCATTGTCCTTATAGATCAGAACAGCGCTTCGTCAAGTGAGATTGTTGCAGGTGCTCTGCAAGATAATGACAGGGCAACTATTATCGGTAGGAGAAGTTATGGAAAGGGTATTGTTCAGGAACCTGTCTACTTTAGTGACAATTCAGGAATCCGCCTTACAGTCGCTCGTTTCCATACCGCCACAGGACGTTGTATACAGAAGCCTTACCATGCCGGTGATGACACCTATGCTTATGATATTTATGAGAGATATCGTCACGGTGAACTCACACAGGTTGACAGTATTCGTAAGAATGATTCACTCAGATTCGAAACACCCGGAGGAAGGGTCGTTTATGGAGGTGGAGGAATTATTCCTGACATCTTCGTGCCGATTGATACGACCGGTGTTACAGATCTTCTTGTCAAAATCAACCGTCAAGCTCTTACCATCAAGTTCTCTTCACAGATGGCCCAAAGATATCGTAAGGAGTTGCTCGCCGTGGAGACGATTGATGAACTTGATTCTCTGCTTGACTCCATGAATCTTGAAAAGACTTTTATTAGATATGTCAGGGCGTCCGGTATTCCTTTCAGCTATTCGCAATGGAAAATCTCCGGAGAGATCGTAATGACTCAGATAAGGGCATTGATAGGACGCTACTCTCCTATTGAAGATCTTGCTTTCTATCCACGACTCAATACTCTTGACAACATGATCAAGACCGCTCTTGAATACAGATCGGATGCAGCCGCTTCGCTTCCACAGTAGAGCGGGGCGGTGGCCGATAAAGTATGTAAGTAGAGAGGGGAAAAAGAAAAAGGTGACAGTGTGGGTCTTTCGACTTAACTGTCACCTTTTCTGGTATGTGCCCGGAACAGGACTCGAACCTGCACAGTCTTTCGACCACTAGTCCCTGAAACTAGCGTGTCTACCAATTTCACCATCCGGGCTTTAGAGAGTGCAAATGTAGTAATTTTTTAAAAAAAATCACTATTTTCGTGCAAAAATACTTGTTGACTATGAGATTATTTCATTTGGCTTTCTCAAAAGTTCAGTTGTCTGTCGTTATAATGCTGACAATCAATGCTTTTCTTCTTAATGCTAAAGATAGCCCGAAAATTCTGGATAAGGAGTCTCCTTGGGGTGATCCCAATATTAATCAGATTAACAGGTGTCCAATGCACACTTCAATGAAGATTGAAGGGATGGATTCCATCTCTTTGCATGGCATGTGGAGATTTAATTGGGTAGAGAATGCAGACCAGCGTCCGGTTGATTTCTTCGATCCGGATTATGATGATGCGGGATGGGGAATGATGCCTGTTCCTGGAATGTGGGAGTTGAATGGCTATGGTGATCCTGTCTATCTTAATGTGGGTTATGCCTGGAGTACCTCATTCCGGAATAATCCTCCAGAGGTACCTGTTTTCAGAAACCATGTTGGTTCGTACAGAAGGGAGATCAATATTCCGTCTCAATGGATAGAGTCAGGCAAGGATATTTTTGTACACTTCGGTTCTGTCACTTCCAATATAGCTCTTTATGTCAATGGTATATTTGCAGGATATAGTGAAGACAGCAAGCTCGAGGCAGTCTTTGACATTACAGATTTGGTCTGTGAAGGGGATAATCTTTTCGCTTTTCAGGTCTTCAGATGGTGTGACGGTACATATCTGGAAGATCAGGATTTCTGGAGATTCTCTGGTGTGGCCAGAGAGAGTTACCTTTATACAAGGGAAAGGGAGAGACTCCTGACTATTGAAGCTGATGCTTCTCTTGACAATTCCTTCAAGAATGGTATTCTATCAGTCAGGGGAGCAGTAACCCAAGGGGTAGAGAGTGTTGTTATGGAACTTATCTCACCTGATGGCAAAAGGGTTGCCGCAAGGAGTGTCGTACCGGATGACAGCTGTAGCTTCTCAGCCGTTGTAAATGTGCCTTCTGTGAGGAGCTGGAGTGCTGAAACACCTGAACTTTACCGGCTAAGAACTACTGTTACCGGTATTTCGGGAAGTGTGGAGGTATCTTATGTCAATGTTGGTTTCAGGAGAGTTGAAGTCAAGGATGGATTTCTGTTGGTTAATGGTCGGCCAATTCTTATTAAGGGAACAAACCGCCATGAAATGAGTGCTAAAGGCGGATATGTAGTTTCGCGTGAGGAGATGGAAAATGATATTCGAATAATGAAATCATTGAACATCAATGCAGTTAGAACTTCTCACTACCCTAATGATCCATACTTCTACGATTTGTGCGACAGGTATGGTCTTTATGTAGTCGATGAAGCAAATGTCGAGTCGCATGGAATGTATTACGGAGAATTCTCGCTTGCACGCAATCCTCTCTATGCTAAAGCGCATCTGGAGAGGGACTCAAGAATGGTCAAGAGGGATTTTAACCATCCGTGTGTTATTATCTGGAGTATGGGAAACGAGGCGGGACATGGTCCCAACTTTGTAGAGTGCTATAATTATATCAAGGCGTATGATTCTTCCCGCCCTATCCATTATGAGAGGGCTATTGACTACTATGATCCGGAGAAAACGGAACATTCTGATATCTACTGTCCCATGTATTTCGGATACAAATCCTGTGAAAAATATGCCTCCGGGACTCCTTCAAGGCCTTTGATTCAATGTGAATATGCCCATGCAATGGGGAATTCAATGGGTGGTTTTGCACAGTATTGGGAACTGGTTCGTAAATATCCCCATTATCAGGGAGGTTTTATATGGGATTTTGTCGATCAGAGTGTTATCAGGTTTGATGAAGATTCAAGAGCTACATTTACCTATGGCGGCAGTTATAATGAATATGACCCCACCGATGGAAATTTCAATTGTAATGGCTTCATTGCTGCAGATAGAACTCTTCACCCTTCTGCTTATGAGGTTGGTCATCAGTACAGGAATATACTCACATCTCTGGTTGATACTCTAAATGGCAAGATCTCTATTTTCAATGAATATTTCTTCCGGGACCTTTCAAATTTTGCTCTTGACTGGACTTTGATGGCTGATACAAAGGCTGTACTGAGCGGTTCTATTGCGAATCTGAAGGTAAAACCCCAGCAGAGGGTAGATTTGACTCTGCCCATTGCCAGGGAACTTGCCTCTCTGGATGGGGCTGAAGAGATCGCTATTGTCGTAAAGTACCGTCTCAAGAGTAGTGAGAACCTTCTTTCTGCCGGAGATGTACTTGCCAGTGACTACCTTACAGTAAGGGAGCCAGACTTCGAACAAAGGTACGCCCAAATATCCAGTGAATCGCTTAATGCTTCAGGTTCAGTAGAAATCGATTCGGATTTCCGTTTCTTCTTTATCAAGGGTGACGGATGGATGGTCAGGATATCACGTTCTGAAGGATGGATAGATAAGATGGTTTACGCAGGGGTGGACTATATCGAAGATCCTATTGTTCCGAATTTCTGGAGGGCTGCTACTGACAATGATAAGGGTGCCGGTCTTCAGAATAAGCTTGCAGTATGGAAAGATCCGGGCTTCAAACTTGATGGTCGTGTCGAAGCATCGCTTCAGGATGACGGTACAGCCCTTGTGAGTGCATCCTATTCTCTGACTAAAGTTCCGGCAAGGCTGGAAATGAATTATCTCATAGACCCTTCAGGAAAGGTATTTGTTACTGAGCATCTCTCTCCTGTAAAAGACGGGGAGGGTGGTCAGGAAGAAATTCCGGATCTCTTCAGGTTCGGAGTCAGGTTCTCGATGCCTGCCCGCTTTACGCAGGTGGACTATTATGGTTACGGGCCTTTTGAAAACTACCAGGACCGCTGTACCTCTGCCACCATCGGCAGGTATAGGAGTTCTGTTGCAGATATGTACCAGTATGATTATGTGCGTCCGGGCGAATGTGGTGCAAGGACCGGCTTGAGGGATTTCAAGGTTCTTGACAAGTCTGGTAGTGGTATGTGCGTTATGGCTATGCGCCCCTTTACAGCATCTGCTCTCAACTTTGCCATTGAGGATCTGGATTTGACTGAGAAGGGATATGTCAGACACTCTTCGGAACTTGTTCCCCGCAAGCAGGCTTTTGTGACTTTGGATCTTGTGCAGCAAGGTCTTGCTTGTGTGAATTCTTGGGGTGCGATTCCTCTTCCTGAATATAGGGTTCCTTTCGGGGAATATAAATTTGAATTTGTAATATCAATCTTTTAATCTTTTTACAATGTCAGAATATAAACGTTATTTAGTTACCTCGGCACTTCCTTATGCGAATGGCCCTGTCCACATCGGTCACCTAGCAGGTGTATATGTTCCTGCCGATATTTATGTAAGGTATCTGCGTATGTGTGGCAAGGAGGTCTTTTTTGTGGGAGGATCTGACGAACATGGTGTACCTATCACCATCAAGGCACGCAAGCAGGGATGCTCGCCTCAGGATATTGTGGACAAGTACCACAAACTCATTAAAGAATCATTTGAAGAACTTGGAATCAGTTTTGACATTTACTCCAGAACTTCTTCCAAGATACATCATAAAACCTCTTCCGAGTTTTTCGAAAAACTCTATAAGGAGGGAAAGTTCATTGAGAAAGAGAGTGAACAGTACTATGATGAGCAGGCACATCAGTTCTTGGCAGACCGTTATATAGTAGGAACATGTCCCAAATGTGGAGCAGAGGGAGCTTATGGTGACCAGTGTGAAAAGTGCGGATGCACTCTGAGTCCCGATGAGCTTATTAATCCCCACTCGGCTTTGAGCGGAAATGCTCCTATCAAAAAGAAGACTAAACACTGGTATCTACCTCTTGATCAGTATGAACCTTGGCTTAGAGAGTGGATTCTCGAAGGTCACAAGGAGTGGAAAACCAATGTCTACGGTCAGTGTAAATCATGGTTGGACGGCGGACTTCTTCCCCGTGCTGTGAGCAGAGACCTCGATTGGGGTGTTCCTGTTCCTGTTGAGGGAGCAGAGGGAAAGGTTCTTTATGTCTGGTTTGATGCCCCTATCGGGTATATCTCCAATACCATAGAAGCTCGTCCCGATGATTGGGAAAAGTGGTGGAAGAGTGAAGATACCAAGATGGTCCATTTTATCGGAAAGGACAATATTGTCTTCCATTGCATTGTTTTTCCTTCTATGCTGAAGGCTTACGGTGACGGATACATTCTTCCTGACAATGTTCCTGCAAATGAGTTCCTCAACCTCGAAGGTGACAAGATCTCTACATCCAGAAATTGGGCGGTATGGCTTCATGAGTATCTGCGCGAAATGCCTGGAAAACAGGATATGCTCAGGTATGTTCTTTGTGCAAATGCTCCTGAGACCAAAGACAATGACTTTACATGGAAAGATTTCCAGTCTCGTTGCAATTCAGAACTTGTGGCCATTTATGGTAACTTTGTTAATAGGGCTATCGTTCTTACGCATAAGTATTTCGATGGAAAAGTTCCTGCAGATGCAGCTCCTGATGCCATCGATAGACAGACTCTCGAACAGGTTGGCGTGATTAAGGCACGTCTGTCAGATGCTCTGGAAAACTATAAATTCAGGGAAGCTGTCAAGGAGGCTATGAATCTGGCACGTCTTGGAAACAAATATCTTACTGAGACTGAGCCATGGAAGGTGGCTAAGAGCGATATGGACAGGTGTGCCTCCATCCTCAGGACATCTTTGAAGATTTGTGTAGATCTTGCAATCGCATTTGCTCCATTTACACCTTTTTCAACTGAGAAACTCCTTGGTATGCTCAATCTTCCAAAGGATGTATTGAAATGGGATAATCTCGGAAATCACGATATTCTCACCGAAGGACACCAGCTTGAAAAGGCTGAACTTCTGTTTGCAAAAGTTGAAGATGATGTTATCCAGGCACAGCTTGACAAACTTGCTGCAACTAAGCAAGCAAACCTTAAAGAGGCTGCTGCTAATGCCATTCCGGCTCCTGTGGAACCTCAGAAGAGTGAGTGTACCTTCGAGGATTTCGAGAAGATGGATATAAGGACAGCTACCGTGCTTGAGGCCGAAAGGGTTCCCAAGACAGATAAGCTTCTTAAACTGACGATTGATACGGGTATTGACAAACGTGTGATTGTATCCGGTATTGCTCAATACTATACTCCCGAAGAGATGGTAGGAAAGCAGATCTCGATTCTGGCCAATCTTGCTCCGAGAAAGATAAGGGGAATTGAGTCCAAAGGAATGATCCTTATGGCGCGTCAAAGCGATGGCAAGATGAGATTCATCACTCCTGCCGAAAGGCTCGACAATGGTGCGACTATCGGTTAACTGTACTCTTTATGAGCTCAAGTTCCTCTTCGGTATATATTATGCTGTCGAGTAGACCGAAACGTCCAAGAAGATATATTGCAACAAGAACTATTATGATGGCGGCGATTGAAATGATTGCTGCCATCATTGCTTTTGACAGACCCTTTTTCTTCTTCTCCTTGGGGGTCTCTTTGTCTTTTTCTTGAGTGGCCTTCTTTTCAGTAATTTCGAGAGTTTTGTCGGTATGGTCCTCTTGTTGGACCTGCTTGTTCTCTTTTATTGGCTTTACTGAAACTGGGGTAAAGCCGAAAATGTCCCTGCAAATGGAATCTTCATCTTCAGGTGTAAATATAATCACTCCGGCATTGTCTGGTGTCAGCAGACCGAGCTCAGGTAGATGGACTCTTTTTTCTTTTGAAAGTTCCCTTTTAAGATTTTCAATGCAATTGTGCATTTCGTAGGTGGTACTTTTTACTGAGATTCCTGTTCTGGATGAACAGTATCTGATTAAAGATTCACCTGTGACTTTGGTGTCGCTTTTAAAGGAAACTGCTCCTGATGGGGGAAGGATGGTCTTTCCATCTTCTGATATGCGGGCAGCGGAAATGCGGAACAGGAATGTGCCGAGAGATGGAACTTCTGCTTTCTGATTCTCGATCAGGCTCTCTTTGATGGTTTTTGCCAGTAGATTTAAATCCATTTTGGGGAAACATTTAATTTTTACCTCACAAAAGTAACTTTTTTTTTGCAAATCAAAAAAAATGCTTACCTTTGCAACGTCTTAAAGAAAGAGACACGAAATTCCTCTTTAGCTCAGTTGGTTAGAGCACCTGACTGTTAATCAGGGGGTCCTAGGTTCAAGTCCTAGAAGGGGAGCGAAAGGGACAAATCATCAGAAATGAGGTTTGTCCTTTTTCTTTTTATGTCAAGAAGAAATAAAAAAAAGGTTACCTGCTTCTTTTTTTGAATGGGTAACCTTTTTTATTGTTTAAAGATGATGCTTAGAATACTTTGAATCCTACTGCTTTGCGCGCCAGTTCAAGAGTCTTTGCTGCACTTTCTCGAGCCTTCTCCCTGCCGCTCTCTACTACCTTGTGCAGATAAGCGTCATCGTTATAGACGTCATCTATCCTCTCTTTTATAGGAAGTGTCACCTTGCAGATATCCTCAGCAAGCTGCTTTTTCATATCTCCGTAACGGATGGTGCAAGTGTTGTACTTCTCCATGAAATAGTCCACTGTAGAGGGATCTGATACCAGGGACATGAGTGTGAAGAGGTTCTTGATATATTCCGGCATAGGTGCATTTGGCTCTGTGGGACCGGAGTCTGTAAGAGCCTTCTTGACTTTCTTGGTTATGGTCGCCTCGTCATCGTATAGATAAATGCCGTTTCCTTCACTCTTGCCCATCTTGCCTGAACCGTCCAGTCCGGGTACTTTTATCAGTCCGGTGCCGAAATCCAGTGCACGGGGTTCAGGAAAGACCTCTTCTCCGTACATGTTGTTGAATCTTCTTGCCAGAACCCTTGCAAATTCGAGGTGCTGCTCCTGGTCTTTACCCACCGGGACGAAATCTGCCCTATGGATGAGAATATCGGCAGCCATAAGTGTAGGGTAGGTGAGTAGGCCGGCATTGATGTTTATACCCTCGTCGTTATTGTCATCGTATGAAATCTCCTCCACTGGCTTGTTTCTGGCCTGTGCTTTGGCGAGCCTGACCTTGTCCTTGAATGATGTCGTCCTTTCAAGTTCTCCCTTATATGAGAGCATATTCAGCAGAACATAGAGTTCGCTTACCTGAGGCACATCGCTCTGAATGAAGATTGTAGCCTTCTCGGGGTCAAGTCCTGCAGCGATATATTCGGCCAAGATGATTTTTACGCTCTTGTGAAAGTCATCCGGATGGGGATGGGTGGTAAGAGAATGCAAGTCAGCGATGAAGAAAAAACAATTGTATATATCTTGAATCCTGACAAAGTTCTTCAGTGCTCCGAAATAGTTTCCCAGATGAAGGTGTCCTGTAGAACGGATACCACTAACTACTGTATTCATATTAAAATCAGTCTTTAATGTTTCTGAGGGCTTCTCTAATCTTCATGTCGATCTCTTCTGCGAGTTCTACATTGTCAGTGAGCAGCTTCTTTACAGCGTCCCTTCCCTGAGCCAGCCTTGTCTCATTGTAGCTGAACCATGAACCGCTCTTCTTGATGATTTCGTATTCTACACCTAAATCCACTATCTCACCGATTCTGGAGATACCTTCACCGAATACAATATCGAACTCTGCTTTCTTGAAGGGGGGAGCTACTTTATTCTTAACGATTTTGGCCCTTGTTCTGTTTCCTGTAGCATCCTCTCCATCCTTGAGCTGGGTGACTTTTCTTACGTCAATGCGGATTGATGCGTAGAATTTGAGAGCATTACCACCTGTGGTGGTTTCCGGATTGCCGAACATTACGCCGATCTTTTCCCTGAGCTGGTTGATAAAGATACAGCAGGTATTGGTCTTGGCAATGGTTGCTGTAAGTTTTCTGAGTGCCTGGCTCATTAAACGAGCCTGCAGACCGACTCTCTGGTCTCCCATCTCTCCCTCAATTTCGGCTTTGGGAGTAAGTGCGGCAACAGAGTCCACCACTATGATGTCTATAGCACCGCTTCGAATAAGGTTGTCAGCTATTTCGAGAGCCTGTTCACCATTGTCAGGCTGGGATATCAGGAGTGAGTCGAGGTTTACACCCAGATGTTTGGCGTATGTCCTGTCAAATGCATGTTCAGCATCTATGATGGCAGCAATGCCACCGTTTTTCTGCGCCTGGGCAATTGCGTGGATCGCAAGGGTGGTCTTACCGCTTGATTCGGGTCCGTAGATCTCAATCACCCTTCCACGGGGGTATCCTCCTACTCCCAGTGCATTGTCAAGTGCAATCGAGCCTGAAGGGATGACAGATACTTCGGTATCGGCCTGATCCCCCATCTTCATTATGGCACCCTTGCCGAAATCTTTCTCAATTTTGTCAAGAGTGGCTTGCAAAGCTTTCATTTTTGCAGCGTTGTTGCTGCTGGCCATTTCATTGTTTTCTATCTCTTTCGCCATATCTTTCTTTTTTAATCAGTGCAAATATAGGTTAAATTCTGATATTTTTCATACTTTTGCACTGCCACGGAAACCTTTTTGATAAATGAAGAAATTATTGGGAATGACATTGGAGGAGCTCAAGCAAGTATGCTCCGAATTGGGCACTCCGGCCTATACTGCAAAACAGATTGCACACTGGCTTTATGTAGCCAGAGTCGACTCTTTCGATAAGATGACCAATCTCTCTAAAGCTCTCAGGGAAAGGCTTTCCGGTGAGTATGAGATAGGTCGTACCAAATATCTTGATTTTGCAGCCTCACAGGATGGAACTAAAAAATATCTCTTTCCTGTCCAAAGGGGAGAGTCTCTTTACGGAGTCGAGGCAGTGATGATTCCCGATAAGGAGAGAGCCACGCTATGTGTCTCTTCCCAGCCCGGATGCAGGATGGGATGCCGTTTCTGCATGACAGGCCGTCAGGGATACCATGGCTCGTTGGATGCAGGTGAGATAATCAATCAGTATCTGGAGGCAGATGAAAGTGCTCGACTGACCAATACGGTCTTTATGGGTATGGGAGAACCTCTGGATAACTGGGAGAATGTCAAGAAAGTTATCGAAATACTTGTTGCACCCTGGGGATTCGGGTGGAGTCCTAAAAGGATAACCCTCTCTACGATAGGTATAAACAGAGCTGTGGACGGAGGTGTGGCGCCATTGAGAAGATTTCTTGATGAGTCCTCTTGCCATCTGGCTGTCAGCCTGCACAACCCCTTTCCCGCCCAAAGGGCTGAACTTATGCCGATGGAGAAGCCATATCCTATCGAAGAGACGATATCGATTATCAAAGAGTATGACTTTACCGGTCAGCGCAGAGTGAGTTTCGAGTATATTATGTTCAATGGTGTTAATGATTCAAAGGCACATGCAGATGCACTTGCCCGACTTCTCAAGGGGCTCGAGTGCAGGATCAATCTCATCAGGTTTCACAAGATACCCGATTCTCCGTTGGAAACATCCCCCATGCCTGTGATTGAGGCATTCAAAAAGAGACTCAATGACAGTGGTATAGTAACGACGCTTCGGGCCTCAAGGGGAGAGGATATCCTTGCTGCCTGCGGCATGCTCAGTGGAAAACAAAACAAAATATGAAGATATTCCGGACAATCATAACTATTGCGGCAGTTTCGATCTTGCTTACTGCAGTTCCAATTTCAATTTCGGCACAGACCGATTCTGCCATGGTGATACAGAAAACCCAAAGGCCACGTATCGGGCTGGTTCTCTCCGGAGGGGGAGCCAAAGGTGCTGCCCATATCGGAGTTCTCAAGGTACTGGAGGAACTCGATATTCCTGTCGATTATATAGCGGGAACCTCTATGGGCTCCATTATAGGAGCTATGTATGCAGCTGGGTACGATCCTTATGAAATGGATTCTATTATCAGCAACCTTGACTGGTCTAGGTATATGATGGACAAGATTGACAGGGAGTACCTCTCCTATTCAGAGAAAATGCGGAAAAGGGAGTTTCTTTTCTCGATTCCGTTCTCTTTCGGCCAAAGTAAAAAGACAAAGGAAGAATCGAGGGCAGACGCCAAAAGTTTTATCAGTTCGCTTCCCGCCGGTGTTATCGGTGGCAACAACCTTATCACTCTCTTCAACTCCCTTTTTGTCGGGTATCAGGATTCTCTCGATTTTAAGGAACTTCCGATACCATTTGCCTGCGTGGCAACAGATATTGTCACCGGAGATGAGGTGGTTTTCAAGGATGGCAGGCTGCCCTATGCAATAAGGGCAAGTATGGCAATCCCAGGAGTCTTTTCGCCAGTGAGAATCGAGAATATGGTCCTTGCCGATGGTGGAATGGTAAATAACTTTCCTGTGGATGTGTGTAAGTCCATGGGAGCGGATATTGTCATCGGTGTCAAGGTCGCAGGAAACAAGGTCGCCAAGGCGGAAGATCTCAACTCTCTGCCTGAGCAGGTAGGTCGTTTGCTTGGAATCATTACTCAGGCCAAGACCTCAGAGAATATTAAAGAGTGTTACATGTGCATCTCTCCGGATCTTAAGGATTACGGGATGCTGAGCTTCGACAAGAATAGTATCTCAGATATTATAGGTATGGGGTACAAAAGTGCTGATGATCTGAGGGAGTCCCTCGTCCAGCTCAAGGAGTATCTGAATACATTCGGACCCAACACCAAAACACTTCATGCACCAAGAGCGATGAATATGTACTCAGATACTATTTTGGTGACAGATATCAATATCAATGGTGTAGACCTCAGGGACTCGAATTGGCTTTTGCGAAGATTCGGGCTTAAAACGGATGTATATATGACCGGACAGGATATTGAAGAGAAGATTTATGGTATGAAGGGGCTCAATATCTACAAGAATGTCAACTACACCCTCTCCGACAATGAATGGGATGATGGCTATACCCTTGACATTGACATAGAAGCCTCTCAGCCACACAGTCTCTCTGCAGCTTTGAGATTCGATACTCAGGAGGCTGCCTCATTCTTGCTGGATTTAGGAATAAACCACTACAGGCTTACCGGCTTCAAGATGGATGTGGCATGGAGGTTCAGCTATAACCCATGGGGCAAAATAGAGCTAAGCTATGTTCCAGGAAGGTTTTCAAATATCAACCTCGCTTACTATTTCAAGTCTAGTGACATGTCCCTGAGGGATTTAGGAGTTGACAACAACAGCATAGAGTTTTACAAACAGAGGGTAGCTCTCTATCTGTCAGAATTTTACACAAAGAATTATTCTGTAAAAGTGGGTACTGATATTACCTACTACCATAACTCGCGCCTGTTGGTGAATGCAAGTACAGACCCTTTCTATAACACCAGAGATTCGCTCCACAGCGTGCTTGCAAGTCTTTATGGAGAGTTCCGCTTCGACAATACCGACCGTTCGGAGTTCCCTACGAGTGGAGTGAGGATGGATCTGAATGCAAGCTGGAAGTATGCTGACTTGTTGAATAAGGCAGAGTTCCTCACATTTGGGGACGTAAGGCTGAATTTCGAGTCTTTCATACCTTTGGGAGACAGGCGTTTTGTTCTTATGCCTCAGGTTTATGGAAGGTATCTTATCACAAGGGAGAATCACTTGGCTTATGAGAATTTCGTAGGAAGTTCTGTGCCGGGCAGGTATGATGATCACCAGCTTCCGTTTGTGGGGCTTCTTCATCCGGAATATTGTCACCCTCTGGTGGTTGTCGGACGCCTTGACTTCAGGGTCAATTTTCTGGGTAGACATTATATCTCCCTGATGTATAATATTATAAGGGATGCGGTTGATATAAAAAGTTTCTTCGCCAAGGCTTATCAGTGGAATGAATCCTATATGTCATCATATTTGGCACATGGTGCAGGTATAGGCTACTCGTATGATATTCCGGTACTCGGTCCCATCACGCTGGAACTCAGTACCGCAAACAAGAAGTTCAATGCCTATATCAGTTTAGGCCACTATTTTTGATGGTATGAAGGATGAATACTCCGCAGCTCTTGCCGCAATGATGACTTTGTGCTCGAAGAGAGAGTATTGCAGTAAGAATATTGAACGTAAACTTGCGGTGCGGGATCTCACTCCTGAGCAGAGGAGGAAGATTATCGTACAGCTGCAGAAAGAAAAATTTCTGGATGATGGCAGGTATGCGACCTTTTTTGTCAATGACAAATCGAAGATAAGCGGCTGGGGAAGACGAAAGATCGCCTATGCTCTTGCTGCTAAAGGTATCAGCCGGGATCTGATAGAGAGTGTTTTGGAGGGGATGGATAGTGAGTCTGCTGCCATGACTCTGGAGAAGTTGCTTAAGGCCAAAAACCGCTCCTTGAAGGAGAGCGACCCTGTCAAAAGGAGGGAAAAACTCATACGATATGCTCTTGGCAGGGGTTTTGATTATGCAGAGATACTTGAGGTTTTAAAAAGAACAGTTTTATAGAATATGATAAACGACGAACAGATAAATGAATTGAAAGAGAGGATTTCGACACTTCACAGGTGTCTGGATATTGAAACACGCCGTAGTGAAGTGGAAAAGATGAAGGAGGAGTCTTTCGCTGATGGCTTCTGGGATGATCCAAAGAGGGCAGAGGCATTTCTCAAGGAGATGGCAGGCAAAAAGTTCTGGGTTGATGGGTACGATAAGATCTGGAGCCACTTCGGAGATCTGGAGGTATTGGTCGAGCTTGCCGGTCAGGATGAAAGCTCATCTGAGGAGATTGACTCGGCGTATGCATCCCTTGTATCTGAAATCGAGGATCTTGAACTGCGTAATATGCTTGGAAATGAGGGTGATTCTTTGGGCGCTCTTCTGAAGATCAACTCAGGTGCCGGTGGAACGGAGAGTAATGACTGGTCCGCTATGCTCATGAGGATGTATATGAGGTGGGGAGAGAGGAACAATTATAAAGTGTCTGTGTGTGATATGCTTGAGGGTGAGGATGCCGGTATCAAGTCAGTCACAATACAGTTTGAAGGAGATTATGCTTTCGGATACCTCAAAGGTGAAAGCGGAGTACACCGCCTGGTGAGAATCTCTCCTTTCAATGCCCAAGGCAAGCGGCAGACGACATTCTCCTCTGTCTTCGTCTATCCGCTCGTGGATGACAATATTGAGATCGAGATAAATCCTTCAGATCTGGAATGGGATACATACCGTTCTTCAGGTGCCGGAGGCCAGAATGTGAATAAGGTAGAGACAGGTGTAAGAGTTCGTCACATACCCACCGGAATTGTTGTCGAAAATACAGAGACGAGATCTCAGTTGGATAACCGCCAGAATGCACTTCGCATCCTCAAGTCTCACTTGTATGACCTTGAACTCAAGAAGAGGGAAGAGAAACGAGCCGAGCTTGAGGGCAAGAAGAAGAAGATCGAATGGGGCTCTCAGATTCGCAACTATGTTCTCCATCCGTACAAGATGGTAAAGGATCTGCGAACCGGTTACGAAACCTCGGATACTCAGGGTGTTCTGGATGGAGATCTGAATCCCTTCATGAAAAAGTTCCTGATGGAGGGCGGAGATGAAAAATAACAAACTATAAATAATACAGATATGGAATTCAAATATGCCCCTATGTTTCAGTTTGGCCAGGACCAGACTGAATATTATAAGATTCCCGGTTCTGAACAATATGTTTCAGTGTCGGAATTCGAAGGTACACCAATCCTCAAAATAGAGAAGGAGGGACTTACCGTGATGGCTAATACAGCCTTCCGTGATGTCAGCTTCCTTTTGCGCCGTTCTCATAATGAGCAGGTGGCTAAGATACTTTCAGATCCCGAAGCTTCGGAAAATGATAAGTATGTGGCTCTGACGTTCCTGCGTAATGCTGAGGTGGCTTCAAAGGGTAAACTGCCTCTGTGTCAGGATACAGGAACCGCTATCATCCATGGCGAGAAGGGACAGCAGGTGTGGACAAACTATTGCGATGAAGAGGCACTGTCACTCGGTGTTTACAAGACATATACCGAAGAAAATCTGCGCTATTCGCAGAACGCTCCTCTGAATATGTATGATGAGGTGAATACCAAGTGCAACCTTCCTGCACAGATTGATATTGAGGCCACACACGGAATGGAGTACCGCTTCCTATGTGTGACCAAAGGTGGTGGCTCTGCTAATAAGACATACCTTTATCAGGAGACCAAAGCGCGTATCCAGAATCCGGGAACACTCGTACCTTTCCTTGTTGAAAAGATGAAGAGTCTGGGAACAGCTGCTTGTCCTCCCTACCACATAGCTATTGTAGTTGGTGGTACATCAGCTGAAAAGAACCTTCTTACCGTTAAGCTAGCTTCAACTCACTTCTACGATGAACTTCCCGTAACCGGAGATGAAACAGGACGTGCGTTCCGTGACATCGAACTCGAAAAGGAACTTCTCGAGGCGACTCACAAGATAGGACTCGGAGCCCAGTTCGGTGGTAAATATATGGCACACGATATTCGTGTAATTCGTCTTCCGCGTCACGGGGCAAGCTGTCCGATAGGTCTTGGCGTAAGCTGTTCTGCAGACCGCAATATCAAGGCAAAGATCAATTCTGACGGTATATGGATTGAAAAGATGGACGACAAGCCCTACGAACTTATTCCTCAGGAACTGCGCAACGCAGCAGATGCCGGAGCTGTGGAGATAGATCTGAACCAGTCAATGGCTCAGGTGTGCAAGATTCTCTCCAACTATCCTGTAGGTACAAGACTTAACCTCAACGGAACTATCATAGTAGGACGTGATATAGCACACGCCAAAATTAAAGCGCGTCTGGATGCCGGAGAGGGAATGCCTCAGTATATGAAGGATCATCCTATTTACTATGCAGGCCCGGCCAAGACTCCTGCCGGAATGGCATGTGGCTCAATGGGCCCCACAACTGCAGGACGAATGGATCCTTATGTGGATGAGTTCCAGGCTAATGGAGGTTCGCTGATTATGCTTGCCAAAGGCAACCGCAGCCAAGCAGTCACCGATGCCTGCAAGAAATATGGCGGATTCTACCTTGGATCAATCGGTGGACCTGCTGCAATTCTTGCACAGAACAATATCAAGTCAATAGAGTGTGTCGAATACCCTGAACTCGGAATGGAGGCTATTTGGAAAATTGAGGTTGAAAACTTCCCTGCATTCATTCTTGTTGATGACAAGGGAAATGACTTCTTTAAGACTGCCGTGAAGTAACAACATAGGCGTATGTCAAAAAACGAGGGTGACCAAAAAGCACAAAGTGGCTTAGAGGTCACCCTCTGGTTTTATGTCTCTTATTCCCAATCACCTACCTTTATTACATTGTCACCGCATATAAGATATGCCTTGGTATCACTGCGTGAACTGAAGAACTCTTCTGCGGTCTGTGTTCCGGCAGACATGGCGAATGTCGCAAGCGCGTCCGCGATTGTTGCATTTTTTGCTATAATAGTGGCACTCAGTAGATTATGGTGGGTGGGGAAACCTGTATGAGGATCTATTGAATGGGCGTATTTCTCGCCGTCAATGATAAAGAATTTGCGGTAGTTTCCTGAAGTGACGATTCCGCAGTCAGTTACCTCTACTATTTCCTGAATGTTCTCACCGGCATTCATGTTGCCATCCACAGGCTTGTCTATGCCTATACGCCATTTGCCACCCTTGGCGTTTCTGCCCTTGCAGACAATCTCCATTCCTACCTCGACAAGGTAGTTTTCAACGCCTCTGCTCCTGAGGGAGTCTGCAATTACATCGCATGTATAACCTTGTGCTATTGCGTTGAAATTCAGTCTTGCGCGTGGGTCTCGCTTGTATATCCTGTCGCCTCTGAGCTCGAACATATCCATTCCGCAAAAGCTCTTTATCGAATCTATAGCCCCTTTTTCTACTGCATTTATTATCAGGGAATCCATGCTCTCGCTGTTTTTGAATCCGAATCCCCAGTAATCGAAAACCGGGCCTGCGCTCACATCGAAAAACCCATCTGTGATGCGGCTTATTGAATCCGATATCCTGAAAAGCTCAATGAAATATTTGTTAAGCTCTATATCGCTCCCGATTGCGGAATTGTTAAACCGGGAGATAACAGATTCGGGGTTATAGCCGGAGAGTGTCGTCTCAATCTCGCTCAAGATGGAATTAACCATCCTCGAGATCTCTTTCTCATCACCTTGTGGTGAATAAATTATGTGGAACGTCCCCCCTTGGGCGAAACCTTCAATCCGCCTGTATCCCTGCCTGCAGCCTGTGATTGTGACAGTAAGGATGGACAGAGCCAGCAACAAACTTACTTTGTATCTCTTTTTCGGCATATTTATTGGTATTTAACTTGTACAAAATTAGTTTTTTTTCTTCATATTTGTATTTTGTGACTAAAGTATAGCTATAATAGTATGACACATACCAGATACGGTTTTATATTGACACTGCTGACTCTTTCATTCATTCTCTTCTCAGGATGCAAAAAGGAAGAGGAGGCTACAAAAGAGTTCATGAAGGGAAGTGTGACCTGTTCAATACCTACGTATGTAGTAACCAACGAGATAGTATCTGCCTACGCAGAGGGGATCACTACACCTAAAAATCCTGCATACTTTTGGTATTCACCTGAGTTGGGCATAGATACTCTTTGGGACAGGAACATAACATTCACGGTTCCGGAAACCCCAGGAACTTATTCAATAGAACTCACTGCAGAGGCCCCGGGATATTATATATCTACCAAAAACATAGAGATTACAGCAATCAACACCTCTTCGGTCTCCGGCCTTAAAGCCTCTGACAGAACATTCACTGATCCGCGTGACGGATATGAGTACATGATTAAGGATTACGGGAACCTTACATGGTTCGTGGAGAACCTTGCCTATGCCGGTACTCCTGAAGCTCCGGTGGGTGTCGCTTATGAGAACTCGGGATCTATTGACAAGCTCTTCGGCAGACTATACTCATGGAACGAAGCTACCTCATCACACTCAGGCAGCGGTCTTGGCAATGGTCCGCAAGGAATCTGTCCTGAAGGATGGTCAATTCCCACAGGAGAGGACTGGGAAGATTTGGCTAAGGCCCTAAACGGTGGAGAGCCTCTGGGCTTTCTCGATACTTGGGAAGGACTTGGCTCAATATGTTCGGCCTCTGTTACACTCAACGGTGAAAATATGTGGCCCTACTCGCCTGACAACAATCATTCAAATGATTCTGGATGGAACGGTATACCCGTTGGAAACTCTTCTGACAATTATCAGAATTTTGAAAATGTCTCCGTTTATGGAATGTGGTGGAGTTCCAAAGAGGTCAATGATGGACAGGAAGCCTGCTACCGTTACATTCATTATAATAGCAGTGCTTTCAACCTTCACTATGTTGACAAAGATAGTTATGGTATCTCCGTAAGATGTGTAAAACTGAAATAATCAACTAATTATTATACGTTTATGAAAAAAAGTACATGGATATGGATAGCAGTGATAGCTGTAGTTGCTATCTTGTTTTTCTGGGTTAAGAATTCTTATAACTCAATGGTCAGAATGGATGAAAATGTACAGAAAGCCTGGTCTCAGGTCGAAAATGTATATCAGAGAAGAATGGACCTCATTCCCAATCTCGTGGCCACTGTCAAGGGTTATGCTTCACATGAGTCAAGTACTCTGGAGGCTGTAATCAACGCTCGCGCAAAGGCAACTCAGACCATGATTGACCCTACCAACCTTACCGAAGAACAGATTGCTGCATTCCAGAGTGCTCAGAGTGAACTCTCGGCAGCAGTAGGAAGACTTTTGGTATCTGTTGAACAGTATCCTGATCTGAAGGCAAATCAGAATTTCCTCGAACTTCAGGCTCAGATTGAAGGTACTGAAAACAGAATTACAGTAGAGAGAAATAAATTCAATGAATCTGCACAGCAGTACAATACAATGATTCGCAAATTCCCGGACAATATCATCGCATCACTTTTCGGTTTTGAAAAGAAGGGATATTTCAAGTCTCAGGAAGGAGCAGCTACTGCACCCAAAGTCTCTTTTGAATAATGAGAGTCAAAGAAATTCTGGACAAACATGCGCAGAAGCGTATGGTCGAATCCATAGCAAAGGCTGAAAAAAATACCTCAGGCGAGATTCGCATTCACATAGAATCCGTCTGTAAAGGAGACCCTTGTGAAAGGGCAGCCCATGTTTTCAATAAACTTGGTATGTGCAATACAAATTTGCATAACGGAGTATTGATTTATGTCGCTTACCAGAGTCGCTCGCTCTCCATAATAGGTGACAGTGGTATCAATGAAAAGGTAGGCGCTGATTTCTGGAACGATGTAAGGGATTGTATGGTAAGTAGTTTTGCAAATGGAGAATTTGAAAAGGGACTTACTGATGCGGTCGGAATGGTGGGTGAAAAGCTTAAAACTTATTTCCCTTACTCTAAAAATGATGTAAATGAACTTTCGGATGAAATCTCATTTGGTGAATAGACTTTCCCTGATAACCATATTGGTCTTCTTTCAATGTGCCAGCCTGTGTGCCGGCATAGTGAAAAAGCCCTCTGTATCGCTTCCTGTCAATGACTTTGCAGGAATCTTCTCACAGTCACAGCAGAATGAACTCAATTCAACTCTTGTAAGATTTGCTGATTCCACATCCAATAGGATAGTGGTAGTGACTGTAAATGATCTGGATGGATACCCGATTGCCGAGTATGCCCAGCAAGTCGGTGAGCAGTGGGGCGTGGGAAATAAGGAATTTGACAACGGTATAGTAATATTGGTAAAGCCCAAGATTGGAAGCAGCCGTGGAGAGGTCTTCATCGCAACGGGTTACGGTCTTGAAGGTGCAATTCCTGATGCTACAGTCAAGCGTATCATCGAACAGGAGATGATACCTGAATTCAAGAATAATGAATACTATCACGGTGTATCCAATGCGGTGAATGTCCTTATGAAACTCGCCGGTGGTGAGTATTCCGCAAAAGAGTATGAGTCCGGTGATGAAGAAGACCTCCTGCTGGACATCATAGCTCTGGTGGTGATGTTGGGAGTAATATGGATACTCCTGTTGATTATCGCCCCTAAAAAGAGCAAAGTCATACAGAGTGGCAAATCTTCAGTAACAAAGGATATAGTGGATGCTGTTATCCTCTCTGAAATCTTCAAGTCCTCAGGAAGGGGAGGCGGTGGTCACTCAGGTTTTGGAGGTGGTGGATTTACCGGTGGTTTCGGAGGCGGACACTTTGGTGGTGGTGGAGCCGGAGGCTCATGGTAGAGAATCTGTCTGTGCTTCGAATGCCTTTATTATCTTGGTAACAAGAGGATGTCTTACAATATCCTCCTTGCCGAAGTTGATAATACTAATTCCCTTGATATCTTTGAGGAGTTCGGTCCCTTTAATCAGACCGGACTCTTTTTTATTGGGCAGGTCTATCTGTGTGGCGTCACCCGTGACTATAAATTTGGCATTGCTTCCCATTCTGGTAAGGAACATCTTGAGCTGACCCAGTGTCGTGTTCTGAGCCTCGTCCAGTATAACGAAGGCATTGTCAAGAGTCCTTCCCCTCATATATGCCAAAGGGACGATTTGTATTACACCCTCCTCTAAATACGACTGGAGCTTTTTGCTATCTATCATATCTCCAAGTGCATCGTAGAGTGGCTGGAGGTAGGGATCAAGTTTCTCTTTAAGATCACCTGGAAGGAAGCCCAGTCGTTCTCCTGCCTCGACAGCAGGTCTGGTAAGTATGAGTCTTCTGACCTCCTTGTTTTTCAGAGCTCTCACAGCAAGAGCTATTGCTGTGTATGTCTTGCCTGTGCCGGCAGGACCTATGGCGAAGATAAGATCGTTATGTGGATATTCTTTAAGCAGTCTCTTTTGGTTTCTGGTCTTTGCCTTGATGGCCTTTCCTCTGTTCCCCCATAGGATTATGTCCGAATCTGCGTTCTCATGTAATACCTCCTCGACTGTAGTGTGGTACTCGTTCTTGTCGAAGAACCGCTCCAGAAACTCCTCCTCGCGCTCGCTTGCGAATCCTCTTCTTTTCATCTCTATAAGTTCCTGAATGCGGGAGTAGAGCAGGGCAGATTCTTCGGGCTCTCCCCCAATGGCTATGACATTTCCCCTTGCATGAAGAGTAGCTTTAGGAAATTTTCTCTTCATCAGTTCTATATTGCAGTTTCCGGCTCCGTAAATCTCAACCGGGTCTACCCCTTCTATTTCAATTTGCATCTTTATCAAATAGCTTTTTATATTTTATGTATGTCTCTTTCATCATTTTGTAATCTGCTTTGTTGAGGAAAAGTTCCTCTTTGTCCAGATATCGTTCTACAGGAAGAATTGTATATTTTTCTGAGAACATTCCTTTTCTGGAACACCAAACCGGGATTGGCTCTGCATCGCAAATGTGAGGGATTGGCTCAGTGGCGATTTTTATGCGCAGCATCAGCCCTAAAGGTGTCCCTTCATGGCTCATGTTGGATATAAGGTTTCCCATCGAGTAGAGGGTTATTCGCTCCTCCCTGACCACAAGCGGCTGGATGATATGAGGATGACCTCCTATTACCGCATCTGCTCCACAGTAATAGAAAAACTCTTCCCATCTCCTTTGGATCTTGTTCGGAGTGGTGACATATTCATCTCCCCAGTGGGGCAGGGCGATTATGATATCGGCATCCTTCTCTCTGGCCCTTCCTATTGCCTTACGTATGTAGCTGCTGTCAAGATGACCTACGATATATGGCTCCGGGACAGGGATTCCATTGGTTCCGTATGTTACATTTACCAATGCAAGCCTCAGACCGTTAATCTCGACCATCAGTGGGTTACGTGTGATTTCGTCACGGCTGTCCCTGAATGCACCGGTGTGCTCAATGCCGAGTGTGTCGTATGTATCAAGAGTGCTGCGCAGGCCTCTTTTGCCTTTGTCGCATATGTGGTTGTTGGCGCATAGAAATATATCGAATCCGGCATCGGCTGCCTCTTTGGCAAGCGCTGCAGGAGCTGAAAAGGTCGGGTACCCTGTAAAAGGAGTTACTCCCACTGTAAACTCCATATTGACCACGGCAAGATCTGCCCTGTTTACCTCTTCTGCGATGTATTTGAAGTAATCCGAGTAGTCGTACCCGTAATTGTCGTTGAGCGGGGTCCCGTCTATATGGGCATTGTTCAGCTGTGGCTGATGTTGCATCAGATCACCTGCAAAGAGGATAGTCAGTGTGTCAACAGCTATGGCACAACACAGTGAAATAAGTCCCATCCTGTTATTCCTGGGTCAAAATTATGTTCCCGAAGTCTATCCTTACTGCAATCCAGTTCTTGAGCTTTTCCATCTCTTCATTGCTCAAGGGAGTTTCTGCAGTTAAGGTGACTGATATCACCTCTTTCTGTTCCATGGTCTTGGGATCAATTTCGAATCCGCGTGAAATGGCTACATACTTGATCTCTTTGTACTGGGCGCACATCTCTTTGGTGAGCTGTTCGAAGGGAAGGTTCTTTGATTTGTAGATGTCAAGCTCCTCCTTGAGTTTGGCTATCTGCTCTTCTCTCTTGCTGATCTCCATGTCGTTCCTTTCAAAGATGCTTTGGAATGCTGTTCTGTTAGTCAGGTCTTCCTGTGTTACCGTAGCATTCTGTCTGATGATCAATTGTTCAGGGCTGATACCAAAGGTGTTGGCTGATTTGTAGAGCATATCCTTTTCTTTGTCGGAGAGAGCCTCTCCTGCAATGAAAATCTCCAAGGTAGAGGGTTTGGTCTTATGGTCAATCTTATAGTCGTAGATATAGCTGCTGGCCATATTTTTGTTCAGGTTGATGAATCCTTTGGCATCCTGCTGGAACGAGTTTTCCTTAATCATTACCACTGCTGTCCATATACTTGGCGCGATGATGACAAGCAGAAGGAGGGAGATCCACCTGGTAGCTCTCTTCTGTTTTACAGGATCTGCAAATTTATGAATCGGGAATTTGAGATATTTGACCGTCAGAAATGTAGCAATTGCGATGAATACGCTGTTTATGAAAAAGAGGTATAGGGCTCCAATGAAATAGGTGGGTTGCAGGGTTGCAAGTCCGTATCCTACAGTACAGAGGGGAGGCATAAGTGCTGTGGCAATAGCCACGCCTGAGATGACTGTACCCTTTTCCTTGTTACATACTTCCACTATGCCCGCAAACCCGCCGAACAGGGCTATCAGTACATCATATATCGTCGGATTGGTCCTGGCCAGAAGTTCTGTGGGATTCTCCAGTTCAAGAGGGGATACGAGGAAGTAGAGTGTTGACGCCAGAATACTGATCGCGACCATTATGACAAGGTTAGTAAGCGATTTTTTGAGGAAGTCAGTATCGTTGATTCCAAGCCCGAAGCCTACACCGTGTATAGGGCCCATGAGGGGTGAAACCAGCATCGCACCGATTATCACCGGTATGGAGTTTATATTCAGCCCTACTGATGCTATCACTATGGCAAATGCAAGGATATACACATTAGGACCTCTGAATTCGATATTGTTCCTGATAGAAATTTCGGCCCTTTCTTTGTCTACATGTTCGCTCAGGGCGATAATGTGCCTTATCTTGACGGCCGATCTTTTCATTATTCCTTTCAAATAAGTATTCATGTTTCAGTTGTTTTCTTTTTTAGGGTGTAAAAATACATTTTTTTGGGGGAACAACATAAAATACCTACTTTTGTTGAGTTATTATTACAAAATCGTTTTAGTATGAAAAGTTTCAGAATCATACCCGTACTGATGGTTTCAGTATTGGTTTTTACAGGATGTGATTTCTTCCGTTCAATTGTCGGAAAGCCTACCTCCAAAGAGATTGAGAAGATGAAACAGGAATCTCTCGCCAAGATAAAAAAACAAAGGGAACTTGATTCTTTGAAATTGGTCAATGAACGTATTGCCAGAGAAAGGTTGGAAGAAGAACAGCGTAATTCTTTGGAAAACAAGGGTCGTTATCATGTAATAATCGGTGCGTATAGGGATTATGCAAACGCTGACAGAATGTTCTCCACTTTGGAGAAGGATGGTTATTCTCCCTATTTCGTCAATTTTAGTAACGGTCTCAGGGGTGTGTCAGTGGTAGCTTGTCAGGATTTGCGCAAGGCTCTTGGCGAGGCAGACCGTCTGCTGGAGCATACATATTGCCCTGATGATATTTGGATTTACGACATTAAACAGAATATTCACATAAACAGATAATTGATTAATATGAAAACAACCGCTTTTACTAATAGACACATTGCTTTAGGTGCCAAAATGGTACCTTTTGCAGGTTTCAATATGCCTGTAGAGTATGTAGGTATCAATGAAGAACACAACACTGTGAGAAATGGTGTCGGTGTATTCGATGTTTCCCACATGGGTGAAATTTGGGCAAAAGGTCCCAATGCACTTGCGTTCGTTCAGTATGTATCTTCAAACGATGCTTCTCTTCTTTATCCTGGCAAAGTGCAATATACCTGTTTCCCCAACGGAAAGGGTGGTATCGTGGATGACTTCCTTCTCTATTGTATAGACGCTGAAACATATCTTCTCGTTGTCAATGCTTCAAATATTGAAAAGGACTGGAACCATCTCTGCGCAATTGCACCTAAATTCGGAATGACTCCCGGCAAGGAACTCTACAATGCTTCAGATGAAATCTGCCAGCTTGCAGTTCAGGGTCCCAAGGCTATTGCTGCAATGCAGAAACTCACAGACGAAGATGTGACATCAATGGAGTACTATACCTTCAAGAAGATGAAATTTGCCGGTATTGATGTAATCTTCTCGATTACAGGTTACACTGGAGCAGGCGGATGTGAAATCTATGCTGCAAACGAAGATGCTGACAAACTCTGGGAAGCAGTATTTGCTGCAGGCGAAGAATTCGGTATTAAACCTATCGGTCTTGGTGCACGTGACACCCTCAGACTCGAAATGGGATTCTGTCTCTACGGCAACGATATCGATGATACTACATCACCTCTTGAAGCAGGTCTGGGCTGGATTACCAAATTCAGTGAAGCAAAAGGTGATTTCATTGACAAGGAATACATGCTCAATCTCAAGGCAGAAGGTCTCAAACGTAAACTCGTAGGTTTCGAACTTATCGACAGAGGAGTTCCCCGTCACGGATATGAAGTATGTGATGCTGAAGGAAACGTTATCGGTCATGTGACCTCAGGTACTATGTCTCCTTCAATGAACAAGCCTATCGGTATGGCTTATGTCAACACTCCTTTCAATAAGGTAGGAAACGAAATCTATATCAAAGTCAGAAACAGACTTCTCAAAGCTGCTGTAGTTAAGATCCCTTTCTATAAGGCTCAGTAAGACTGTGAAGTATCGTTTTGTAATATCCTTATTGATTTTCACATTTTCTCTCCTTTGTGCTTCGGCACAAGGAGGGAAAGTGTTGAATAGACATGTGGAGGCCCTCTCTGATATCACTCTCAGGGGAAGGGCGGCAGGCTCCGAAGGAGAGGCTTCGGCAGCCTCTTATTTTTATAACTACCTTAAGGAAAGCGGGGTGGAGATGCTCACGGGTGAAGAGGGGGATCTCTTTACCATTCTGACCGGGGATACCTTGGTGTCGCGCAATATTATCGGTGTAGTTGAGGGGTGTGATCCTGTGTTACGCAATCAGTATGTTGTGGTGGCAGCAAATCTGGATCATCTTGGAGTAAATATCCTTAATGTAAATGGGGAGAAAAGGGAACAGGTTTTCCGCGGTGCAAATGACAATGCATCCGGACTCGCTGTTGTAATGGAACTTGCGAAGGAGGTCGCGGCAACTTCGTACATGTTTCGCAGATCAGTGATATTCGCCGCTTTCGGATCCAAGGAGGAGGGAATGGCAGGCTCGTGGTACTTTCTGAACAAATCATTCGGCCATCAGGAAAATATATCATTGATGGTGAATCTCCTTTCTGTAGGATTCACCGGACCGGATAACAAGTTCAGCTCGTATGTCCCGATGCCCTCGAAGCAGATATCCTCAATAGCTTCCGCGCTTAGGGATAGGGGAGGACTTTTTTATCCCACTTATTATACCGGGGCTCCTGATATGAGTTCCGATTATCTCGCTTTTTATGAAAAAAATATTCCCTCTGTGATCTTCACTTCGGGGAAAGACCTCTATTTCAGGAGTGTGAATGATATACCATCGAACCTTGATTATGAATCGATGGAGTATATGACTGACTATATCTACTCTTTTGTGCTTGAAGCTGCCAATTCGGAAGAGATGGCGGGCCGTCCTGACAAGAGGGATAAAGATGATAATGATAAGGAAAACAATGAACCTGCCGACAGGATATACTCACCTTTTGATGTGGATACTCCTCCATCATTCTTCAAAGGAGATGAGTCCCGTTTCCTAACGGACTGGGTATACAAATATCTAAGGTATCCGGACTATTCTCTGAGTCAGGGAATACAGGGTACCGTAAAGATTGAGTTTATTATAGAAAAGGACGGAACCCTTTCAAATGTTCGCGTACTCTCTGCTCCTGCTGATGATCTCGAAAACGAGGCTGTACGGGTGGTGAGCGCATCTCCTAAATGGAAAGCCGGGGTTCTTGCAGGCAAGAAGGTAAGGGTGAGGTACACTCTTCCTATCGAGTTCAGACTTAAAAAGAAGTAATAGGATAATTATCTATATATAGAATGGCAAAAGATTACATTTTTTCAGAGATTGAAAAGAAGTGGCAGAATAATTGGGCCCAGAACAATACATTTAAGGTAGAGGAAGATCCCCACCGTCCTAAATTCTATGTTCTGGATATGTTCCCTTACCCCTCTGGGGCGGGACTTCATGTAGGTCATCCGTTAGGATATATCGCCAGCGACATCTATAGCAGATACAAGAGGCTGTGCGGTTTTAATGTGCTCCATCCGATGGGATTCGATGCTTTCGGACTTCCTGCCGAACAGTATGCAATCCAGACAGGACAGCACCCTGCAAAGACAACAGAAGATAATATAGCAAGATATAGAAAACAGCTCGATAAGATTGGCTTCAGTTACGACTGGTCACGTCAGGTGCGTACATGCGATCCTCAGTATTATAAATGGACTCAGTGGGCTTTTCTCCAGATGTTCTCGCATTGGTACGATTCGGCTCTTCAGAAGGCCCGTCCAATCAGCGAACTCGAGGAGATTTTTGCCACTGCCGGCAATATCGGTCTTCAAGCAGCCTGCGGCAGTGTCATAGAGTTTGATGCAGATTACTGGAAAGGTTTGAGTGACGAGCAGAAGAGCTCTATTCTGATGCAGTACAGAATTGCCTACCTTGGCGATACCTCTGTTAACTGGTGCCCGGCCTTGGGAACTGTGCTGGCAAATGATGAGGTCAAAGAGGGACTCTCTGTCAGAGGCGGTTTCCCTGTTGAACAGAAAAAGATGAAACAGTGGCAGCTCCGTGTTTCTGCGTATGCAGAACGTCTTCTCAAGGATCTTGATACCCTTGAATGGAGTGATTCACTCAAGGATATGCAGAAAAACTGGATTGGTCGTTCAGAAGGTGCCGAGATGATATTCAAGGTACTGAATGGAGATAAGGAGTATGATGTCAAGATTTTTACTACCAGAGCAGATACAGTCTTCGGTGTTACCTTTATGGTTTTGGCACCCGAGAGCGAATGGGTCGAAAAGCTCACCAGCGAAGAGTGTGCTGATGCTGTCAAGGAGTATCTTACCATGTCGAAGAAGAAGACTGAAAGGGAGAGAATGGCCCAGACTCATAACGTCACAGGTGTATTTACCGGTTCCTACGCTATAAATCCTTTTACTGGTGAGAAAATTCCCGTGTGGATATCAGAGTATGTTCTGTCAGGTTACGGAACAGGAGCGATTATGGCAGTTCCTGCACACGATAGCCGTGACTATGCCTTCGCAAGACATTTCAACCTCCCTATAATTCCTCTCATCGAAGGATGCGATGTCTCCCAAGAGTCCTTTGATGCCAAAGAGGGCATCATGTGTAATTCCGGCTTCCTTACAGGTATGCAGGTCAAAGATGCTATTCCCGCTGCTATTGCAAAGGTTGAGGAGTTAGGTATTGGTAAGAGGAAGGTCAATTATCGTCTCCGTGATGCCATCTTCTCAAGGCAGAGATACTGGGGAGAACCCTTCCCTATATACTATAAGGATGGCGTCGCTACTGCGATGCCAGAGAGTGCCCTGCCTCTGGAACTTCCTGAAATTGACCAGTTCAAGCCTACAGAGAGTGGAGAACCGCCTTTGGCACGTGCTACTTCATGGAACTATGAAGGTTATCCCATCGAGACGAGCACAATGCCAGGATTTGCAGGTAGCAGTGCCTACTATCTCAGATACATGGATCCTCACAATACCAAGGCGCTGGTATCTTCTGAGAAAAACGGATACTGGAGGAGTGTCGACCTCTATATAGGAGGTACTGAACACGCCACAGGTCATCTTATCTACTCCCGTTTCTGGAACAAGTTCTTATATGATTTGGGATATGTCTGTGAAAATGAACCGTTCAAAAGACTCGTCAATCAGGGTATGATTCAGGGTAGATCAAACTTTGTCTACAGAATCGTAAATACCAATACATTTGTCTCTTATAACCTCAAGGATCAGTACAAGACTACTGAGATTCACGTGGATGTAAATATTGTCCATAATGACAGGCTTGATATAGAGGCATTCAGAAATTGGCTGCCGGAGTACCAGAACGCTGAATTTATTCTTGAAGATGGAGAATACATCTGTGGATGGGCCATTGAAAAGATGAGCAAATCGATGTTCAATGTGGTAAATCCCGATTATGTATGTGAATCATACGGTGCAGATACCCTTAGGCTGTATGAAATGTTTTTGGGACCTCTGGAACAGTCTAAGCCATGGGATACCAAGGGAATAGACGGTGTTCACAGATTCCTCAAGAAATTCTGGCGTCTCTTCTACAAGGGAGATGAATTGCTTGTGAGTGATAGCGAACCCTCAAAGGCAGAACTTAAGGTTCTCCACACACTCATCAGAAAGGTGTCATCGGATATAGAGAACTTCTCGTTCAATACATCTGTAAGTGCGTTCATGATTGCCATAAACGAACTTTCTGATCTGAAGACCACCAGTTCACAAATTCTTGAGCCGCTGGTCATCATGCTCTCCCCTTTCGCTCCGCATATTGCCGAAGAACTATGGGAGGCTATGGGACACGACAGTTCTGTTATGAATGCAAGATTTCCTGAGTATGTAGAAAAGTATACAGTAGAGGATTCTTTTGATTATCCTGTCTCATTCAACGGAAAGATGAGGTTTAAAATAACCCTTCCCAAATCCCTCTCAGTCAAAGAGGTAGAAGAGGCTGTCAAGGCAGATCCCAATACGGCAAGGTATGTAGGTTCTGCTACAATCAAGAAAATCATAGTGGTTCCTTCAAAGATTATCAATGTCGTCATTTAATCAAATTATACCAAATGAGTAACTTTAAATCTATTTTTAAGGTAGTTATCGACTATGTTATAATTACTTTAGGTCTGTTGTGTTACACGGGCGGATGGGTTATATTCGTCATTCCCAACAAGATGGTCGGTGGAGGTGTTTCCGGTATCGGTGCAGTTATCCAGTATGCTACCAATGGTGCCATACCTGTCAGCTGGACCTTCTTCGTCATCAACATAGTCCTCCTTCTCATAGCCCTCAAGGTTCTGGGTAAAGGTTTTGGCGCGAAGACGGTGTATGCTATTATCGTGGCATCTCTCTTCTTCGATATCCTTCCAAAGGTTCTCCCGCAAGATTTCATTCAGGACATTGCCATAGACAACGGAAAATTCCTGTGTACTCTGCTTGGCGGTGCCCTCTCCGGCCTTGGTATCGGACTTACCTTCAGTAAGGGTGGAAGTACAGGAGGTACAGATATCATCGCTCTTATGGTAAATAAATACCGCAGTATCTCTCCAGGTAAGGTGATCATGTTCCTGGATATCTTTATTGTCGGTTCTTCTGTATTCCTTCCTTCTGAAAAGAGCTTCGGACTGAGGATAGCTGATATAATGTACGGTTATATTCTTGTATTCGTCGTAGGCTATGTGGTCGACCTCTACATGGCTGGCAGCAAGCAGTCGATGCAGGCATTCATCTTCTCCAAAAAGAGTACTGAAATTGCAGACCTGATCTCTAACGAGCTCCATAGAGGTGTCACTGTTCTCGATGGTCAGGGATGGTATACAAAGGCGCACGAAAAGGTTCTTCTCGTTGTTATCCGTAAAACAGAGTCTGCGATGCTTCTTTCTCTCATCAGACAGGTCGACAGGGATGCCTTTATCTCAATCGGTTCAGTCATGGGCGTTTACGGCCAGGGTTTCGATAAGATAAAAGACAATAAACAGAAAAAATAGTCATTTAGAAAAAATATCTTTTTTCAGAAATGTAAAAATTGCTTTTACGATTTCTGAATAATCGGCACCGAGGGTGATTTCATAATAATTTTGGATATATACTAAAATTATTATGGAACCACTCTTTTTTATTTTTGCAGAATTATTCAAATCACTGCTCTTTTCATTTTTACTCTTCCGGATGGTGCAAATACTCTCCGGTCAGCTTCCAAAATGGATGGCGTATCTGATACATATTTTAAATACTCTTTCATTGTCAGCTTCATTGATAACGCTGGGGAAGTGGAGTTGCGGATATGTCATCTGGGTATTACTGTGTCTGAACTTTCGCTATTGCTTCAAGCCCGAAAGGAGGCAAAACACCAAAATAAATGATTATGAAAAGGATGTCTCAGAACCGCAGATTCTGTCCGAGAATCCGGCCGCATCTGACTTTTCTAATATCTCCAATGTCAAACAGCGCCTTTTAGAGTATTTTGAAAAGGAAAAGCCTTATCTGTCACCATTCCTTACCATAGACAGGGTTGCATCCGATATCTATACGAACAAGACATATATTTCCAAGATCATAAATGATGAGATGAAAATGAATTTCCGGGAATTTGTTAATTCTTACAGGGTTAAGGAGGCAATCCGTATTTTCAGTGAAGATGAGGATATTGCTATAAATAAACTAAAGGATCTTTCCGGTTTTAACAGCTATTCATCTTTTTCAACAGCATTTAAACAACATGCCGGCACTACTCCCGGTGAGTGGAGGCGGGATTTGAAGGGGAGGAGAGAATAATGAACAGTGTGGATGAATTGATTTATGAGATTGTCGATGACAAGGTCAAGAAAAACAAGTTGTATCTGGACCCGCATATGACTCTTGAAAAACTTTGTGATGTGGTGGGGGCGAACCGAACATATGTATCACGTGCCGTCTGCTCCAAACACAAAAATCTCAAGGATTACCTTAACGGAATGAGGACCGAGAATCTTATAGAGGAGATAACTTCCTACAAGTGTAATGACAGTAATTTTGAGGATCTGGACGAATTGGCTTGCAGTTACGGTTTTCCTTCGCGCAAGAGTATGGACAGAATCCTGGCAAAGCATACCGGTGTGAGTTACCGTTCGCTCAGAAAGAGACTTAAGCGAGAATCTTGCCGATGAGTTCTGTCAGAAGCTCTCCTTCAGTGGCGCTTCCTGATGTGCCGTTCTTCGATTTGATGTCGTACTCTCTAAGGTAGGCGATTATCTTCATCGTTTTGCTTAGGGAGTATGAACGGGCGGCAGCTATATATGGTCCGAAGAGTCGCATCATCTTCGCAGTACTCTCTATGGAACTTTTGTTGGCTGAACTGGTCGCATGTAGCTGCTCGAGTTTTGAAAAAAAGAAAAAGAGAAACCCAAGGGTCTTGGGTAATGGGTAGGTCTTCGGAGATTCTCCAAAATAGTATGCTAACTTGAATGCTTTTCCGGCATCTCGTACAGCGAGCGCATTTGTGAGTTCTGTGATGGAGTATTCCCTGCTTATGCCTACATTCTTTTCGATGTGGGCAACTGTGATTGTTTTCTCTGTGGGGGAGATTGTCTTGGTGAGCTTGTCGGTCTCCCTCTTTATCTTCCTCAGGTCGTTGCCTGCGTACTCGGCCATCAGAGCGGCCCCTTCGTTGTCGATTCTAAGTCCTCTTGAGGCGAAGTAGTCGCAGATCCATTGTGGCATTCTATCCTCACGGATTTTTGGGGACTCTATTACAACGCCCTTCTTGCATATCTCTTTGTAGAACTTGCTTCTTTTGTCCAAACTCTTGCCGTTTATGCAGACTACCAGCACGGTAGTTGGTGAGATTATAGGGAGGTATTTTTCCAGATCATCTATTCTTTTTGCAAGCTGCCCCTCTTTGATTACTACCACTCTTCTTTGGGCCATCATGGGGAATTCACAACATAGAGAAATTATGCTCTCGATGTCGGCATCTGCCCCGTAAAAGATATGCTGGTTGAAGTCCCTTTCGTGTGGTTCGAGGGCCTTTTCCATTATTAGGCTGCAGAGCTCTTCGGTATAAAATGGCTCCTCTCCCATCAATATATAGATCGGACTGAAGATGCCATTTTCGACATCCTTAAGGGTTTTTCGGTAGAGAGCGTAATCAAATTCCTGTTTGGCCATAGCGACAAAGGTAAATACTTTTTTTGGAAGAAAAGCGCAAAGTCCCTAATTTTGCATGTTTAAATAAACACTATTCAAGATGAATGAACCTATAAATGAAGCTTGCAGCAAGTTTACTCTTCCGCAAGAGTGTAAAGAAAAAGGTATTTATCCTTACTACACTCCTATCGAATCGGAACAGTCTACCGTGGTAAAGGTTGGGGGGAAGGATGTTATGATGTTCGGCTCGAACAGTTACCTTGGTCTTTCTGATGACCCTCGCCTTAAGGAGGCTGCAAAGAATGCGATTGACAAGTATGGTACCAGCTGCTCCGGATCCAGATTCTTGAACGGAACTTTGGATATACACATGGCTCTGGAAAGAAAGTTGTGTGAACTCCTCGGTAAGGAGGAGTGTGTGACTTTCAGTACAGGTATGCAGGTAAACCTGGGTGTTGTTTCGGCATTGGGTTTTAGAGACGGTTATGTGATATTGGACTCTTTGGATCATGCCTCTATCATTGACGGAAGCAGACTCTCTTTTGCCAAAGTTTTGAAATTTAAGCACAATGATCTTGCCTCTTTGGAACAGAAACTCAAAAGCTGTGAAATAGACAAGCCTAAGCTCATTGTAGTGGATGGTATCTATTCCATGGAGGGTGATATTGCACCTCTTCCTCAGATGTGTGACCTTAAGGAGAAGTACAATGCCCTTCTGATGGTGGATGATGCACACGGCCTTGGTGTTCTGGGAAGAAACGGTCGCGGTACATCAGACCATTTCGGTGTTACAGACAGAGTAGACTTGATTATGGGTACTTTCTCCAAATCGTTTGGCTCACTGGGCGGTTTTATTGCCGGTAACAGTAATATAATCAACTATATCAAGCATAATTCACGCTCTCTTATCTTCAGTGCATCCATGCCTCCTGCCAATATTGCAGCAGCCTCTAAGGCTATTGATATCATGCTCGAGGAACCTCAGAGAATAAAACATCTTTGGGATCTTGCTGACTATGCGCGTGCAGCATTCCGTAAGGCCGGTTTCAATACAGGAAACAGTGAATCTCCTATTCTTCCTCTTTTTGTGGGTGATATGCTAAAGGCAATGAGTGTTGTTCATCTTGCGCTTGATGAAGGTATTTTTGTAACACCTGTAATTCCACCGGCTGTTCCTCAGAACGGCTCTATGATCCGTTTTGCATTGATGGCAACCCATACCTTTGAACAGGTGGATATTGCTGTCGAAAAGCTGACATCCATCTTCAAAAAACTGGAAATCTTCTGATAAGGTGGATACTCTGTACGATCCGTTGAGAAAGAAAGA
The DNA here is from genome assembly GCA_945787505.1 of uncultured Alistipes sp. Classification (GTDB taxonomy): domain Bacteria; phylum Bacteroidota; class Bacteroidia; order Bacteroidales; family UBA932; genus Coprenecus. The sequence continues at coordinate 43,487 of CALZHC010000004.1, forward strand.
GGTAGCTGCGACTCCTGAAGAGTATGTCAGACAGGCTGCCATTGACTGGCTCCATAGGGAGATGGGTATCCCTTTGCAGATGATGAGATCCGAAGTAGCTTTCTCTTTCAACGGTCTGTGCTGGCGTGCTGATATTGTAGTCTACGGAAAAGATGCCTCTCCTGTGATGTTGGTGGAGTGCAAGGCCCCTTCGGTTGCCTTGAGCCCTGATACAATTCGTCAGGGAATCAGGTACAACCGTGTTCTGAAGGTGCGATATCTCTGGTTTACCAATGGCAAAAGTTCCTATTTCTGTGAAAGGGAGGAGGATGGTAGTGACAGGTATCGTTTTTTGTCGGAAATTAAAAAAATAGAATTGTAGTTGGGGTGATGGTAGTTTCGAATGATTTTAAAGATAAATTTGATCTTGGTTCTGATCTTTTTGCCTTGGTCTCCGAGTGTGCTCGCGAGCTGGGGGTAAAGGCTTATGTCATCGGAGGCTATGTGAGAGATTCCATTCTTGGACGCCAGAGCAAGGATATAGACATTGTCGTTGAGGGCAGTGGAACAGAGCTTGCTTCCAAAGTGGGACAGAAGCTCTGTTCGCATGTTTCTGTTTTTGCCAGGTACGGTACAGCTATGGTGAGGACTCCTGATGGTATGGAGATCGAGTTTGTAGGTGCCAGAAAGGAGTCGTATAGTGCAGATTCCCGCAAGCCCGCTGTAGAGCAGGGGACTCTTACTGATGATCAGCTCAGGCGAGATTTTACCATCAATGCTCTCTCTTTCTCTCTTCAGAGGGAAGACTACGGCTCTTTGTATGATCCCTTTGGAGGTCTGGCTGATCTTGAAAGGGGACTTATCATGACACCACTTGATCCGGACAGAACATTCAGTGATGATCCCCTGAGGATGATTCGCGCCATAAGGTTTGCTACGAAGCTCTCCTTTACCATTGACCCCATTGTTTTTGATTCCATCAAACGTAACAGGCACAGGCTTGCGATTCTTTCTGCTGAAAGGGTGAGTGAGGAGCTCAACAAGATTCTTATGACTTCGAAGCCCTCTGTGGGATTCTATCTATTAGATGATGCCACTTTGCTGGATCTGATCCTGCCGCAGTTGACAGATCTGAAGGGGGTCGAGACTCAGCATGGAAAAGGTCACAAGGATAATTTTGTCCACACACTTAAGGTACTTGACAATATCGTCCCCTATACTGATAACCTTTGGCTCAGATGGGCTGCCCTTCTTCACGATATAGGCAAGTTCCCCACCAAGAGGTATGAGAACGGAATCGGATGGACTTTCCACGGTCACGATGTCGTGGGGGCTGCAATGGTTCCCAAGGTATTTCGTCATCTTAGGATGCCGATGAACGAGAAGATGAAATATGTCGCCAAGATGGTTCAACTCCATCTTCGTCCCATTGCGCTGGTTCAGGAGGAGGTCACAGATTCTGCTGTAAGGCGTTTGCTTTTCGATGCTGGCGATGATGTATGGGATCTGATGACTCTTTGTGAGGCAGACATTACATCCGGAAACGGAAAGGTAGTAGAGAGACACCGAAACAATTTTCAGCTTGTGCGCCAGAAGCTAAAGGATGTTGTCGAGAAGGATGACATCAGAAATTTCAAGAATCCTGTCACCGGAGAACTGATTATGCAGTGTTTTGGTATAGGTCCGTGTGCTTTGATCGGTACCATCAAGGAGGCAGTTAAGAAAGCTATTATCGACAAGGAGATAGAGAACAGCTACGAGGCTGCTGTCGGTAAGATGATGAGTGTTGCTGCAGAGTTAGGTCTTACTCAGGTCGCTCCCCTCCCTTCCTCTTCGGATTCATTGGAAACCACCCCTTTCTGACCCTTTTCTTCTGCTCGAATAATTCAAGAATACTCCAAAGACTTGAGCAACCCAGTACACCCAGGAGCGGGCTCATAATCTCATTTTCCACCCAAAGGCTTGCCACTATGAACGATATGCCGGCAATGGCAAATACCCACCAGCACTTTGTTCCGAAATAATATTCTGACTTGATGACAATTGGATGAAATAATCCGATTATAACGAATGTGATGACTGCAATCAATAATCCTGAAAAGTTCATACGTTTCTACTTAATAAATTAATAAAAAAGACTGCCCTTCGCACGGGCAGCCTTGATTTTTCTAATATTCTTCCTCGTTAAAGAAAAAGTCGTCTTTACTGGGGTAATCGGGCCAGATCTCTTCGATAGTTTCGTAAACTTCTCCATCATCTTCCAAATCCTGAAGGTTTTCAATTACTTCAAGAGGTGCGCCAGATCTGGTGGCGTAATCGATCAACTCATCTTTAGTTGCGGGCCAGGGAGCATCTTCAAGCTTAGAGGCCAATTCTAATGTCCAATACATACTTCTAAATATCTAAATATTAGTTTGCATTTTCAAATGGGCGGCAAATATATGATTATTTCTCTATTATCCAAAAATCTTCGGGCACATTTTCCTGATAACACCTGAAACGGCCTAAAGTAAAGAGGTAGTCGGATAGCCTGTTGAGGTAGCGTGCAGTGTACGATACTCCTTCCGAAGTGTCATTAAGTGCCACTACCGAACGTTCAGCTCTTCTGCACACGGTTCGTGCAAAATGTGCAAGAGAGGCCGAGCGGGGTCCTGCAGGAAGGATAAATGCTCTCTGTGGCGGCATTTTGGAGGTCATTCCGTCTATAAGTCTCTCGAGTACAGCTATATTCTCATCTTTGAGTGTAGGAAGGCTCTTTACATCGTTCTCTGAGGCGACATACGCGGATGCGGTCATCAGTACCTCTTGGATTTTACGTATTTCCGAGTCAATCTCCGGTATGTCTGCCCTGATAATGCCCAAAACGGATATAAGCTCGTCAATGTCTCCGTATGCTCTCACGCGTGCACAGGCCTTGGATACGCGTTGTCCACCGACAAGGGAGGTGGTTCCTTCATCACCTGTTTTTGTGTATATTGCCATAGTACTTAAATTTATTTTATGTTTTTATCATATTCCACCATACCGTCTCTGATATGGATAATCCTCGAGCCATTCATTGCAACTTCATCGTCGTGGGTAACCATCAATATGGTGTGCCCGGCACTGTTGAGTTCTGTGAAGAGCGAAAGAATTTCATCGGAAGAGCGTGTATCAAGATTACCTGTAGGTTCATCAGCCACGATAATCGAGGGGCTGTTTATTAAGGCTCTTGCGATGGCAACCCTCTGCCGCTGACCGCCCGAGAGTTCACTCGGAAGATGCGAAAATCGTTCCAAGAGTCCGACCCTCTCCAATGCCTGCATTGCACGAGTGCGTCGAAGTTTGGATGGAACGCCTGCAAATAACATGGGAATTTCCACATTTTCAACTGCATTCAGCCGTGGAAGCAGATTGAATGACTGAAAGACAAAACCTATCTCGCGATTCCGTATTCCTGCCAGTTCATTGTCATTCATGCCAAAAACATTGCTGCCTCTGATGTAGTATTCACCCTCTGTGGGAGTGTCCAGACAGCCAACTATATTCATCAGTGTGGACTTTCCTGAGCCGGAAGGCCCCATGATACATACAAATTCACCTTTGGTCACAACAAGAGATATATCCTTCAGTACCTTGAGTTCCCCCTCTGCGCAAGGGTATGACTTGCTTATCCTGCATAGTCGTATTACCTCGCTCTTCTTACAATTCCCCGTTTCCATACGCTTCAAATCCAAATACGAGTCTAAAGTAACAATAAATTGGCAGTTTTGTACATTTTGTCTAATATTGCACAGTTTTTTTGACACAATAGGAAAAATAGAGAGATATGGCTTATCACAGGATAGATGACTACGATCCCATTGCCACCGCTGAGCTGGCAAAACACTATAAAGAGACATTGAGACTTTTAGGAGAAGATCCCGAAAGGGAAGGACTGCTCAAGACCCCGGAGAGAGTGGCTAAAAGTATGCAGTTCCTCACTCAAGGCTATTTTATGGATGGTGCGGAGATTCTCCGTTCTGCAATGTTCAAGGAGGAGTACCAGCAGATGGTGATAGTGAAGGATATCGAGCTTTTCTCCATGTGTGAGCATCACCTTCTGCCTTTCTACGGCAAGGCGCACGTTGCGTATATTCCCAACGGTTACATTACCGGTCTGAGCAAGATTCCCCGTGTCGTGGAGTGTTTCGCCAGACGACTTCAGGTGCAGGAGAGGCTGACGGTCCAGATCCGCGACTGTATTCAGGAGACTCTGCATCCCCTTGGAGTCGGAGTCGTGATCGAAGCCTCCCACATGTGCATGCAGATCAGAGGAGTCCAGAAACAGCACTCAGTAACCACCACTTCTGCTTTCACCGGTGGTTTTCTCAAGGATGAAAGGACTCGTAGTGAATTTATGCACCTTATCGGTGTATCCATTCACTAATATTTGAGGGTGCAGTAATCATACTCCTTTGAGGTCATCGTAAAGATCTATGTGGAGGCGTGTCGAAAAGCGTACTCCTTTGCCAACGGCAAGCTCTGCAATCTTTCGCTTGACCTCAGGGGTAAGTTCCCGGATGGTCTGTCCTTGAGGCATGAGGATGATCTCCTCTCTCTTTATGAGAGCAGGCCTAAGGAAGAGCTCTTCGATTTCATTCCATTCTTCCTCTTTACTTATAACAAATTTAAACCAATGTTCCGTTCCCGCTCTGCCAAGCTGCAATATTGCTTTGGGGTTATACCTTCTCTCCAAAGGGATGCCGCTTGAGGCGAGTTTGGGTGAGTTGTTCCAGCAGTCCACGAGGGTGAGCAGAGCTTCGTTTTGCGGAGCTATTGTCAGACTTGCATCATTTTCCATCTCTATGAAAATATTTCCTGCACACTTCCTGAGCCCTACAATGAATTTTGTGAGGGAGTCCTGCTGGAGTAGAGGAGAACCTCCGGTAATAACCAGATGAAATCCGCTGATTAGTTTCTCCACTAGCGACTCTCTGATGAAAAGGGATATAAGCGAGTCGATAGAGAAAGCTGTCGAACTTTGCCATATCTCTTTGGTATCGCACCACTTGCAGTTGAGGTGACAGCCCGCCAGCCTTAAAAATATTGCCGGATGTCCGGTATAGACCCCCTCTCCCTGAAAGGCGTCTGAGAAGAGTTCGGAAATCCTCAGAACGGGTAGGGTGGAAGAGATGGATTCTGTGTCGTATCTCTGACCGGGGGTTATGATATATCTTGACATGGAGAGGTCTCGTATATGGATGCGGGAAGCTGACTGAGTATAGAGGGTGAGAAGACTACATCCTTGGAGAAGTCTCGCATTGTCGCCAGTAGAGGCTCTCCGTTTTCTGTCTCTGCATATCCGCTCTGAGTTTCGTGCAGACGTACAGATTTGACCTTTACACAGCCCTCTGAATTCTTGTATTCCTTATTTGAGAGTATAGTTTCTATGGTTGTGTGGAGGTAGAGGGCGATGTTCTCAGATGTGGGGTTGAAAGGGAATTCAATCCACCTCTCATTGACCTTCTTGATAGTCTCGTTTAGAAGCGTTTCCTCTTTTGACCAGAGAAAATGGCAGTGGTCGAGGCAATCGACGAATGATTTGACCTCCTCTTTTAGCAGGCCGAAGTCGAGAACCATTCCTGCTTTGTCCAGGGTATAGCTCTGCAGAAACAGTTCCAGTATGAAGGAGTGGCCGTGGACATTTTTGCGGCATCTCTCGCTGGAACAGTCTCTTACAATGTGAGAAGCCTCGAATTTGAATAGTTTCCGTATAATCATAAAAACAATCAGCATTATTTAGTTACAAGTTTCAAAAATAATAAATAAAAAAGAATATATTTGCGGGATTGTTTTCAACAATCGTGACAAATGAAGATTAATAGTGATTTCAAAAGAGAGAAGACCATCAGAAAAGTTACTTTCATAGGTGCTCTGGTCAATATCTTCCTGACGGTATGTAAAATCATTGCCGGCATATACGGCAGGTCAGCTGCTATGATGGCTGATGGAGTGCATTCGTTGTCAGATCTTCTGAGTGATTTTGTGGTTCTTGTCTTTACTAAAATTTCATCTAAAAAGAATGATAGGGATCACTCATATGGACATGGAAAGTTCGAGACTCTGGCTACTGCGATAGTGAGTATAATTCTCTTAGTCGTCGGTGTGAGGCTAATGGTAGATGCAATAGAGCGTGTGTTTGCTTTTTTCTCAGGAGAAGAGATTGCAAGACCTGGAGTCATTGCACTTGTGGCGGCTATAGTCTCCATCTTTGCTAAGGAGGTACTTTTCAGGGTTACAAAAAAGGTTGGGGATGATGTCAATAGTCCCGTTGTTGTGGCAAATGCATGGCATCATCGCAGTGATGCACTATCGTCAATCGGCTCATTTGCAGGTATAGGAGGCGCAATGCTTCTGGGACCCAAATGGTATTTCCTTGATCCGGTGGTATGTATCATTATCAGTATTGCCATTATAGTTGTAGCAGTGAAGATGGCTGTTCCTGCCTTGGAAGAACTTCTCGACAAATCGCTTCCAGATGATAATGTCAAGAAAATAGAGAAACTCGCCTTAGGAGTTCCCGGCGTAAGAGATATTCATGAACTAAAGACCCGCCGTAGCGGAATAGATGTTCTTATAGAGGCACATATCCTTGTAGACCCAAGTCTCACAATAGTACAGGCACACGAGATCTCTTCCAATGTGGAAAAGGTGCTTGAATCAAACTTCGGATATCATACACAGATAAATATTCATGTCGAACCTGATGTAAAAAATAATAGGCCATGATGAAGCTCCTTCTTCTGTGCTGTATGGGAATTATGCAGCCCCAATCTGTTACCTCAATGAGTTCAGCTGATTCGGTAATGAAAAGTCAAGCTGATGCCTTTATCGCCTCCACTCCTGCCGATTTGCAATCAAAGCAATGTTCTGCCGTTGTCAGAGCAATCGAGGGAGACTTTGTCCCTTTGGAGAGAGTAAGAAAGTCCAGAAACACTTCACCGCAATATTCGCAGAACCTGAAGGTGCGTGATTTCGGCAATTACCGACTGTACGAGCCAGTCTCAACAGAAGGTGAATCACTTCCCCTTCTGATATATCTTCACGGAGGAGGATGGACATTTGGCAGCCTTAACAGTTGTGCAGCTTTTTGCGATGCAGTAGCCTCTTCCGGTATGATAAAGGTTCTGGCCGTAGATTACCGTCTTGCTCCTGAACACCCCTATCCATGTGCTCTCGATGATTGCAAAGAGGCTATCAGATATGCTGTTGGACATTGCCGAGAATTGGGAATTGATCCGGAGCGTATCACCATAGGAGGAGATAGTTCCGGAGGAAATCTTGCCATCGCTACGGCTCTCTCATGTGAAATCAATGTCAGTTCACTGCTTCTTTTCTATCCTGTTACCAAGGCATACAATGATGGTTCACACTCATGGAAAAAGTATGGAGATGGATATGGTCTCAATTCAGATCTGATGGAGGCTTTTAATAAGGCATATCTTCCCTATGGACAAGATCCAGACAAGCTGGCAAGTGTTGGGGATGCACCTGATGCCCTTCTGGAAAGATTGCCGCGTACGCTATTAGTTGCAGCGGGAAGAGATATATTGTGTGACCAGGGAAGGGAGTTCGCTGCAAGGAATCAGGATCGTGTGACAAGGATTGAATTCAGTGATGCTGTTCATCTTTTTATCACAGTCCCCGGACAGATGGCGGCATTTTCTGAGGCAGTCAGATTGACTGTTGACTTTATGACAGGGGAATAGCTATGAACAAGTTTATGAAATTCCTTAGGGAGTGGATGCTGGTGGTCGGAATGGTTTTAGGCGCCTCTCTCTATATTATCTATTACAGTATAGAACCTCTCCACTTTGCAGGTCCTTTTCTGAATAAAGCTGTGGCAGTGGTACAGCCGCTACTTCTCTTTTTGATGCTCTTCATGACATTCTGCAGAATTGAACCCAAGCAGATGAAACCTCATCGATGGCATTGGTGGCTGCTTCTGGTTCAAGGCGGAAGTTTTACAGTTATGGGACTTGCCGCATGGGCTATCCTCAATCTGGCCCCTGTCGGACACCATGAATCTGTCGTGCTTCTGGAGAGTGGAATGCTATGTATGATATGTCCTACAGCTACCGCAGCGGCTGTCGTCACGGGCAAACTCGGGGGAGATGTCGCAGGAGTGACCACATATACTATCCTCATTAATATCCTTACTGCTGTTCTCGTGCCGCTCATAGTCCCTCTTATACAGCCAATGGACGGGATGACATTCTGGTCGGCCTTTTCAATAATTCTCGCGAAGGTATTCCCGCTTCTGATAATGCCGTGTATAAGCGCATGGATAGTCAGATATCTCTTTCCAAAGTTACACTCATTCCTGCTCAGGTTTCCGGACATTCCATTCTATATCTGGGCAATGTCGCTTACCTTGGCCATTGCTGTCAGTACGAAATATATAGTAAAATCAACAATGAGTATTACACTTCTTCTTCTGATAGGTCTTGTCTCTCTAGTCGGCTGCATAATCCAGTTTGCCATCGGCAAGTACATAGGCAGCTCCTACAAGAGTAGTAAGATCGGTATTTCCGAAGAGTCTGAGCGCAGAGGCCGTGCCATAAGGAGGGTTACAGCGGGACAGGCTCTTGGTCAGAAGAATACAGTATTTGCTATCTGGATGGGATATACCTTCATGACCCCTGAAAGTGCTATAGTAGGGGGACTTTATAGTATCTGGCACAATCTGTTTAACACCTGGCAGTTGCACCGCGTTGCCAAACGTGGGGCGACTAAGGTATGATTACATCTATCGCACCGGGTATTACCGAGATATCGAGAACCTTGCCGCAGGTGTAACAGTCTCCGTCCAGATGCGCTGGGCCCTCTGTTGCTCTGATTATCTGTACTTTGGAGGCTTTTAGACATTTTACGCCTTTGTCTTTGTGCAGCTTGCCTGTCATAAGTCTGAATGCAAGCCTTGGAATATCTGTAAATGAGAATGGAGCTACTATAGTAATGTCCAGCAGAGCGTCATCAGATGAGGCCAAAGGGGCTATAATGGCACCGTTGCCCCATTGGTTGGAATTGCAGACGGTAATCATTGCTGCCTTGATGACAAACGATTTCCCGTCTGCTGTTACGGTGTACTCCTCCGGGGTGAACTTTCTCCATACCTTCAAACCCTGCAGTACATAGTTCATCATTCCGCGCTTTCCGGACTTTGCGAACTCTTGGCTCACTATGGCATCAAAGCCTACTCCGCACACAGAAGCGAAGATTCTGTCGTTAATCTTTCCTATATCCATACTCTTGGTATGGCCGTCTGCGAGGGTCTTGAGCGCCTTTTTGTAATTTCTGCTGATGCCAAGGTGCAGTGCGAGCCCATCTCCGCTTCCGCAAGGGAGAATGCCTAGAATTTTACCACTTCCGTAGAGAGACCTGACTATCTCGTTGACAGTTCCGTCACCACCGACAGCTACTATCTTTTCATCATCCGAAGAGGCCGCAATTTCACTTGCATGACCGGAAAACTCTGTATAGGTCACTCTGTAGCCTCTCCTTTTTATCTCCTTGATAATACGTCTTTTACGACCGTTGCCTGATATTGGGTTTACAATGAAAAGCATTATCTGTAGATATTAAGCGATTCGTCATATACAGGAGATTCTATTCCCATGAAATGGAGAATGCTGTGGAAAACATGGTATTGTCCCACTTTGTCTATCTCCTTAATCTTGTCAACTCCTT
>CALZHC010000005.1 GCA_945787505.1 uncultured Alistipes sp.
TCATATCCCTCGAACCTATGGAGGCTCTCAGGTATGTTTATGCACTCTCTAAAGATGGTTGGGTAGTAACTTCTTCAGTTCCTTTTATCAATATTGATAATTATCCTGATGTAGAGAAGATTAACGAACACCTTGCAGCTTTGGACCATGTGGTGGTTCTCGACGTGGAAGCTATTGCCAAAGAGGCCGGAGCTCCTGCACAGGCTTCCAATATGGTGCTTTTGGGAGCTGCATCGCCTATGCTCGGTCTGGAGTTTGATGCTGTCAAGGATGCAGTAAGAAAGATATTCTCGCGCAAAGGGGAAGCTGTAGTTAATACCAATATTGCAGCTTTGGAAGCAGGATATCGCTACAGCCAGGAAAAAATTAATAAATAATAGCTAATTTGTGTATGATAATGAGAGGGTTGGCAATATTTGTACAATATTGTCAGCCTTCTCTTTAGTAATTGCAGGGCAATAACTTTAACGACAGGATTGTTATTTTTCAAAAAATATGTAAGTTTGCCCCGTTTTTCATACTTTATATGATGATTGTAGCAAAGAGTCTTTCCGAATTTGATTCGGCACGTAGAGCATTGGAGGGAGCGACTGTAGGATTCGTCCCTACAATGGGCGCACTCCATCAGGGACATGCATCTCTTATTGTAAAAGCTGTCAGAGAGTGCGATGCAGTGGTGATTTCTGATTTTGTAAATCCCACACAATTCAATAATAAAAATGATTTCAACACATATCCGAGAACCCTTGATGATGACTGCGCATTGGTGGAACCTTTGGGAGTGAAGATCCTTTTCGCGCCCCGTGTTGTTGATATTTACCCTGAAGGCTCAGGTCTGGACAGTAAGGTATTCGATTTGGGTGGTCTTGACATGTATGGTGAAGGCCCTCGACGTCCGGGTCATTTCAATGGAATGGCTCAGGTAGTAACAAGGCTTTTCGATATTGTAAGGCCTGACAGAGCCTATTTTGGAGAAAAGGATTATCAGCAGCTTGCCATCATTGAGTATTTTACCAAAAATCTCGGATACCCGATTGAAATAGTACGCTGTCCCATAGCAAGGGCTGAAAACGGACTTGCGCTCAGCTCCCGAAACAAGCTCCTTTCAAAAGAAGCTTTTGAAGCTGCTCCCCACATTTACAACACTATCTCTAAAGTTCACGGGATGAAAGGTGTCATCTCCGTAAGTGATGCGATTGAGAAGATTGTCTCAATGATTGACTCCAATCCCCTCTTTAAGACCGAGTATGTAGAGATAGTCGATGCCGCCACTTTGAGGCCTGTTACAATGTGGGATGAAGCTCCCGCTCTCAGACTCAGCTGTGCAGTTTACGCGGGACCGGTAAGACTTATTGACAATATTGCAGTTTAATAACTATATATTCAAGGTATGTTTATAGAAGTTTTAAAATCCAAGATTCACAGAGTAACCGTTACCAAGGCGAATCTTGACTACATAGGCAGTATCACCATCGATTCAGCTCTTATGGAGGCGGCTGGATTATATGAAGGGGAGAAGGTATCTGTAGTCAATGTTACAAATGGAAACAGGGTTGAGACCTATGCTATTGCCGGTCAGGCAGGTAAAGGACAGATTGAACTCAATGGCGCTGCGGCCCATCTCTTCTCTGAAGGGGATATTGTGATAATCATGTCGTATGCAATTATGGAACCTGCGGAGGTGGCTGCTCACAAGCCCTCTGTAGTTTTTCCTGATACAGCAACCAACAAACTTCTCTGAATCTGATGAAGTTCAAGAAGATATTACAATGGGCAATACTGCTTGTGATAGCGGCAGTATTGCTCTTTTTCGCATTTAAGGGGGTCAAGTGGGAAGACTTTGTTGGCGGAATAAAGAGTTGCAACTTCTTCTGGATAGTTGTCTCCATGGTGGTCTCTGTTGCTGTTTTTTGGCTCAGGGGTTTGCGTTGGCGTCTGTCAATGCTTCCTCTGGATGAGAGCATTACTCCGATGGAGTCGTACAATGGGGTGATGTTTGGCTATCTCTTAAATTTTGTCTTTCCCAGGGCAGGAGAGCTGGCCCGTTGTGGAGTGATTGCCGCTACAGGAAAGGCCTCTTTCCAGTCGGTGCTTGGCAGTGTGGTGCTTGAGAGGAGCTGGGATATGCTTTGCTATATTCTGATTTTGCTCGCAGTTCTTGTGGGCGGTGAGAGCGCTTTGAGGAACTTTATACAGAATGATATATTTGCTCCTGCCTCAGCAGCTCTTTCTTTCAATGTTTTATGGATAGTAGCAGCGGCACTGGTACTGGGTGTTGCTGCCTTGGTTCTTATATTGAAGTACAGAAACTATCTGCGCAGGTTCAAGGTGGCAGGCAAAATACTGGATATCATAGAGGGTGCTCTCAAGGGTTTTGTCATGGGGTTCAAGATGAAGCACAAATGGAGCTTTTTCCTTTATACCCTCCTTATCTGGCTGGGTTACTGGATGATGAGTTACTCTACAATTCTGGCTTTTCCTCAGGTTGGCGATCTTGGTGCATCTGATGCCCTCTTCTTGATGGTAGTGGGTTCTTTGGGCTGGATAGTACCTGTTCAGGGTGGAATCGGAGCATACCATTTTATCCTTTCGCTAGCACTTTCGACTATTTATGGTATTCCTCAGACTTCAGGAGTGATTTTTGCTACTATTTCACATGAGTCGCAGGCATTGACAATGCTGCTCTTCGGGGCGATTTCGTTAGTGGCTGTAAGTCTCTCACCTTCATACAAGAAAATCAAAATGAAAATATAAATATTATGAGAAAGATGATACGATACTTTGCAGCTTTGGTGCTGGTCGCGATTCTTGCACTTCCTGAGGCTAATGCCAAAAGGGTCATTGATTCAGAGTACTATCCGTGCCATGAGATGTATATCCAATATGGTACCCCATCTGTGCTTGAGCTGGCAACGACTCTTACCAAGGGATTCAAATCCGTAAATGCTGGAGTGACAGGTAACTTTGGCAACTATAAATTCTCAGGAATTCCTGCTATAGGATATAACTACTCATTCAGTGAGAAGGTCTCAGGAGGTATCTATGCAGGATTCGGATATACCAGTGCTGATCTTTTTCTTCTTTCCGACAAGAGCGGTCCTTTCAAGAATCCTGTCAAGGTGTGCAGGGTGAAGGTCATGAGCTATACAGCACAGCTTATGGGACAATTCGTATATTGGACATATGGAGCATTGGAGTGTTCAGGAGCTATCTATTTGGGTGTAAGCTATATGGACGAAGAACTCTCAGATGTAAATAGTTCACTCTCTGAAAGCCCTAAGATAAATGACCGTGCTGAAGTCTCCTACCACTTGACCGCTATCAAAGTGAGGTACGGTGAAACTATAGGTGTATTTGCGGAACTGGGTTTCGGATTCAGAGGTCTTGTCAACGTTGGTCTTTCAATAAAGATATAGTCTGGTCGATTTGTCTGACAACATCTTCGAAATCTGTCGGATTATCTTCGAATTTACAGATGTCGGCATCGATTACGAGGATTCTTCCTCCGTAATTTTCTATCCACTCTTCATAGAGTTCGTGAAGTCCCTGCAGATAGTCGATGCGCATGCTGTTTTCATATTCACGTCCCCGCTTTTGTATTTGTGCTACAAGGGTGGGGACTGTCGTTTTCAGGTAGATGGTAAGATCAGGGTATTTGATGAGATTTTGCATCTGATCGAAAAGGTCAGAATATGTCTCGAAGTCGCGGGTATTCATATTGCCCTGACGGAAAAGGTTGGGAGCGAAGATTTTAGCATCTTCGTAGATGGTCCTATCCTGAATGATATCCTTTCCTGAGCTTTGAAAACTGAGGATATCTTTGAGTCTTTCTTTCAGAAAATAGACTTGAAGATTGAATGACCATCTGTTCATATCATTGTAGAAATCGGAGAGATATGGATTGAAGTCTACCGATTCATAATGAGGTTCCCATCCGTAGTGTCTGGCAAGGAGGCGGGTAAGGGTGGTCTTGCCGCTTCCTATGTTTCCTGCTATGGCTATGTGCATCTGTTGTTCTTTTAGCTAATTTCCCGCGAAGATAGATATTTTATCCTTTTCTGATAGGATTAATTTTACAGTTTGGGACAAATAGAATGCACCACGTCACATACAGGGCTATCTTTGCTGTATGAATTATGATACTACGATTTGCAGGGTTTATAGTGCAGCCTGTGTAGGGCTGGAGGTGGTGAAGATTACTGTGGAGGTGTCGGTGGCGCCCGGTATCGGTATACATATGGTAGGACTGCCGGATGTGGCAGTAAAAGAGTCTTTGCTCAGGGTAAGTACCGCTCTTCTCAAATGCGGTTACAGGATTCCGGGAAGGAAAATTGTAATAAATCTCGCCCCGGCCGGGTTGAGAAAGGAGGGGGCCAGGTTTGATGCTGCGATTGCAGCTGCTATTCTTATGGCGTCAGGTCAGGTCGCATTCCCGGATTCTGACAGATTCCTGATTTTAGGAGAGCTGGCGCTGGACGGCTCCTTCAGGGATATAACCGCTGCTCTGCCTATTGCTGTAAAGGCGGCAGGTGATGGGTTTACTCATCTTATCTGCCCTCCTGCCAGTGTGGCAGAGGCCTCATGTGTGGAAGGGATCAAGGTGATAGGGGTGTCGACTCTGGAGCAGATGGTAAATGTCATGAAGGGAGAACCGATTCAGAGATCTTCTATTCCGCATCCGAGGAATAAAAAAGAGGAAAAGTACACAACGGATTTTTCTCAGATTAGAGGACAGGCCTTTGCCAAGCGCGGAATGGAGATAGCAGCAGCTGGTGGACATAATATTCTTCTGGTAGGCCCTCCCGGCTCAGGAAAGAGTATGCTGGCCGGAGCTCTTCCTTCGATTCTTCCTCCAATGAGCCGTGAAGAGGCGCTTGAAACCAGTAAGATTTACTCTGTAGCGGGATTGAGTGACCCTTCTGAAGGTCTGATGACAAGACGTCCCTTCAGGGCACCACACCAAAGTCTGTCAACTGCTGCGATGGTGGGTGGCGGCGTATCAGCGATGCCGGGGGAGATCTCCTTGGCACACAATGGCGTTCTATATCTGGATGAACTTCCACAGTTCCAGACATCGTTACTTGACCTTCTGCGCCAGCCTATGGAGGAGTGCAGGGTCAGCATAGCCAGAGTAAAGTACAGGGTGGTATATCCGGCCTCCTTTATGTTGGTGGCATCTATGAATCCTTGTCCTTGCGGATATGCAGGAAGTGATGATTTAAGGTGTAGTTGCACACCGGGAATGATTGCCAGGTACCAGTCGAGGATCTCAGGCCCCTTTATGGACAGAATGGACTTGAGCATTATGGTGAAAAGGGTTGAAAGCAGCCTGCTGGTGGATGGGGAACATAGCGAACCGAGCGAGGCTGTCAGGCAGCGAGTGACCAGGGCAAGGGAGGTACAGGCAAGAAGATTTCGAGGCAGTGGAATCTATACCAATTCGAGAATGGACTCCTCAATGTGCGAAGAGATCTGTGTTCCGGATTCGCAAGGGAAGGATTTTCTTAAAAGACTTATAGACCGATATTCTCTTTCGGCCAGAGGCTACCAGCGTATTTTGAGAGTCTCCAGAACGATCGCAGATCTGGAGGGGGCGGAGCAGATAGGCAGTGCTCATATTGCCGAAGCAGCCCAGTTCAGATTCAGATTCTGAAAAAATGTCTTATCTTTGAATCTTATATTTTTTGAGAATTCAAGATGAGCGATTACGAAAACAGATTACAGCGTGAATTTCACAATTATCTTGTTCAGAAAGGTGTTGTGGATGAACGCTTACAGAGTACAGTTGATATTGAAGAGAGGTGGCAAACTGTTGCAGCTTCATATATTCCTGACGGTATAAAGGAGTTCCAAAATTATCCGGAGGCTTCGTTGGGGTGGATGATGTACACGGGGATGGCACTTGCACATTTGTGGGATGAAGATTGGAAGCTTTACAGCTCGATAGCTGAGCCCTATCTATATCTCAAGTCAAAAAGGGGATACGACAGGATGGATGAGTATATAAGGGAGGAGGTTCTTCACCTGCAGGCTGACGATTATGTTAATGTCGAAGAGCTTGTAGGGGATTGTGCCTCTTTTGTCTACTCTTTCTTGAGGCATCAAGGAATAGAACCCGGAACTGTCGAGGCATTCAACGCTTATGTCGATTCGCTTCATCAGATGTACATAATGGGCGCTGCCATCGAGTTCAAGAGATTGGGTTATTCTATGCAGAAAGTGGATTCTATATATTCTTAGAGAGGCTTTTTGTGGTTTTGTAGAAGTTTTTTCTTACTTTTGGTCTTCATTTTATTGATATGAACAGGCTTGTAATAGATGATCTCTCGAGTATAGATCAAGTGGCAAAGATGTTCCTTGATGCCACTGAGGGTGTCAGACTCTTTGCTTTTAACGGACAGATGGGAGCGGGTAAGACTACTTTCATCTGTGCTCTCTGTCGTGTCCTTGGTGTCGATGATGAAGTTTCCAGCCCTACATTTACGATTGTAAATGAGTATGTTGCCGGTGATGGAAGGGAAATATGCCACTTCGATTTCTACCGTATAGAATCTTTGACAGAGGCCATGGATATCGGTCTGGATGAGTATCTCTATTCCGATAAAATCTGTTTTATGGAGTGGTCGGAGAATGTAGAGCAGCTCCTTCCTCCGGAAACACTTAAGGTGAATATCTCTATCACAGCTGATGGTGTGAGGGAATTGACATTCTGATTTCAGTTATGGCGTCAAGGGTTACAGTAGAGGAGTTTATGACGTTGAGGGAGAGAGGGATTCCTGTCATTGATGTCCGTTCTCCCGGAGAATATGGGAAGGCTTCTGTCCCGGGCGCGGTCTCTATCCCGTTGTTTACCGATGAGGAACGGGCCATGGTAGGAACTATCTATACGAAGAAGGGTAGTGTGAAGGCTGTTCAGCAGGGTCTTGAATATGTAGGACCGAGGCTTGCTGCTTATACGCAAAGGGCTCTGGATCTGAGGTCGGATGAACTGCTGGTCTATTGCTGGAGGGGCGGAAATAGGAGCGCCTCTATGGGGTGGCTTTTCGAGACTGTGGGCTTGAGATCTATCATTTTGGAGGGAGGTTACAAAGCATATAGAAACTATCTGCTCGATGGGTTCAGAAGGAGTTTCAGACTGATTGTCATCGGGGGAAGAACGGGCTCGGGAAAGAGTGATGTTCTTAGGGCTCTTGCATCGGCTGGTGAACAAGTGATTGACCTTGAGGCTATTGCTTCTCATAAAGGGTCTGCTTTCGGTGCGATAGGAGAACCGGAACAGCCCTCAACAGAGTATTTTGAAAATATGTTGTTTGATGTTCTTTCACAGTTTGATGACACTAAACCCATCTGGATCGAGGATGAGAGCCTCAATATCGGGAAGGTGGTTATTCCGCGCGAATTCTTTTCCAGAATGTCTCTCTCTCCGATGGTACTTGTCCATGCGTCTGATGACGAAAGACTTGATAGGATAATGAGGGATTATGCGTTTGCTGACCCAGAGGTTATTGTATCGTGTATCCGCAAGATTGAAAAGAGAATGGGTAGTGAAAGATGCAGTCAGGCGTGCAAAATGGCTTTGGAGGGAGATATGAGATCAGCTGCAGCTCTCTGCTTGAAGTATTACGATAAGCTGTATGACAATGGAATTTCCAAGGCAAAGGCGGATGAGAGGGTTGCAGGAAAATATTTCCATAAAACCAGCGAAAAAGTTGACATTGATTATTTGATAAGTTTGAAAAACAAGATAGTGCGATGAATGCAAGTAAAATTACTGTTGTAATCAACAGATTCGGAATGGGAGATGCTCCGGAAGAACTCTCTTTGACTTTGGTCAAGAATTATCTTTCCCTTATGGCTCAAGAAGAGATGTTGCCATCTTATATTTGCCTGTATGCCAATGGCGTAAAGCTGGTTCTGGAGGGATCGCCCGTTATCGAAGAGCTTAAGGCTCTGGAAGAAAAAGGTACCAAAATCCTGATTTGCAAGACATGTCTCAATTATTTCAATGCTTTGGACAAGACTCTTGTCGGCACTGTTGCCACGATGGTGGATATTGTCGGTGCACAGACCAACTGTGACAAGGTTATTAATATATGATATAAAACCTTATGGCTATGAATGAAGAGGTTATAAGGCTTACCCAGTTCAGCCCCGGAGCCGGATGCGGATGCAAGATTGCACCTGCAGAACTCGAAAAGATTCTTAAGGGCAGCCGTTCCGCACTCGAATTCCCGAATTTGCTGGTAGGTAACGATTCTAAGGATGATGCTGCTGTTTACGATATCGGTGGTGGAGTCTCCATTGTAAGCACAACAGATTTTTTTACACCTATTGTGGATGATCCTTTCAATTTCGGCCGTATCTCTGCGACAAATGCCATCAGCGACATATATGCCATGGGGGGTACTCCTCTGATGGCTATAGGTATTCTTGGATGGCCGCTGGACAAACTCCCGGCTTCAGTTGCTTCAGTAGTAATTTCAGGTGCGCGCTCGGTGTGTGACGATGCCGGAATCCCTCTTGCAGGAGGTCACAGTATTAATATCTCGGATCCCATCTTTGGTCTGGCAGTGACCGGAACTGTGAGCACAGACCACGTGAAGAAGAACAATTGTGCCAGAAAAGGAGATATTCTCTGTCTTACAAAAGAGATAGGAATCGGTCTTGTGGCATCAGCTGAAAAGTTCGGTCTGGTTAAGGAGAAAGACAAAGCCAGAGCTCTGGAGCTTATGACTCGTCTGAATCGTCCAGGTGCTGTTCTTTCCAAGTTCGACCAGGTCCATTCGATGACCGATGTGACTGGTTTCGCTTTGGCCGGACATACGCTTGAAATGGCTCAGGGAAGTTCTCTAAAGGCTGTGATAAAGTATAAGGATATTCCTAAGATTGAGGGTGTAGATTACTATATAGAGAACGAGTGCATGCCCGGTGGCACATTCAGGAATTTTAACAGTTATGGTGCGTTGTGCGATATGGATCCTGCCTACAAGCCGCTTCTTTGTGACCCTCAGACTTCAGGCGGTCTGCTTTTGAGTGTCGATCCTTCTGCGGTAGACACTATTGCAGAGGCTGTGCGTGGACTCGGGCACGATTTTTACATAATAGGCAATATGGAGGAATTGGTTGAGGGAGATGACAAATTTTTGAAAGTTATCTAATTATGCTGAAATATTTAATCATAGGCAGCGGATTGGCGGGCCTGTATACCGCACACAAGGCTGCAGCTATCGGATCGGTGATGGTGGTTACCAAAAAGGGACTAAGGGACAGCAACTCCTTCAATGCCCAGGGTGGTATCGCTGCTGTTACTGATATTGAGGACAATCCTGAACTGCACTTCACTGATACGGTTATTGCAGGCCGCGGGCTGTGCGAGGATAAGGCCGTTCATATTCTAGTAAAAGAGGGTCCTCAGCGTATTCGCGAAATAATTGAGGAGGGAATGAAGTTCGACACCGAAAACGGCAAGATTTCACTTGGACTTGAGGGCGGACATCATAAAAAACGCATTCTCCACGCAGGGGGTGACTCTACCGGACGATTTATGACAGAGTTCCTTATTTCCAAGGTGGAAAATGATCCCAATATCCAGATAAGAGAAAATATTTCTGTTATAGACTTTCTTGTGAAAGATGGTGTATGTTATGGAGCCCGTTGTTGGAATGAGATCGAAAACAGGGAGGAGCTCATTTACGCTGAACATACCTTCTTGACTTCAGGTGGAACCTCTGCAATTTATACTCGCACTACTAATCCGGAAACAACCATCGGTGATGGTATAGCGATGTCGTACAAGGCAGGCTGTCGTATCGTCGATATGGAATTCATACAGTTCCACCCTTCGGCACTCTATATTGAAGATTCCCCTAAGGCATTCCTTATAAGCGAGGCCGTCCGCGGGGAGGGGGCCCATCTTTTAGGCAAGGACGGCAAGCGTTTCATGCTTCCAATTCACGAACTTGCCGAACTTGCTCCGCGTGATATAGTGGCAAGATCTATCTTTAAGCAGATGGCTCTTGATGACAGACCCTATGTGATACTTTCGCTCAAGCATCTGAATGCAGATAAGATTAGAAGCAGGTTCCCTACCATCTTGGCGCGATGTGCCGAGAATGGATATGACTTGACACAACAGATTCCTGTTGCCCCTGCCGCTCACTATACAGTAGGAGGGGTGGCTTCGGACGAGTATGGAAGGAGCGATGTAAGCAGGCTTTATGTATGTGGTGAGATTGCCTCCACAGGAATCATGGGAGCCAATAGACTGGCTTCCAACTCACTTATCGAGTGTCTGGTGTTTGCCAACAGGGCAATAGAGATATCCAAGGAGGTAGGTCAAATCGATGAACTGCCGGAATTTGAACTTAAATATCATAAGGATCCTTCCAAAGAGGAGGCATATCTTGCACTCAAGAGACAGATTGCCCATACGATGAATAACTGCTCAGGTATCATCCGATCTGAACTGCTTCTCTCCACGGGTCTGAACCTCGTAAAGAAGGAGCTGAAGGAGCTCGGTCCCGAGAAGTTTGAATATTATGACGAGGCTTCCCGCAAGTTGCTGACAGTTGCATTTCTCATAATGACTGCTGCAAGATTCAGAAGAGAGAGCAGGGGAGGGCACTATAGAGAGGATTATCCTACCCTTAATGAAGAGTATGCAGTGCACACAATTCAGAGGATTTCACAGCCTCTGACTACTAAAAAAGTTAACGAATAGAACACAATAAAGGTAATAAGAATGGAAAATGAAAAATTGATAGAGAGACTGATTGATCTCGCGTTCGAAGAAGATATCGCGACAGGTGATATCACTACTGAATCGATCATTCCCGCTACCACACGTGCAAAAGCGACGATGACAGCAAAGGCAGAAGGTGTGATTTCAGGACTGGAAATCGTTGAAAGGGTTTTCAGAAAATTTGAGAAGGATATTGTCTTCACACCTGCTGTAGAGAATGGTGACAGGGTATCCAAAGGAGATCTCATTCTTACAGTTGAGGGAAGTTATCCTGCTTTGCTTAAGGCTGAAAGGACTGCATTGAACTTTTTCCAGAGGATGTCGGGCATAGCTACTAAGACAGCTGAATTTGTGCGTGAACTGGAAGGAACCGGAACACAACTCCTCGATACACGGAAGACAGCTCCCGGAATGAGGGTGACTGACAAGATGGCCGTTAAGGACGGCGGTGGAAAAAACCACCGTATGGGCCTGTATGACATGGCGATGATTAAGGATAACCATATCAAGATGGCCGGTTCTATTTCAAAGGCTGTTGAGCAGGTACGTTCAAGGATCCCTTCAAATATTCAGATTGAAGTTGAAACTACAACTCTTGATGAAGTGCGTGAGGCTTTGGCATGTAAAGCCGATATCATAATGCTTGATAATATGGATACACAGACAATGCGTGAGGCGGTGAAGATTATTGCAGGCAAGGCAAAGACCGAAGCTTCAGGAAACATGTCGATTCCGAGAATGAAGGAGGTGGCACAGTGCGGTGTCGACTACATCAGCGTGGGAGCTTTGACTCATACTGTCAAAGCATTGGATATCAGTATGAATATTACTACTGATGATGAAGACGATACAAGCTATATGGTGGAAGAGATCAACAGACTTCGTAAGGAGAGGAATGCGATAATTTTGGCACATTACTATGTGGCTCCTGAGATTCAGGATATTGCCGATTTCGTGGGCGATTCGCTGGAACTTGCTAAAAAGGCCGCTTCCACAGAGGCTGATGTGATTGTCTTCTGCGGTGTGCGTTTCATGGGTGAGACCGCTGCAGTCATTACCAAAGGAAAGAGAGTGCTTCTTCCGGTAGAGAATGCTGGATGTTCGCTTGCAAATGCCGTCAAAGGTTCACAGCTCAAGAAGTGGAAAGAGGAGAACCCCGATGGTGTAGTCATCAGCTATGTGAATACCACCGCTGATACTAAGGCATATACAGATATATGTTGTACCTCGGCAAATGCTGTAAGGGTGGCCAAGGCAGTCTCTGAAGGCAAGGTCCCCGGACTTCCCAAGACAGATAAGATTTTGTTTGTTCCAGACATGCATCTTGGCGGCTATCTGAATATTGTGGGAAATCTCAATATGCAGCAGTGGAAAGGAAACTGTTGCGTGCACGAGGCAATAGATTCTGAGATGGTCAACAAGGCACTTGCAGATTATCCTGATGCAGAGATTCTTATCCATCCTGAGTCAAAGTGCTCAGAAGATCCGGCGATTTTAGGTAATCCACGCTGCTTTTTCTACTCTACTTCCGGTATCATAAAACATGTTGCTGAGTCTCCCAAGAAACAGTTCGTTATCGCAACCGAATGCGGAGTCCTCCACTTTATCCGTAAGAAATCTCCGGACAAAGAGGTTATTCCTATCTCAGAAAAGGCTCTCTGCAAACAGATGAAGAGAGTTACTTTGGACAGACTTTATGATGCTTTGCGGTATGACAGATACGAGGTAACTGTTCCTGAAGAGATAAAAGAGAAGGCGGTTACTTCTGTCGAGAGAATGATGCAAATCTGATGTATAGAGCGGCAACACTTACCAGTGCTGCCGTTTCTGTTCTAAGGCGGGCAGGTCCGAGTGACAAGGGAGTATATCCGGCCTGTATCGCAGTTTGGATCTCCTTCGGAGAGAAATCTCCCTCCGGACCTATCATTATCGTTACATCTGCCGGCAGGGGCGTATTTTCCGAAATTATGGTGTTGATCTCACTCTTGAGGTAGTCGGGATCACAGAAGGCTATATATTTTAACTCATAGTCGTTCGGGTTGCCGGCTGTTTGGGCAATGACATCTGCGAATCCTGTCAGTTCATCGACTTGTGGCAGGACTCTCTTGAGTGACTGCTTGGCGGCTGAAAGGACTATCTTTCTGGCCCTCTCCGTCTTCAGAACCTTTCTTTCGGAGTGGTCGCACAGGAGCGGAGTTATCCTGTCAACCCCCATTTCCGTAGCCTTTTCAAGGAACCACTCGAATCTGTCAATATTTTTCGTGGGGGCAACGCACATTCGAAGTCTGTAATGCTGGTGATCGTAACCTCCTTCTGCAGAGAGGATTCTTGCATTTACCCCTTTGCTTGTGGCTGAAATAATTTCGCATTTATAGAGTGTACCATCTCCCCCGCAGACATTAATGATATCTCCACTTTTGTGTCTGAGTACATTTATGCAGTGGTGAGATTCCTCTTGTGAAAGTGTTATGGTGTTATCTGAAATCGCGTTCGAATAAAAATACTCCATAGCTATACATTGTTATAATCTTGGCCATTCCCCGACCTCCATATCGTGTATGTCGGAATTGTCGATATGAAATCTTATAGCTGTACGGACATTGTGAAACCCCTGATGACCGCATGCACCGGGATTTATGGTAAGCATATTGTATTTGGTATCATTGATAACCCTTAGAATATGGGAATGTCCGCATACGAAAATGTCTGGACGGTGGGCATTGATGAGCTGGAAGGCCTTGTAGTCATATCTTCCCGGGAAACCGCCTATGTGCATCATGAGAATCCTTTTTCCCTCACACTCGATTAGTTGTGTATATTTTGCAAAGTTCCTCACATCATAGGGATCGCAGTTGCCGAAAACTCCTGTCAAGGGCTTGAATGTGGCAATATCTCTGAGTGTATCAAGGTTGCCAAAATCTCCGGCGTGCCAGATTACATCTACCGGCTCTAGAAATTTCCTGACATCATCAGGAAAAGAGCAATGAGTGTCTGAAATCAATCCGATATACATCCGCTTTTTTTCTGCAAAGGTACGCTTTATTTCCAAATTTGGCTTACCTTTGTGAAACTTAAAATAGTGATTATATGAGAAAAATTATTTTTGCATTATCTCTTTGTCTGCTTCTTCCGGTTTTATCGGTATCAGCAAAGCAACAGCCTGTTACCAAGGCCAACTATGAACTGGCGGAGAGATTCGCACCTTCTAAGGTGAACAAGTGTATCCACTCTACTCTCTCCAGAGCGGAATGGTTCAAGAATTCAGACAAATTCTGGTATAAGTGGAAAGACAGCAATGGAACCCACTACTATGTCGTTGACCCGGTATCAAAAACCAAGAAAGAGATTTTCGACATGGACAAGCTTGCTTCTGAACTTACACTTATTATCAAAGATCCGTACGACTGGCAGCATATTCCTATCGACAATCTGAAACTCAAGGATGACAATACCTTCACTTTCAGTATCACCTCATCACAGGATGCCCCTGCAGATACTCTCAAGAAGACTCCCGCAGGAAAGAAGGTCTACCGCTTCGAGTACACACTCTCTGACGGAAAACTCAAAGATGTGACAGAGACTGAAGAGAAGAAGGATTATCCCTCATGGGCAAATATCTCTCCCGACAGCAGCAGTGTAGTATATGCTAAAGGTTATGACCTTTATTACACTGACATGGAGAATCTTCACAAATGGATGAAGGATGAAAAGGATTCCACATTCGTTGAGTATCAGCTTACCTTCGACGGAACCAAGGATACTCCATATGGAGGAGATGATTACAAAGGTGTTTCAGACAGAGATACCACAGAAAGGAATTTTGTCATGGCCATCTGGTCACCCGATTCGAGGTATTTCTATATGGAAAAGTATGATATGTCAGGTATAGGTGAGATGTGGGTAATAAACTCTACTTCAGAACCCCGTCCTACACTTGAGACTTACAAATACCAGATGCCAGGAGAGCCCGGCCCCATCAGATACAACATGCTCTTCGATATGTCTGACAAATCTTGTAAATATCTTGATTTCAAGGCATTCAAGGATCAGACTGTAGGTATTAACATGAGAGAGGAGAGGGTTGATGATATCCAGAAGGATTATGTCGCACTGGAATGGCTCGGGGATAACAACAATTTCTATTTCTCCCGCCACAGCCGTGACCTTCACAGAATAGACATCTGCAGATACAATATCGCTGAGGATTCAGTTTATGTTCTTATTGAAGAGAGATTCAATAAGTACATTGATGTATTCGATTTTAAGGTCCTCAAGAACGGTGATATCGTAATGGCTTCAGAACGTGACGGATGGTCTCAGCTCTATCTCCATTCAAAGGACGGAAAACTCAAGAACAGAATCACTCAGGGTCCTTTCCATGTCTCAGAAATCAAATCTGTAGATGAAAAGAGCGGATACGTATATTTCACAGCTACAGGTTACAACAGAAACGAACATCCCAACTATATTCACTTCTTCAGGGCTGCGCTCAACGGCTCCGGAGTGACGATGCTCAATGAGGATGACAAGACCCACATGGTATCCCTGTCATTGGACAATAAGTTCTTTGTCGATTATGCTTCAAGGGTTGACTGTGCCCCTTCAAGTGCTCTCTACTCCACAAATGGTAAGAAACTCCTCGATTTGGAGGAGGTAGATATGACTCCGCTCTTCGATATGGGCTATAAATTCCCTGAGGTATTCTCAGTAAAAGCTGCTGACGGGGTGACAGATCTTTGGGGAGTAATGTACAAACCATTCGATTTTGACTCTACTAAGAGCTATCCCATTATCGAATATGTCTATCCAGGTCCTCAGGTTGAAGCTACCAACTACCTTTGGTCAGGCCGCATGAACAGGGTTGACAGACTTGCACAGCTGGGCTTTATAGTTATTACAGTAGGTCAGCGTGGAGGTCATCCCGACAGATCGAAATGGTATCACACTTTCGGATACGGTAATATGAGGGACTATCCTCTTGCCGACCACAAGTGGGCGATTCAGCAGCTGGCTGCACGCCATTCGTTCATAGATGTGAACAGAGTGGGAATTCATGGTCATTCAGGCGGAGGATTCATGTCAACGGCTGCTATCCTCACTTATCCTGATTTCTACAAGGTGGCAGTATCATGTGCCGGAAACCATGACAACAGAATCTACAACAGGTGGTGGAGTGAAACTCACCATGGTGTAAAAGAGGTTGTTACAGATGGTGATACGACATTCAACTATAGCATCAAATTCAATCAGGAACTGGTGAAGAACCTCAAGGGAAGACTCCTTCTTGTCCATGGTGACATGGATGACAATGTGCACCCTGCAAACTCGACCAGGGTAATAGATGCACTCATCAGAGCCAACAAGAGGTTCGATATGCTCTATCTTCCCGGTCAGAGACACGGTTTTGGTGATATGGATGAATATTTCTTCTGGAAGATGGCGGATTATTTCAGCAGATACCTTATCGGTGATTATGAAAACTGCGTGGATATCCGTCAGATGAACAATAACTGATTTTGTTGGATATGAAATCAATATTGGGAATAGGAAACGCTCTTACTGACATACTTGCACTTTTGGAAGATGACTCTCTGCTAAGGGAGTATCATCTTCCCAAAGGTAGCATGCAACATGTCGATAAGGAGACCGGCAATAAAATCTGGAGTTCCATCAGAAGGATGGGAGTTCAGTATGTGGCTGGTGGAAGTGCCGGAAATACGATAACAGGAACTGCTGTTTTCGGTATGCCCTCGGGTTTTATTGGCAAAGTGGGGGATGATGAACTGGGTTCACTCTACAAGTCGGATCAGGAGAGAAACGGAATCAGGTCTATGTTGCTAAAGGGTGTAGAGGCATCCGGCAGGGCTATGGTATTTGTCACTGCGCCTAATGCGGAGAGGACATTTGCAGTTTATCTTGGAGCAGCCCTTGAACTTGCTCCTGAAGATCTCAAACCGGAGTATTTCGAAGGGTATGACTATTTTCACATTGAAGGGTATCTGGTGCAGAACCAGCAGCTGCTTCGCAGGGCTGTCGAGCTTGCCAAGGAGGCTGGATGCTATATCTCCATTGACCTTGCCTCATATAATGTGGTAGAGTCCAATGAGGCATTTCTTCACGATATTGTCGAGAATTATGTCAATATTGTCTTTGCAAATGAATCTGAAGCCGAAGCTTTCACCCACAAGCAGCCTCGTGAAGCTGCAAATGAAATCGCCAAGATATGCGACATTGCAGTGGTGAAAGTGGGCAAGGATGGCTCTATGATCTGCACAGGGCAGGAGTTCCACTATATCAATGCAAGAGAGGCCAAGGCAATAGATGCAACCGGTGCCGGAGATCTCTATGCAGCCGGATTCCTCTACGGACACTCTTTGGGATTGCCTTTGAATGTGTGTGGAGAGATAGGATCCATTATCTCGGCTAAAGTAGTTGAGGTGATTGGTCCCAAGATAGATATTCCCAGATGGAAAGATGCTAAACAGCAAATCAGAGAGTTAATCTCTGCCTATTAGTACTACAGAGTATACTTCAACACCTTCACGGCGGCCGACGAAACCAAGTTTCTCGGTCGTCGTTGCTTTTACGGAGATTCTGTCACTCTCTACACCACACACCTGTGCTATTCTCTCCCTCATTGCGGGAATATATCCGGCAAGTTTAGGACTCTGCATCGCAATGGTAATATCTGCATTAATAAGGCGGTAGCCCCTCTGGTTGACAAGTCTGCATACACGTTCAAGGAGGATGGTGCTGTCGATTCCCTTGAATTCGTTGTTGTTGTCAGGGAAGTGCTTACCGATGTCACCCAATGCTAGTGCACCGAGCATCGCATCGCATAGCGAATGGATGGCTACGTCACCGTCTGAGTGGGCAATACATCCGTGGGTATGAGGAATTTCCACCCCTGCAAGGACAAGCTTGAGCCCCTCTCCCAGTGCGTGCACATCATATCCGTTTCCTACTCTTATATCCATATAATGTTATCTATTTGTTATCGGAGTGCAATTTAGCATATTTTTTGTACTTTTGTAGTTACTTTAGATGTTTTTGCACTATGGCGTTTAATATAAGTTTTTTCAAAACTCCCAAACATAGGGTCTTCCATTATGAACCAAGGTACTACGATGAACGTAAGGAGCATCGTGAAATGGTGAAAAGGGAGGCGCTTAAGGAGAAGGCACTCAGAGAGGGAAAAGAGTGGAAGGAAGATGAAGAATATCATCCCGGACAGTATATCAGCGGTACTCTTCGCGAGCAGCTGAATCAGAATCGCAGGCATGCTACCAGTGAGTCTGTGCTGCGCATTATCGGGATGGTCTCTATTCTGATCTTCTTTGCATTTCTGATATTTTTTGCAAAGTATTTCACTCTGTTTCTTGAAACTCTTCGATAGACGGAAAAGATGCTTAAGGTATTGCCTTCAAATGTAGCCAACCTCATTGCTGCCGGGGAGGTCGTCCAGAGACCTGCCTCAGTGGTAAAGGAGCTTGTTGAAAATGCTGTGGATGCAGGTGCCACCACTATTTCGGTTATTATTGAAAATGCCGGCAAGACATCTATTGAGGTAATAGATGATGGGTGTGGTATGACCCGCGAAGAGGCAATACTCTCATTTCAAAGACATGCTACATCTAAAATCGCAAATGCCGAGGATCTGGAGTCTATAATGACTTACGGGTTCAGGGGTGAGGCTCTGGCCTCAATTGCCGCTGTGGCACATGTTACCATGCGTACCCGCAAGGCTGATTCACAGACAGGTGTTCAGGTGCACATAGATGGTGGTTCGGACAATATCTCATGTGATGAGGTAGCTATTCCTGTGGGAACAAGGATCTCTGTGAGGGATCTCTTTTTCAATATTCCTGCGCGACGTAAATTTCTCAAATCAGAAAGTTCAGAGTTTCGTCAGATAATAAGTGAATTTTCAAGGGTGGCCATATCCCATTGGGATTTAAGTGTCAGACTAGTCCATAACGGCAAGGATATTTACAATCTGAGGAAAGCCAATAATCAGAAACAGAGGATAGTAGAGATTGAGGGTAAATCCTTGGATAAGAAACTGATTGATGTGAGTTTCGAGTCGGAACTTTTTTCATTGAAGGGTTTTATTTCCCGTCCTGAGGATGCCAAGAAAAATTCAAGCCAATACTTTTTTGTTAACGGAAGGTTTTTCCGCTCTCCTTTCTTTTACAAGGCTATCCTCAAGGGTTATGATAATCTGATTCCCGATGGGCTCGCTCCTTCATTTTTCCTCTTCTTCAATGTTGCTCCCAATACCGTCGATGTCAATATCCATCCTGCGAAAACAGAAGTGAAGTTTGAGAACGAAAGTCAGATGTTCGAAATTATTACAGCTCTTGTCAGGGAGGCGCTGGGAAAGGGAACATTTGTTCCTTCTATTGATTTCGAGCATGATACACTGCCGGATGTGCCGATTGCTCAGAATTTCCGTTTTCCGAGGGCCTCTTCGGCCGGAGACCTTCATCCATCTGCTCCGGCTCCTGCATATACGGCGACAGTGGTACGTCCCTTTAATAAGGGAGAGATCTCCTCTTCAGTGGGTGGCTATTCGGAACTCTTTGAGAGCAGGGGTGTCTCGATGACTGAGAATGATTCGATTATACAGATTTTCGGAAAGTATATTGTCACGACAGTGAAGTCCGGACTTCTTATTATCAATATAAAGAGGGCGCGTGAGAGAATATTCTACGAAAAGTACCTTAAGAATCTCGATGATTCGACACCGATTTCGCATCAGGTGCTCTTTCCCTCTTCGGTTGAACTCTCTCCCATGCACTACTCTTTGCTGATGGAGAATCCACAGGCACTGGGGCTTATGGGATTCGACATTGTCCCTTTCGGACCTTTTTCCGTTGCTGTAAATGGAGTTCCGGAGGGTTTCGGTACAGATGAAAATTCTGCCAAAGAAGCTATAGATGCAATCCTTGCGATGCTGGAGGATACAGGCTCGCTGTCGATAATTAAGGCAGATGAGCGACAGAGAGTGGCGAGGAAGATGGCGTATGCCGCTGCGGCTATGACCCCAAAAAGGCTTCTTATAGCTGAGGCACGTTCGCTTGTCGATGCGCTCTTTGCCTGTGTAGAACCGCAGATTACGCCTTCAGGCAAGAAAATCATGGAAATACTTACAGAAGAAGATATAGATAAGAAAATTTAGAATAAAGAATATGAACAACTTCCAATACTACCGTCCAAGAGTTCCGGTCGTAGTAAAGAACCTTATAATTATCAATGCGTTAATGTTTCTCATGACTCTCGTCAACGAGCAGTTCATGCTGAAGACATTCTCGTTGTTTTATTTTAATTCGCCCTTTTTCAAGCCTTACCAGTTTATCACATACATGTTCATGCATGGAGGATTTGCCCATATATTCTTCAACATGTTCTCTTTGTATATGTTCGGAAGTGTGCTTGAAAATCTTTGGGGACCCAAAAAGTTTTTCCTCTACTATATGGTTACAGGGCTTGGCGCAGGTCTGTTCCATGAATTGGTATCCTACTGTCAGGTGGTGATGACTACCAACCCTCATACTGCATATGTAGTAGCCATGACACCTACAGTCGGTGCTTCCGGAGCAATCTACGGACTGCTTTTGGCATACGGAATGCTCTTTCCGAACAATGTTATTTCATTCGTTTTTCCTCCTATCTCGCTCAAGGCAAAATGGATGGTGATTATATTCGGAGTACTTGAACTTACACTCGGACTGACAGGTGCTCAGGGTAACGTGGCTCACTTTGCACACCTTGGCGGCATGCTTTTCGGTCTGGTACTGATTCTCGTGTGGAAAAGTAAGAACAAACTCTACTATTGATCGATGTCACGCAGGAGAAATCCCTTTGTGAGTTTTTCATTCCGTCTGACTGCTACAATTTTTGCAGTTGCTCTCGGGGTGAGCTACCTCAGTATCTTTTTCGATGGTGAGGGGATTTTCTCTGTTGTCTCTCTTTTCGGACTCTATTATATCCCGTTGTTGGTGGTAAATATCGTCCTGTTAGTGATGAGCGTGGCGCGCAGATCTTCCTCTTTTCTAATTCCGATGGCAGCGCTGCTCCCCTCTCTCTATTTTCTTCAGTTTTACATAAAGGTTACTGATGAAAATCTTCCTGGCTGGAAATCTGCTTCCGAACTCGGAGTTACCATGATGACCTACAATGTCGGAAAATTCAAGTATGCCTCAAGCGGTAATCCTGAGGATGTGCTTGCCCAGGTGGCTGATTTTGTAGAGCAGTATGATCCTGATATTATTGCGTTTCAGGAGTTTTATATAACAGATTCCGACGCGGTAGAGGATTGTTTCAGAGATTATCCATATTGCTCGAAATACCTTTTTAGAACCTCGTCAGGCAGTTATTTTGGCAATGTGACCTTCAGTAAATTTCCTATTAAAAGTAGTGGCAAGATTAAATTCGATGGAAGTACCAATCTGGTCCTCTATAGTGATATAGATATAAATGGTCAAATGATCCGTATTTATAACCAGCACCTGGAATCCAACAGCATCTCGCTTGCCTCGCTTGTAAAGAAGATTAGCGGACGGGATGATTCTGTTTCAGAAGAGATTATGAATGCCCACGAGAGACTTATCAGTTCCAATGAGCGTCGCGGAAGGCAGGTCAGGACTCTCTTGGACCATGTAGCCAAATCTGATAGAATGGCGGTGCTGTGCGGGGATGTGAATGATACTCCTATGTCCAGCTCTTTCAGGGCCTTGAGAATGGGGAGAAAGGATACTTTCACTCAGGCAGGCAATGGTTTTGGCGCTTCTTATTCAGTATTGTGGCCGTTGTTGAGAATAGATTATATTTTCGTTCCGGATAATTTCGATGTACTTCTCCATATTACACCGAAGGTTGGTTTTTCCGATCACTATCCGGTTCTGACTTCGTTTATAATTAATAATGAGAATGAATAATTTTGTCAAAGAGCAGGCCATAATGGCTGCAAATGCCCTTAAAGAGGGTAAAATGATTTTGTATCCCACCGATACTGTGTGGGGGATTGGTTGTGATGCGACATCTGCGGAGGCTGTTAAAAGGGTTTTTGACCTCAAGAAGAGGCAGGATTCGAAGAGTCTTGTAATCTTAGTGAGTGATATGGATATGCTCTCTCGTTATGTTCGGGATATTCCTCCTATGGCTGAACAGTTGATAGAGGTCAATGATGTTCCAATGACAATCATCTACCCCGGTGCACTCTCCCTCGCCCCCTCAGCAATAGCAGAGGATGGATCCGTGGCTATAAGGATACCGATGAACAGTTTCTGTGTGGAAATGATCCGCCGTTTCGGGAAACCTATTGTCTCAACCTCTGCCAACATCTCCGGAGAGCCCACTGCAACTACTTTTGAGATGATTTCTGAAGCTATATTGAATGGTGTTGATTATGTAGTTGATAGTAAATGTGATATCGAATCTACCGGGCGTCCTTCCCAAATACTCAAGCTTGGAATGGACTACGAAATAGAAATAATTAGAAAATAGCCTCAAATTTTTGCCAAAAAAATTTGCTAATTAGAAAAAAAGCTCTACATTTGCAATCCGTTTCGATGAGCTATGGTGTAATGGCAGCACGACAGATTCTGGCTCTGTAAATCTAGGTTCGACTCCTGGTAGCTCAACTAAATGATGGCGAGATAGCTCAGCTGGTTAGAGCGCATGATTCATAATCATGAGGTCCCCAGTTCAATCCTGGGTCTCGCTACTGAAAATGAAGACTGACATAATTCTTTTGTCGGTCTTTTTTCTTTTATGCTATATTTGTAATCCGAATAAATATTGTTTTTGTATGAAGTATATATTCAGGGTCTTTGCAGCTGTTGTTGTATCGGCTGCCATTGTGGGTTGCAAACTTCCTCAGACAGGGTGGGGTGGTGTTGAGGGTATGGTTACCGATATGGAGCTTGATTCCCCTGTCTTTTCAGTAGCAGTCTCTTATGGCGATTCCTCTGTTCTTACAGATATGCAGGGACTCTACAGGTTCGATTCTATCCCTTCAGGATATCAGGGAATAAAGTTCAGAAAGGACGGTTATAAGGATACAGTGGTTTTTGTAGATGTCCCCATTGGTGGATTGGCTCATTGCAGTGCTCAGCTCCGACTCATAAGGACAGGATGGGCAGTGGGTGGAATAGATTCTAATTTCGGTACTATTCTGGTTACTGATGATGGTGGCCGAAGCTGGCTCAGACAGGGATCTTCAAAGATGATTCCGGAGACAAAGTTGACACATGTCTGTGCCTATTCAGATAGGATTTGCTGGGTGGCCGGTGAGCCTGATATACTCAGGGGGAATACCACTGTTTTGTTTACAGATGATGGCGGTGTTACATGGAATTCCAGAGGGACATCTATTCAAGCAGGCAGCGAACCGGTTTCCATTGAGGCGATATGTGCTCTTGGTCCCAAGAGCTGTATCGTGGCTGCTAAAGATACATCTCTGCTCTTCATTACCACCAATTCAGGGACATCGTGGAAGAATCTCAGAATCAGCGGTATGGTAAAGAGTTATTCTGCCATCGCCTCTATTGACGGTGTGAATATCTGGTGTGGTGGTGAAACTCATGAGGGAGGTGCTGGAATTGATTACTCCAGTGACGCAGGTAATACATGGGAGTTTATCAGCGTTCCTTCATCTGCTGTGAGCGGCAGGATTACAGATATTGCTGTCATTAACGATGATATGCTTGTTGTCTGTGCCCAAGGCTCATCTTCTCTTGCTGTTTCCCATGACAGAGGAAAGAGTTGGAGTTCTGTAGGGGGCTCTTCCATCTCTTCATCTTTGTACAGTATTCATGTTCATGATGAAAATGTGTGGTGGGTGTCCGGCGATGGAGGACAGTTTTTCTATACTACCAATGCTGCAGATTCTTTTGCCAATATATTTCCCAAGTCAGAGTCCTCTTCTTCATCTATTTCTTCATTCTCTTTCTTGAAAAACGGCAAGTCGGGTGCAGTCGTTATTACCGATGCTACAGGTCTCTCTTCCAAAATCTATTATACTGATGCTAGTGGCATGGTATGGGAAGAGGCATCTATCCCTTATGCATTTGAACTTTTGGATGTAGATTTTGTGGGAGGGTCCAATTAGTTTGGCACAGGTTTTGCAAGTTCTTTTTACGGATAGTTTTCATAAACCCAATATTTTGGTTTCATAGGTTAAGTTTTAGGTTAAGTACAAGTGTTCGCCCACCCGGTTCTCGGGTGGGCGAACCAATTTTCGTTTTGTCATTAACGAAAAAAGTCGTAAATTAGCAGTTTGTTAATAGATAGAAAGAATAATGGAAAACGAAGAAGTCAATCACGGCAGAATAGTTCAGGTCGACATTGAAAATGAGATGAAAACGGCCTATATCGACTATTCGATGTCCGTAATAGTTTCGAGAGCTTTGCCAGATGTAAGGGATGGACTCAAACCTGTTCACCGTAGAGTTCTCTATGGTATGTATGATTTGGGTCTGACCTCAGGAGGACAGCACAAAAAATCGGCGCGTATAGTCGGTGATGTGCTTGGTAAGTATCACCCCCACGGAGATGCTAGTGTTTACGATGCTATGGTGCGTATGGCCCAGAGTTGGAGTATGAGATATATGCTTGTGGACGGTCAGGGTAACTTCGGTTCGATCGATGGAGATTCTCAGGCTGCTATGCGTTACACTGAAGCTCGTTTCAGGTCTCTGGCAGAGGCTTGTCTTGAAGATATTGATAAGAATACAGTCGATTTTGTCCCTAACTTTGATGAAACTCTTAAAGAGCCTACGGTGCTTCCATCCAAGGCTCCTCTTTTGATTCTCAACGGTGCTTCCGGTATTGCTGTTGGTATGGCGACCAATATGGCTCCCCATAACCTTTCAGAGACAGCTGATGCTATATGTGCATATATTGATAATCCCGATCTTACCACTGAAGAGCTGATGCAGCACCTTAAGGGGCCGGATTTTCCCACCGGTGGTATTATACAGGGTGTCAGTGGTATAAGAGAGGCCTTTGAAACAGGAAGGGGAAGGGTAGTCGTACGCGGTAGAAGTGAAATAGAGGTGCAGCCCTCAGGACGCGAAGTGATAGTCATCACAGAGATTCCCTATATGGTAAATAAGAGGGAACTCATAGAGAAGATAGCAGAGCTGGTCGAAGACAAGAAGATCGACGGCATTTCATATATCAATGATGAGAGTGACCACAAGGGAATGCGTATTGTAATCAAGTTGAAGATGGGAGCATCTTCGAATGTCGTTCTCAACACTCTCTATAAGCTGACTCCTCTTCAGTCGGCATTCTCAGTAAATAATATCGCCTTGGTAGACGGCCGTCCAAGACTTCTTAGCATGAAGCAGCTCATCAAATATTTTGTCCGTCATAGACATCAGGTGGTGGTTCGCAGGGCTCAGAACGAACTCGCCGAGGCAAGCAAAAGGGAACATATTCTGGCTGGTCTGCTCAAGGCAATTGATTTCATTGATGAAGTTATTGCGCTCATCAGAGCAAGTAAAACCAGGACAGAGGCACGCGAAAAACTTTGCCAACGTTTTGAACTTACTGAAATACAGGCAGGAGCGATTGTTGAAATGCGTCTAGGTAATCTCACCGGTCTCGAACGCGAAAAGCTCAGGGCTGAGTATGAGGCTGTACTTCAGAAGATTGCCGAACTAAATGAGTTCCTTGCCAGTGAAGCCCTTCAGATGGATCTGATCAAGAAGGAGACTCAGGAACTCAAAGCGAAGTTCGGAGATGCAAGAAGAACCGAAATCACCTACTCCGCAGATGATTTCAATCCTGAGGATTTCTATGCCAAAGAGGATGTGGTTATTACAATATCCCATCTTGGATATATCAAGAGAACCTCTCTTTCAGAATATCGCCTGCAGAACAGAGGTGGTGTCGGAGCCAAGGGTAGTACCACTAAAGAGGAGGATTTTATTGAACATATCTATGTTGCCAATACTCACAGTACTATGCTCTTCTTTACCAGAAACGGCAAATGTTACTGGCTTAAGGTCTATGAAATACCTGAAGGTTCGAAAGCTTCGAAAGGACGAGCAATACAGAATGTAATCAACATCGATTCAGATGATTCCATCTGCGCATATCTTAATGTTGGAGATCTTAATGATTCTGATTATATCAATAGCCACTATATCGTGTTGTGTACGACCAAAGGTGTCATCAAGAAGACCACCCTCGAAGCTTATTCAAGACCGCGCGCCAATGGTGTGAATGCAATTACCGTCCGTGAGGGAGACCTGTTGCTTGAAGCTGTTCTTACCGATGGTTCAAACGAGATTCTGCTTGCAGCGCGCAAGGGAAAATGCGTCAGGTTCAATGAGGAACTTGTCAGACCAATCGGCCGTACAGGTACCGGAGTAAGGGGAATCAGCATCGAAGATGATGACGAGGTTGTTGGTATGATATGTGCAAATACTGACAGTGAATTCATTGAGAGAAACCAGATTTTAGTGGTAAGTGAGAATGGATATGGAAAACGCTCTCCTATTGACGATTATCGTGTCACTAACAGGGGTGCCAAAGGTGTGAAGACCATAAATATCACTGAAAAGACCGGTGAACTCTCTTCAATCAAGCTCGTTAATGATGATAATGATCTGATGATAATCAATAAATCGGGTATAACCATCAGACTGGCAGTGAATGATATAAGGGTTGCCGGAAGGGCTACTCAGGGTGTAAGACTGATTAACCTTAGAGAGAACGACAGCATCGCTGCAGTATGTGTGGTGGAAAAGAGTGAAACAATGTAAACTTTTAAGTATATGAGAAAAATTTTTTTAGTTGCAGTGGCAGTTCTTATGACAACTGCTCTCGGAGCCCAGAATGCTGAAAAGCTCCTCAACAATATTACAAAAGCTGAAGCGGCTGCAGCGGATGAAAAGAAGTCGCAAAAGGTAGCTACTTGGATTAAGTTAGGTGATACCTATTATAAAGCTTATCAAGAAATCAGAGGCAAGGTTCAGGAAGGCTGGTCGGTGAATGATGTCATGTTCACAGCTGACAAGGCTCCGGTTTCTGAAAAACAGGTAAGTATCAACGGTATTCCTTATTATGTACAGTCATTTGATTTCTATGACCTCTATTATAATGAAGCAGGAATCGTAGCAGCTGTAGTAGTTACAAAGAGCCTTGATGGAAGGGACCTCTTAGTGCAGGCAACAAATGCTTATATCAAGGCAGCTGAACTTGATGTCAAGAAGTCTAAATATGACAACCTAAAGGAAAAGCTCATTTCACTGCGTGACGCGTTGGTAAATGAGGGTATGTACAATTATACAGTAAATGATATTGAAAAGGCTGCAATCAATTTCGAAAACTCACTTCCTTGCAGCGAAAACCCTGTAGTCAATGCTGTAGATACAATGATTGTTTACTATACCGGTATTACCTACAACATGCTCGGAAACCTTCCCAAGGCAAAGCAGTATTTTACCAAATGTATGGAAATGGGTTACCTTGAAGGTGGTGACGTTCCCGCAGCTCTTGCAGATATCGCAAAGAAAGAGGGAGATGTGGATGCTGCAAAGGCATACCTCAATGAAGCATTCCAGAAGTTCCCTTCAAGCCAGGCTGTTTTAGTGAACTTGATCAACCTCTACATTGAGACAAACGATGATCCTGAAAAGATTCTTGCTCTCATCAGAGCCGCTCAGGTGAATGAACCCAACAACGCATCTCTCGTATATGCAGAAGGTAATGTTTACAAGAACCTCGGTCAGAACGAAAAGGCTATTGAATATTATCAGAAATCATACGACATGGACAATAACTATGTATATGGTGTCTATGCTGTAGGTAACACTTATTTCGATATGGCTATCGCATATCAGACTGAAATGGATGCTCTTGACTTCAACGATGTAAAAGGATATGAAGCTATTAAGGCTAAATTCGATGAATCGCTCAAGAACTCTATAGTTCCTTTCGAAACAGCATTCAACTCTCCTGCAGCTACTGAAGATGTTAAACTTGCAGTTGCCCAGGCACTCAAACAGGTTTACTTCCGTTATCGTGAAGAGGATCCTTCATATGCTGAAAAGTATCAGAAATTCAATGATTATCTTAAAGCAGCAGGTATCGAATAAAATAACCATCATCAATGATAAAAAAGAAGAGGCTGACCCACTTTGAGTCAGCCTCTTCTTGTGTTTCTTAATCTACTAGATTACTATATAAAAGGGAAATGTCCTGAAAACCTGGCCGCCCGTGGCCTGTGAACGGGAGGGGCCCACGAAGTGGGAGGGATTTAGTTTTCAGGACATTCCCCTTTTATGTAAATACTACCACTGCCCTAGAGCATATGCAAGAATATTACTTCTCTTGAATTGGGGACATTAGTTTCTGGACGAATTTAAGGTGCGGAACGAATTCACCCAATATTACTCTTATTACCGTGTATGCAGGAATTGCTGCCAGAATACCAAGAACTCCACCAATCTGTCCGGCTATGAGAATCACAAGGAAAATTTCCAGAGGGTGTGACTTGACGCTATTGGAATATATAATTGGCTGGAAGAGATAGTTGTCTACCAGCTGTGTTACTACAAATACTGCCAATATGATGCCGAGGAAAGAGTAGAGTGGCATTGAAACTCCTACATTGTAGTAGTAGACAAAGCCCATGGTGACTGCTATGACGTCACCGATAAGCGGACCTACATATGGTATAATATTTAGGATTCCGGATACTGTGGCCACTACTATGGCAAGCTCGGTGTCCATTCCGGCTATGAAAATCAGACCTAAACTGTTAAGGAGAGCTATACCGAGTGACTCAATGGATATACCTATAAAATATCTCGAGAGCAGGTTGCTTATCTTGGCAGATGCCCTTCTGATATTATCTTCATACTTATCCGCAAATAGGGAGGTTATGGTATTGACTATCAGACCGTTCTCACGGAGCATGAAGAATGATATGAATAGAACAGAGAATAGATATATGAAAAGGTCGACCAGAAATGAGGTTATGGAGGATACCAAATTCGAGAACATGCTTAAATCTACATAAGATCTGAAGTAATTGAAAAGGTATGCTTCAATGGTAAAATCCTCTCCCACTGATGGAAATGTTTCTGTTATGAAGTCGTTCAGCTGTTTGAGAGGTTCATCTATTTTCGCCCCTATGGAGTTAATATCGATGTTGTTGACAAGTGTTACTACTTCAGCGAACATTGGTGCCAGCAGCAGGAATAGCGACAGAATCACTCCTGATATGAGAACAAGAGTCAATAGCGCAGCGAGTGAATCGGGTATCTTGTGCTTGCCAATTCGGATTTTGCGCAAATATCTGACAATAGGTTTGCCTATCATGGATATTACAGCAGATATTATAAGGAAGGCAAGTATTTTCTTGAAGTACCATGCGATAGCGGCAACAATCAGGACGACTACTCCTATGAAAATGTATCTTTTATAATTATTCATAACTTTGTAACTTTTTCCAAAAATAATAAAAAAGGGAATAACTCATACCTACAAGTTATCCCCTTTTTGTTTTAGAGGCAGTGAGTTCAGAGTGCCTTGGGCTCTCTCTCCTGACCGACTGCGACATTTATGATTCTACCTTGGTGCTCAGTACCATTAAGGGCGGCAATAGCCTTCATTCCATCCTCTT
This sequence comes from uncultured Alistipes sp., assembly GCA_945787505.1. Classification (GTDB taxonomy): domain Bacteria; phylum Bacteroidota; class Bacteroidia; order Bacteroidales; family UBA932; genus Coprenecus. The sequence goes on from CALZHC010000005.1 coordinate 29,388, forward strand.
CAGACATTTCTACAAAACCATATCCTTTGGAGCGTCTTGTTTCTTTGTCTACAATGATTCTGGCGCCTGTTATTTCACCATAATTTTGGAACAATGCAATTAGGTCTTCTTTCCTCACGCGGAAGTTTAGGTTTGAAATAAAGATATTCATGCTTAAGTTGTTTTTTGTTACTACAAAGGTAGTAAAAAAAACAACAATTAGTTGTGTCCGTAGCTACTTCCGTCGAAACAATGTGTACAAATATCTTCTTTCGGCAGGCCTATTGCCTTGATCAGATCCTCTACTGTGTTGAAAGAGAGTGATGCAGCGTTAATTTCCTTCCTTATGTATTCTACCAATTCTTTGTATTCATTTGTTGTGGGATCTGAATATTTTTCGAGATTTCTGTCATGAGCGCCCTCCTTAGAGAGGATAAAACGTCTTGCGATGAGCTCAAGGGGGGTTCTTGACGCCGAGAAATTGATGAACTCACAAGGGTAGACCAGAGGTGGACAGCTAACTCTTATGTGTACCTCCTTGGCACCATATTCATACAGGTATCCAACATTGTTCCTCAGTTGGGTTCCTCTTACTATCGAGTCGTCACAGAAGGCGACTTTCTTGTCGTTGAGGATAGCCTTGTTTGGTATGAGTTTCATTCTTGCTACCAGATCCCTCCTGTCCTGTGAACTGGGGGTGAAGCTTCTGGGCCATGTAGGGGTGTATTTTACATAGGCATTTCTGAAGGGAACTCCTTTGCCGGCAGAGAAGCCGATTGCCATACATGTTCCAGAGTCGGGGATGGCAGCTATCAGGTCGAGGTCACTGTTGTCTCTTTCTGCAAGCGATTTTCCAAGATTGAAACGGACTTGGTCGACATTGATATTTTCGTAGCTGCTTGCAGGGTATCCGTAATAGACCCAAAGGAAAGAACAGATCTGTCTTCTCTTTTTGGGCTCAACTATTCTGGTTATAGAGTCAGCTGTAATTTCAACAGCCTCTCCGGCTCCTATTATATATTCGTCTTTATACAGAAGGTTGGGGAGTGCACATGTCTCAGATGCAATGGCCTTGGCAATTATCCTATTGCCATCTTTGTCAACGGTGTCTTTCTTACCGATAATCAATGGTGTCCTGGCGTATAGGTCACGGGCTGCTATTATTGAATTTTCTGTCAGTATGAGGAAAGAGCACGAGCCTTTGATTTTGGTCTGTACAGCCTCGATACCTTCGGCAAATGATGGATAGCAAGTGATGATCTGAGCAATCAGTTCGGTAGGGTTGGTGCTTCCTGAACTCAATTCTGTGAAGTTCTTGTTCTGCGACAGAAGTTCCTGTTCGAGAGTCTTGATGTTGCAGATTTTACCGACAGTTACAATGGCGAATCTCCCAAGGTGTGAATTTACTACGATTGGCTGGGCATCGGTATCGCTTATACAGCCTATACCGGCATTGCCTTTATATTTGTAAAGATCCGGCTCGAATTTTACTCTGAAATAAGAGTTTTCGAGTGAGTGAATGTCACGCGCGAAAATGCCGTCACCGTTATACACAGTCATACCACCTCTGCGTGTACCAAGATGTGAGTGATAATCAACCCCGTAAAAGAGGTCATTAGTACAATTTCTTGTGGAGATTACTCCAAAAATTCCTCCCATAGGACAATATGATATTTGTTATTCGAGTCGCAAAAATATAAAAAATCGAGTTAATTATGTTACGATTCCGATGATTTTTAAAATTAGGCGGATGAATATAATTATGACTTTGCCATCTATCTCTGATGCACATGGAAGGAGAAGCTGTGAGAGCTCCCAAAGCGGAATCAAGGCTACGACTATTGTTGCAAGTGGTGTGCAAAGAAGGTTCAGAAGCATACTGTAATTACTGTATGTGCCAAATTCAAGCAGTGTGATCGGGAGGGTAATGGCTGTGCAGCTGATATTTATGCAGGTAAGGTTCCAGATACTTCTTATTATCGGCACCCCCGGTGAACAGATTCTGCTTATGCATGGGAAAACAGAGAATATTCCTAACATTGCTCCGAATGAGAGGATGAAACTTAGCGAAGTGACAGCGGAGGGATTGCAGCATAGAATTATTACCGAGGAGGCTCCCAGAGCATTCAGACCGGTAGTGCTGCGTCCCATGAGCTTGCCGCATTCGTAGATTGTTATCATTATCATTGCCCTTGACAGGGAGATCCCGCATCCGGCGAAAAGGGTGTAGAACCACAAAACGATAATTATGGTCAATGACCTGATCTTAACACAGATGGGGTAATTACCCAATGGCTTGAGCAGAAAACCTACCAGCATGTAGATAATCCCAAGGTGCATCCCGGATAGAGCGAGCAGGTGCATCATCCCACTCTGTCTGAATGCATTTTTCACTTCTAATGAAAGTTCACCTCTTTCGCAATAGAATAGTGCCTTTATCATACCTCGCTCTTGAGAGACCTCCTCCGAGTCAAAAGCCCTGTCAATGTCTTTTTCACAAATCTCTCTAATGCCCTGAAAATAATTCTCTGCAGTGAAGATCTCTCTGTTGTGGGGAAGAGGGGAGAAGTGAAACAGCCCAAGAAGAAATACAGTTGCATACCACCAATGAGTGGTCAGAGTCCACAATAGAACCACTATGACTGAAGAAATGGGGAGCCAGATATATATAGGAGTAAATGACAGAGCTACTGCGGCGGTGAATATCGCCGAAAGAATAAAGAGGAGATTTTCCCTGCACCAGTCTTTGACACACAATCCATCCATAGAGAACCTTTCCAAATTTGCCGCAAGGTAAATATAATTATCCAAAGAGTGAAGGAAAATGGATTATAATTTCTATATTTGCGGGATTAACGGAACGATAAATTAAAAATGCTAAATTTATGATAGTACTTGTATTTAACTGCGGTAGTTCTTCATTGAAGTATCAGGTTCTTGACATGGCAGGAGAAAATGACTATACTCTTCTGGCCAAAGGTCTTGTTGAGAGAATTGGACTTGAACGCGGAGATATTACCCACAAACCTTCTGGTAAAACCAAAGTCGAGATCAGCAAACCCATACCTGACCATACAGTAGGTATCCGTTCCGTGCTCGATCTTCTCACAGACCCTGTTTCAGGTGTCCTCAAATCATTGGATGAAATTCAGGCAGTCGGACACAGGGTTGCCCATGGTGGTGAAACATTCCCCCAATCTACGATTGTAGATGATCAGGCAATCAAGGGAATCGAAGCTCTTTGTGAGCTCGCACCTCTTCATAATCCGGCTAACCTATTGGGTATCAAAGCTGTAAAGGAGCTGCTTCCTACAGTTCCCCAAGTGGCAGTATTTGATACATCTTTCCATCAGACTATGCCTGACTATGCCTATATGTACGCAATCCCCTATGAATGTTATGAAGAGTTCAAGATCCGCCGCTACGGATTCCACGGAACTTCCCATAAGTTCGTTGCCAACAAGGCATGCGACATCCTCGGAATGGATATCAACAACTCTAAAATCGTGACCTGCCACCTTGGAAACGGTGGTTCGGTGACAGCTGTCCTCAACGGTAAGTCAGTAGATACTTCAATGGGATTCACCCCTGTGGAAGGAGTTGAAATGGGTACACGTTGCGGCAATATCGATGCCGGTGTAGTTACTTATCTGCAGAACAAGCTCAATCTCGATGCTGACGGAGTCAACACATACCTTAATAAGAAGAGCGGTTTCCTCGGTGTATCCGGTGTATCTTCAGACTGCAGGGATATTGTGGATGCTGCCGAACATGGTAATTACCGTGCAAACCTCTCTCTCGAAGTATTCTACCATAGTGTAAGAAAATACATAGGTGCATACAGTGCCGTGATGGGAGGTCTTGACGCAATCGTATTTACAGGCGGTATTGGCGAAAATGATGCTCCTGCAAGAGAAGAAATCTGCAAGACTTTCGGCTACCTTGGTGTTGAATTCGATTCACAGGCAAATAGCAGCGTCAGAGGAGAAGACAAGTTAATCTCTACACCTTCTTCTAAGGTCAAGGTGCTGACACTCACCACAAACGAAGAGTTGGTTATTGCTCGTGACACCATGAACCTTGTATGTAACAAATAATAGTTCAAATATTTATTCAGACAGAAAATGATTACAAATTTCTCACAAATTTTCGAACTGCTCCGTTCGAAATCAAAAAAACGTCTCGTAGCTGCTTGGGCAGTTGACGATCACACAATCACTGCTGCATATAAAGCAGTTGAACTCGGTATTGTTGAAGCGACCCTCGTAGGCGACAGCAACAGAATCAAAGCTGTATGCGAAGCTGAGAAGATCGATCCTGCTAAATTTACCATTGTTCACAATGATAACGAACTCAAATCAATCGCTCAGGCTGTTGAAATGGTAAGAGAAGGTCAGGGTGATATCCTTATGAAGGGTCTCTGCTCTACTGATAAATATATGAGAGGAATTCTCAACAAGGAAAAGGGTCTGCTCCCTCCTAAGGCTGTTTTGAGCCACGTTTGTGTTCTTGCCAACCCTAACTATCACAAACTCGTTGTTTTGGGTGACATGGCAGTAATCCCCGCTCCAGATCTTAACCAGAAGGTAGCCATTACCAAGTATCTTGTTAATACCGCAAAAGCTCTTCAGATTGACAATCCTAAGGTTGCCATCCTTGCTGCAACAGAACAGATGCTTCCCGGTATGCAGGCATGTGTAGATGCAGCTATCATCTCTAAGATGATCGAACGTGGACAGATTCCCGGATGCGTAGGTGACGGTCCTCTCGCACTTGATGTGGCTATCTCTAAAGAAGCTGCTTCAATCAAGAAACTTACCAGCCCCGTTGCAGGTGATGCAGACTGTCTCGTATTCCCCAACATCGAATCTGCAAACGTATTCTATAAGGTTAACTCTCAGATGTGCAAAGGCGTTGACCAGGCTGCTATCGTAGCAGGTGCAATGGCTCCTTGTGTCCTCTCTTCAAGAGCAGACAGCATCGAAACCAAACTTAATTCAATTGCTCTTGCAGCCCTCACAGCAAAATAATTACAGAAAATAGACATGGCATACATTTTAGCGATCAACCCAGGATCTACCTCAACCAAAATAGCTCTTTTTGACGGAGCAAAAGAGGTTTTTACAAAGACTCTCAGACACTCTACAGAAGAGATTTCACGTTTTGAGAAGGTTATTGATCAGTACGAGTTCCGCAAAGATGCAATCCTCACCGCTCTGGAAGAAAACGGCGTGAAAGTAGAACAGCTTGAAGTTATCGTCGGACGCGGTGGTCTTCTCAGACCTATCTCTTCAGGTGTTTATGCTGTTAACGATGCAATGGTCGAAGACCTCAAGTCTGCCCAGTATGGAGAGCATGCAAGTAACCTTGGTGGTATAATTGCACGTGAAATCGGAAAAGTGATTGGCAAGCCTGCTTATATTGCAGATCCCGTTGTTGTGGACGAACTCAGTGACATCGCTCGCGTGAGCGGTCACCCCGTTTTCCCTCACCTTTCCATTTTCCATGCTCTCAACCACAAGGCAACTGCCAAGAATTACGCACGCGAAATCGGTAAAAGATATGAGGACCTCAACCTCGTTGTTGCCCACTTGGGAGGCGGAGTTTCAGTGGCTGCTCATGAAAAAGGCAAAGTAGTCGATGTAAACAATGCGTTGATGGGTGACGGTCCATTCAGCCCCGAACGTACCGGTACTGTAAGTGCAATGCAGATGATAGATGCTTGCTTCAGCGGTAAATATACCAAAGATGAACTTAAGAAGATGATCAATGGTAAGGGAGGTCTTACAGTTCTTCTTGGAACTAATAACTTCAAGGATGTCGATGACCGTGTCGCTGCCGGAGATGAAAGAGCAAAACTAGTTTCAGATGCTTTTGTCTACAATGTCGGCAAGGCAATCGGAGGAATGGCTGCTGCAATGAGCGGTAAGGTGGATGCTATCCTGGTTACAGGAGGTATCGCTTATGGCAAGCTCATCATGAAACAGCTTGAAGAACAGGTTAAGTTCATCGCTCCCGTCAAGATTTATCCCGGAGAAGATGAAATGGCTGCTTTGGCCTCAAATGCACTTGCTGTTCTGGAAGGACGTGAAGCTGTCAAGACTTACTAGTAAGTAACATACTTTTTATACGGACAGTGCGATGTACCTGCTTTTAGCAGACATTGCACTGTCTCTTTTTTGCTATATTTGCACCCTGTTAAATTTTTTATGATGAGTAGTACGGGTGCACCTGTTGAGTTGGGTACGGAAAAAGTATCCAAATTGTTGATGCAGTATTCACTGCCTGCGATTATTGCCATGACCGCATCTTCACTGTATAATATGGTCGATGCCATATTTATCGGTCAAGGTGTAGGTCCCCTTGCCATTTCAGGTCTCGCGGTGACATTCCCCTTCATGAACCTTTCAACAGCTTTTGGTACACTTGTCGGTGTGGGTGCATCTACCATTGCTTCTATGCTTTTAGGCCAGCGTAACTATACCATGGCCAGAAAGGTTCTTGGAAATGTAGTAGTCCTGAACGGAATAATCGGTATGCTGTTTACAGTAATATCTTTGATATTCATAGATCCGATTCTCTATTTTTTCGGTGCCAGTGAAAATACGCTTCCCTATGCAAAGCAGTATATGGAGATAATTCTGCTGGCCAATGTGATTACACATATATATTTCGGTCTTAACTCTTTGTTGCGTTCATCAGGCCATCCGAAAATGGCGATGGCTGCCACTATTCTCACTGTGGCGCTAAATGCAATCCTCGACCCACTATTCATATTTGTTTTGAATATGGGAATCAGGGGGGCGGCTATAGCTACTGTGATAGCACAGTGTGTATCTCTTGTATGGCTGGTAATATTATTTTCAAATAAGAGAGAGGTTATCCATTTCGGCAAAGGAGTCTTTAAGCTGGATAAGAGAATTGTCAAGGATTCTTTTATTATTGGAATGGCGCCTTTCCTTATGAATTTTGTCTCATGTTTTGTAGTGATATTCATTAATATGAGACTAAAGGAGTTCGGTGGTGACCTGGCTATAGGAGCTTACGGGATAGTGAACCGTATCGTTTTTGTCTTCATTATGATAGTGATGGGATTTACTCAAGGAATGCAGCCCATCGTCGGCTATAACTATGGGGCAAGAAATATTCCGAGAGTCTTTAAGGCTCTGAAATATACCATGGTGAATGCTACATTGGTGATGACATTCGGTTTTCTTCTCTGCGAAATTTTCCCTTCTGCTGTAGTTTCGTTATTTACCACGGACCCTACGCTTTCGGAAATCTCTGAGGCAGGTCTGCGCAAGATAGTGCTCGCTTTTCCGCTGGTTGCCTCTTCTATGGTAATTGGTCACTTCTTCCAGAGTATAGGAAAGCCTAAGAGGGCAATATTCCTCTCTCTCTCCCGACAGCTGATTTTTCTGATTCCATGTATGTGGATTGTTCCAGGCATAATAGGAATCAAAGGTGTCTGGTATAGTTTCCCGATATCCGACCTTTTGGCAAGTATCACAGCCTTTATTCTTATACTGCAATTTATTAACCACTATCGTAAGACAAATGAACTCTGATATTTTTACAGTATGTATCGGTCGACAGTTGGGTAGCGGTGGACGAGATATAGCATCCATCGTTGCCAAAGAGCTTGGAATCTCGTTTTATGACAAAGAAATTATATTCGAAGCTGCGCGTCAGAGCGGTCTGGATCCGGATTTTCTTGAAAAAAAGGATGAAAAACACTTACTCTCTGTCTCTAACGGCCTGCTTTCTCTGGCTTTTGGTGCATCTTTCTATCACTGTGAGGATTTCAACTGCATAAATCAGGATGCGCTCTTCAAAATCCAGAGTGATACCATAGCACAGCTGGCTTCACAGGGTTCGGCTGTCTTTGTGGGCAGATGTGCCGATTATATTCTCAGGGATAGAGAAAGGGTACTCTCTATCTTTGTCAATGCTGATATGGACGATCGTATCGCACGGATTATGAAAAAGAATAATCTTTCCGCAGATGAGGCTGCCGAGCAGTTAAGGAAGACTGACAAGGCCAGAGCAGATTACTATAATTATTACACATTCAAAAAGTGGGGTTATCCCTCTTCATACGATGTCCTTTTGAATTCGTCCAGACTTGGTGGAGTGGAAGCTACAGCTGCAAAGATAGTGGAGATGTGTAAGGATTATTTCCTATAGTCTATTTTCTGTAGACCTGAGCGAAAAATTTGTTCTTTTCTGCTATCTCATCAAAGTGCCACTCCTTGCGTCCCTCTTCCCAGGCAGGCAGACAGTCAGGGCACCAATGCCCGCCCTTGATAACCGAGTTCGGGGTCATTTTGAAGCGGTGTCCGCGACTGCATTCCCATTCAAGCGGAGTGAAGAGGTCTCCCTCTGTCATCGATTCACTGATAAGTTTTCCACCGCGGAAGGCTGCAGCTTCGCGCATATCTTCTATTCCAAGTCGGTTGTCCGGCTTGCTCTCATCATATCCGTGTGAATGCCTTACTGGCTTGTTCTCAGGAATGAGAACTTTGAAGCCTCCTTTCCATGAAGGAATTGCTTTCCATTGTTCCAGAGAACCGAAATGCGCGTCGATTCTGGCTGTATTGTTGTTCTTTATCCAATAGAGTGTCCCGAGTGGATTGGATGAACAGACATGTCTCATAAATGCCTTTATCAGAAAGGCAGGAGCAATGGGTGCAAGTGAAAAGTACCATGGAAGTTCTCTTTTCATCTTCTTGAAATACTCCTTGCAGTGGATATTGTCCCTAAAGTGGAGCAGCTCCTCCAATCTGTCGCTATCTTCATACCATTCACCGTGGAAATTTCTTGTGGCGAACCAGTTAGGCTCAAATACCTTTTCTACTCCAGGACAGTTTATGGTTTTGAGCAGAAGATCTTCGAATTGGTAGTTGGTCAGCCTATATGAGGGACCGCTGCTCAGATTGTAGAATCCTCTCCAGAACTCTTGAGGAACCCAATCTTCGCATACATTTGCTACCACTCTTCCTGAATCTTCTACAGTACTCCATTCAAGAACACCGTTCAGTGGGACATGATATGTAATCGGATCATCAGCCTTTTTGAGCAATTCAGGGTAGAGCATTCCGCTCTGACGGATAGATGCCCACTTTTTCAGGCCTGATTCGGCAAATACCAGCTCTGATACGACCTTTGAGACTGAGTACCAATCGAAGATGCTTGTATAGATAGGATCTCCAGAGCGTCCCCAATGGTAGGGCTGTCTATGATCGCCAAGCTGAGCCACAGAACCGATATATAGAACCCCTACAGAGTCGGGATGGGGCTGCGCCTTGACTGCCTTTACTATATATTCTGCAGATCGGATATTGACCTTCATGGTCTTTTCCGGATAGAGATCTGCTGCGGGTGAGACCATTCCTCCTAAATGAAGAACGAAGTCGGAGCCGTTTACCCCTTTGAGGATATCTTCGTATACTGTCAGGTCCCCCCAGATAACCTCCAATGCTGGATTATCGAGAAAAGGTCGGAGTTTCTTCTTGTTCTTTGTGCTTGGCCTTGCCAGAATTTTAAGTTTGAATCTGTCACTTCTTGAGAGAATCTCTTTCATTGCAGAGAATCCCATATTGCCCGTTGCACCTGTTAGGAAGATTGTTTTCATTTAGGAGATTGCTTATTCAAGTTCGTAGATGTAGAGTTCGAAGCAGAGAGGCATGTATCCTGGAATCTTATCCTTGCCTTCTGTACCGTATCCGAGCTCTGACCAGAAAAATGTAGTGGCCCGCTCTCCTAACTTCATGTTGAATAAAGCCTTATTGAATCCTTTAACAAATGAGTTCTTCTCCAGGACTGTGTTCCAATCATTGCTGTACTTGAACGTAAGAGGCTCGTAGTTCTCATCCGAACCTGTGTAGATTCTGTGCCTCTTAGCAGTGTCGGGTATATTGGTGTCGAAAACTTTGCCGTCAAGGTACCTTCCTACATACCTTACGCTATATGATGTTTCATTGGCAAGGGTGTCGGTGGAAATCTTATTTCTATAGAAATAGAAACCGTATGACAATGAGTCAATTTTCGACAATCCTTTTTTAGAATACTCCTCCAATTGGTCAATCTCATATTTCTTGATATCAGGAACAACTTTCCTAACATATATGTCGTAGATTTTGGTGGAACCGTCACTGTCATATATGGTATTTTCTGTTTCCACATCTAAAAGCCATGCGGGGATGACTGCCTTGACATGTCCGCCCTCTTTCAGACCTGTGAGTATTTCGCGCACTCCGGCCTTAGTGTCAGGCAAGTACCATATTTGAGGACCGTAAAAGTCCGAGTTGGAGAAGGCTCCAAGCTGTCTTGCCGTCTCTTCAGAAGTGTACGATACGTAAGTCCCGTTGAGGTAGGTGATATCGTAGTCAAGCAGGACATACGATGAGTCTTTGATTTGGGCTCCTGAACCTTCGCTTCTGTCAACAACATAGAGTCCCGATTCAGTCGGAGTGCATCCAGGGTAATTGAGTTCTATATATGCCCTTAGAATGCGTTCCTGAACAGACTGTGGGTCTTCATCTGTCTCTTTGGAACATGATAGGAGTGTGGTCAGTGTAAGTAAAGCAAGGGTAGCTCTCGCCACAGTAGTGTATTTCATATCTAATTACTAGTTTTTCTTGATGATTCTGTCAATCCATACCTCATATAACAAGGCAGATAGTTTGGGAATATTGTATATGGCATCGTTGCCGAAACCGTATTTGGCTGAGAATAGAATTATGGAATGCTCACCCTCCCTTACGCCTGAAAGGCCATTCTCAAGCCCCTCCACGAATACCCCTTGATTATATTGTACGATAAGGGGGGAAAAGTCAGCATCTGTCAGGGAAAATTTTGCGCTCTCTGCAACGCTTTGCACATTGGTGGCAAATAGTGCAGTGGGGGAGCCGTTGAATACATAACCGGCATAGAAGAGATAAAGAGTATCTCCGTATTCGAGTATTTTGGCACTTGCGGACGAATCTATTATGACTCTGTTGGAGCCGTTGTTGCGGATGACACTGTCATCAGGGAACTTCCCCTGAAGGTATTTTTCTATTGCACTTTCCTGATTGGCATAGACCAGCTCCCGCTCCTCTTTGGCACAGCCTGCCACAGAGCACAGAATGAGAGCCAAAGCGGCAATCGCAACAGTCATGTTAATGTGTCTGCTCATTTTTCTCTTTTTTCTCTATTTATGTTCCCGAAGGAACTGTTCGAGCGATCTCTCAAAATAGCCTCTTACCTCTTCTAAAGGAAGGTATATTTTACCTCCTGCTGCTCTTTCATGTCCTCCTCCGTTGAAATATTGTGCGGAGAGTGCATTTACAGATACTCCTCCCTTGGAACGCAATGAAACCTTGACATATCCGTCACTTTCAGTGAAAAGGGCGGAAACCTCCACATCCCGTACTGACAGGGGAATGTTCACAAAACCCTCTGTGTCTCCCTCTTTGTAATCAAAACTGCGCTTGGTCTGCTGCGATAAAATCATCGAGCACGCATTGATGTGAGGGTGGAAGACCATGCTCCGGGTAAGCAACTCTCCGAGCATCTTGAGGCGGTTTTCTGAAAAGTGCTTGAAGAGTCTGTCATTCAGTTCTGCCAAATCTATTCCCGAATGTAGCAATTGTGATGCCATAGTGAATGTGTCGGGAGTGACTGAGTTGCTGAAGTTGTTGGTGTCTGCAAGTATACCGGCTGCCAGCGCAATGTGAGCCTCATGGGGCAGGGCGCAGATATCTCCATGTGTGAAGGAGGTGTTCATGAGGACTCTCCATAGCAGTTCACAGGTGGCTGATGCGGACGGATCTGAAAATATTAGTGAAAACTCCTCTGTAACTGGGTTAAGGTGGTGGTCTATAAGAATTTTCGGAGCTTTGCTCTCCTTTAAGGCCTTCTCCATATCTTCTGTCCTTGAGAGTGAATTGAAGTCAAGGCAGATTATCAGGTCAGATTCGAAGATGAGCCTATCTGCCCTCTCCCTCTCTTGAGTGTAGAAAAGTATGCTTTTCCTTGGGTCCAGAAAATCAAGATATGACGGGATTGGTGACGGAAGTACAATGGAACACTCTATGCCTATGCTTTTCAGAAAGCTGGCCATGGCCACTACTGCCCCTGTGGCATCTCCATCGGGATGGAAATGGCCCACTGCAAGAACCCTCTTTTTCCCTCTCAGATGCTCTTCAAATCTATCTATATTTTGTTTCATTTGGCGAAAGTGTTACTTTTGTAGCTGCAAATTTAAAAATATATTGCAAGTACTGATTATTATTTTTAATTTTGTCCGTGTTTTGTGCGAATTAATATACAAATACAATAAAGATATGAAGATTTTCTATAAGGTTATGACCTATTTGGTCTTCCCTGTAATAATTGTAGGTCTGGTATACTTGATCTATGAAAGTGTAATGGAACCTGTAAGGTTTAACAAGGAAGTTGAAAGACGTACTGAAGTCAGCATTGACCGTCTTAAGAACATCAGAACTCTGCAGGAGGCGTATAAGTCCAAAACCGGTAGGTATATCTCTACCACTGACTCACTTATCGACTTCTACCATAATGGAACCATTACTATTGTGAAGCAGATCGGTTCTATGGATGACTCCATTGCCGTAGCGAGAAAGCTCGTTAAACGTGAAATCATTGAAGTTGCTGTAAAGGATACCCTTCTAAAAAATAAAGCTCATGTAATCGACTCCATTAAGTATATTCCTTTCTCAGGAGGTCGTCTGGTTCAGATGGAATCTGTAGTAAAACAGGTTTCAGGTGTTAATATCCCCCTTTTCGAAGCGGTTATACCTTACGATGATCTTCTAATCGGTTTGGAAAGACAGTTGATCATTAACCTTAAGGCTGAAAAGGAAGATATGGGCAGATATCCCGGTCTGAAGGTTGGCGATATCAACAATCCTAACAATAACGCAGGTAACTGGGAATAGTAATAATGTCAGCTGCCTCGAATTACAGATTAACCATTCAAATGGATTTGAGTGGTTTTTCTTTTATAGTATATGACCGTAACGGAACCATCGTATATAAGAGCGATGGCTCCGATGCGGATTCGTCATATATGGATGTGCCGTACCACTCTGTAGAGGTCTACTATCCCACCTTGTGCTATACCATGATACCGGTCGATTTCTATTCTCACGAAACTGCCTACTCGTATCTGGAGAGTGTGAGGGAGCTTCCTGCAGATGCTCAGGTGTGTGCACTGGAAATTCCCGGGCAGAAGATGTTTTTAGTTTATGCAATAGGAAGCGACAATCTTCCTGAACCGCTCCTCAAGAGTACTAAAATAAAGAGGTATCCGCTGGTTTATTCTCTTATTGATTCGATCCAGACGATAGAGGGAAACAATAAGATCATTCTGGCAAGAAGTGAAGGAATTGTCCATATTGTGGCTGCTGAAAGGGGACGATTCCTCTTTGCTAACAGTTTTCCGGCTGAGGATGACATTACGGCTCTCTATTTTATTACATCTGTTGCACATCAGGTCATGTTCAATCCGGAATTGACATCAGTATATATAAAAGGTACAGTCACTGACGCCTTTTGTTCCACTTTGGAAAACTACTTTAACAAAGTAGGATTTGTAAAATAATAAAGCTATTAGAAAATGAGAATAATAGGAGGCAGACTAAAGGGAAGGAACATAGTGCCGCCCACAGGCCTGAAGGCGCGGCCTACAACAGATTTTGCAAAAGAGGGCTTGTTCAATACCCTTGACAATGAGTTTGATTTTTCCCAGTGCCGTATTTTAGATCTCTTTTCAGGAACTGGCAGCATCTCTTATGAATTTGCTTCCAGAGGAGCAATGGACATCTATTCCGTGGAGATGAATCCGCTTCACTCCACATACATAAAGAAGAATGCAGCTGCTTTGGGGCTAAAGGGTATTCAGGTGGTACGCCACAATGTCTTTGACTTCCTCGAGATATGCAAAATAGATTTTGATATTATTTTTGCAGACCCACCATATGCAATCGAAGGGCTGGACGGAATACCTGACAGAATCTTTTCGGTAAGGATTCCATCATCTGAGGGTGGCAGCTCATCAATTTTGCGTGAAGGAGGGCTATTTATTCTTGAGCATCCTTCTGATTATTCGTTTGTTGAGCATCCACATTTCATAAAAGAGAAGAAATACGGCAATGTACACTTCTCCTTCTTCAGGTAATTTTTTCAAAAAAAGTGAATAAAAAATTTGCAGATTGAGAAAAAAGCCCTATATTTGCACTCGCAATTGAGAACTAAATACGAGGTGCGGTAGTTCAGCTGGTTAGAATACCGGCCTGTCACGCCGGGGGTCGCGGGTTCGAGTCCCGTCCGCACCGCAAGAGCTCTCCCAATCGGGAGGGCTTTTTTATTTACTGACATTCAGACAATTTAGACTTTTTTATTGGATGTATTGTACTTTTTCGAGATTTAATGTAAATTTGTAAAAATGTTGTGTTTATGGAAGAACTCTTATCAAAGGCAATCACTATTGCTCTCAAGGCGCACGAGGGACAGGTAGATAAAGCCGGCAGACCTTATGCCAGTCACATTATGCGTGTTACAGAAATGTGTAATACACTTGACGAGAAGATTACAGGGGCACTTCATGACATTGTAGAGGATACACAATGGACATTTGAAATGCTTTATGATGAGGGTTTCCCAAAGCATATTGTTGATGCTGTAGAATGTCTCACCAGAAGGGAAGGGGAGGATTATTTCGATTATATATCGAGAGTAAAGGAAAATGAATTGGCATCGCGTGTAAAGATCAATGATCTGAATGACAATATGGATCCACGCAGGTGTGAAGAACTTTCCGATCTGAATATCGAAAGACTTTCCCGATATCAGAAAGCTAAGCAGGAACTTGTGGATGCTTTATCGAAACGCAAATGTTAAACTAATTTTGATAAGTGTAAAATGATGAAACGTACCTTACTTATTGCAACGCTTATTGCGATGCTTTTAGGCTCCTGCAAGAAACAGGGTCCTAATGATGAACCCGGATTGCCGGATAAACCTGGAAATGAAGATACTCTTAGAGTCTCTTTGGCTTTGGAAATAGACACTGTAGGAGAAAAGATTGTCTCTTTCTCTGTCATTACTGACCAGTCTCCTGTGGAAGTTGTCTACATTGCCTCCGTTGCTGAACTTAGTGACCCAGCAGAGGAACTTTTCCTGAGATCCGATGTTTCGAGGGAGATTATTTCAGAAAAGGCAGCCGAGTTTACAATAGATGAATTGTTGATGGATACTCCTTACCATCTTTATGCTGCTGTAAAGTATCAGGATGTTTACAGCAGTGTAAAAAGTGTTGATTTCACGACTCTGCCAAATCAGGCCGAAGTCGGTGAATTGTCCATTAAGGTACTAGAAGTGACAGACCACTCCTACAAGTTCGAATTTTCCACACGTGATGATCAATATTACAGGTGGATTACTGAATCACAGCTTCTAATAAACAGCCAAAGTAAAGATCCTTATGATTACGTATGTGAATTCGGTATTCCCAGTCAGGGTCCTATTACTGTTGATTGGGTCAACGGAGAGTGGTTTTATGGCCCTTCAGGCCCTATCAAACAGGCAGATGTAGGTCCTGATCAGGATTATGTGATTTATGCTATTAGATGGGATTTCGATATGGGATATCCTCTTGGTGATGTCATTGTTGCTACCTTGCATACAGAAAAGGCTAAAGAGGGGGTAGGTGCTGTAGATGTGGAACTGTTGGATGTGAAGGCTGCTGAGGTTAAGGTCAAGTTCACCCCCAGTGACGAAATTGAAAATTACATGTCCATTGTTCTTCCCATTGCTGATGTAGAGGATGCTGATAATGAATATGGAGGAGACTCATTCCTTATCAATGTAATTGAATATGCTGAAACTCAGTGGTATTGTTCACGCAAGGAGGGTATTGTAGAGATGTCCTTCACTTATGTGACAGGAACATTCCAAGATTTCTATGTCAATGAGGAGTATGTGATTCTGACTCTTGCGTATGACAAGGATGGAGGCAAGCAGATTATCAGGACTCATTTCATACCCTTGGAATAACGATTGTAAATATTTTTCTAACCAAATATCATTATGAAACTAAATTACTTTAAGCCGGCTATTTCGGCACTTTGTATCTATGCAGCAATTTTCGGAATTGTAGCATGTAACCCTACTGAAAAACCGGGACCGGGACCAGAGCCTGAACCGGAGCCAGAACCAGAACCTACTCCTACCGAACAGGTGGATGTACTAATAGGTGTTGAAGAGGCTACACCGACCTATGTGAAGTTCGTAGGATCATACATAACCAAGGATGTTGAGCTTAACAACCCTAAGATCTATATCTATTTCGCACAGGGAGAATCTGTTGAAATAGCTACAGCCAATTCTGTAGCAGTTTCGAAAATTGAATCAGACTCGACATTTTCAGTAGTGTTGAACAGTTTGTTGTTCGATACTGATTATACTGCACTTCCTGTTCTTAGGGATGGTGACAAAGAATATGTTGCTTCAAACAAAAATTCTTTCAAAACCACTCTGCCTCAGGCTCAGATTAATGGTGTGAAGGATATCTCTTACACAAATGCAACTCTTGAAGGTGAAGCTGTGGCTGTTTCAGGAGTAGAATTGGGTGTACAGGTCTCAAGTAATTCTGATTTCAGCAATGCTGTTGAAGCCAAGTTCAGTGTATCTGAAGGTCTTTTCAGTGTGAAGGTAGACGGACTCAAGGACGGTGCTAAGCAGTACTGCCGCATTTATGCTAAACAGAACGGTCGTGCTGACTGGTATGGTACTGAAGTTTTCAATTTCGAGACTAAGGTACTTCCCGAAGGTATGAAACCTTATGTTGATGCTGATGGAGTGGACCATGGCTTCGGAGTGGAGGTTGACGGTGTTATATGGGCTCCTGTAAACTGCGGATATAGCTCTGCTAATCCTTACGGTCTGTACTATCAGTGGGGTCGTAAGTACGGTCAGGGATATGACGGAGAATCTAATGCGCCTACATTCCTTGATGGTCCCGTTTCCAATTCAGATGGTAACAGTGAA
This sequence comes from uncultured Alistipes sp., assembly GCA_945787505.1. GTDB lineage: Bacteria > Bacteroidota > Bacteroidia > Bacteroidales > UBA932 > Coprenecus. The sequence continues at coordinate 46,422 of CALZHC010000005.1, forward strand.
GCTAATAAGGGTAATTTCTACAAAGCTAATGAAGATCCCTATGACTGGAATAATTCTCCTGATGCCTCCCTTTGGAATGCAGGTACAGAAGAGGCTCCTGTAAAAGCTGCAAATGACCCTTGTCCTGAAGGATGGCGTGTCCCTACTTCTAAGGAAATGAAGCTCCTCACTCCCAAATTGAACTATCAGGCTCCTGTAGAAGTTGATGGTATCAACTATGGCGAGTTCGGTGGATCATATACTTTGGATGAAGCTCCTGCAAAAGTAGTTCTCCCTATGGGCGGATATCGTGATTTCACAGGTGCTGCTTATGACCAGAACTATGGTGGAATGTATTGGTCATCAACCATACAGCAGGAAAAGGTAAATCCTGACTATTTCTTCTTCGGAAATAGCTATATCGGTATTGCGACATATCTTGGAAGAGCAGCTGCACTTCCTGTTCGTTGCGTAAAAGAGTAAGCTGATCAATCCCATAATATAATGATAAGAGGCTGGCCTAAAAGGTCAGCCTCTGTTATATTTGCGGGAAGGTGGAGCCCGATGATATTTTGTCTCTACTGTTAGTAGTTTTCGAGATGAATTTCGAAATATGCCTTAGGATGGTTGCATACAGGGCAGATTTCGGGAGCCTCTGTTCCTACTACAATGTGTCCGCAGTTGCGGCATTCCCATACCTTTACTTCTGATTTTGCAAAAACCTCAGCGAGTTCTACATTCTTCAGAAGAGCACGATAGCGTTCTTCGTGGTGCTTTTCGATAGCTGCTACCATTCTGAATCGTGCAGCCAATTCGGGGAAGCCCTCTTCTTCAGCTGTTTTGGCAAATCCATCATACATATCTGTCCATTCGTAGTTTTCGCCTTCTGCTGCGCTGCAGAGGTTCTGTGCAGTGTCACCGATTCCGTTAAGTTCCTTGAACCAGAGTTTTGCATGTTCCTTTTCGTTGTCTGCTGTCTTGAGGAAAAGAGCTGCAATCTGTTCAAATCCTTGTTTCTTGGCTACTGAAGCAAAGTAGGTATATTTGTTCCTTGCTTCTGATTCTCCAGCAAATGCTGCCTGGAGATTTTTTTCTGTTTGTGTTCCTGAGTACTTTGTTTTCATGATATAATTGTTATTAAATTTTTGACAAATATAAGGATAGATGTTCTATTTTTCAAATAGATATTATGTATATTATTATTGATTGAATCGATATTAACTCTATATGCAAGTGTGGCTTGCTTTTTGCTTCATGTAAAAGGTTGCTTATAAATGGTTGAAATGAGATTATCTTTAACATTGTTGCTTCTGGTCTGTCCCTTCGGGCTTAAGGGGGGCGCTGCAGCTGCGTCATATCCTTTAGATGATAATGAGAAAATAGATCTCTATAGCATTGTAAAGTATATTGAAAAGGGTGATATAGAGGCTATTTCTTCATGGTTTTCGGATAACATGCTTGTCGCCATCATGGGAGACAGCACTACTTGCAGTAAGGGACAGGCGAGGCAAATTATAAAGGCATTTCTCAAAAAGTATACCCCACAGTCTTTTGAACTGCTCTATTCCAGCAGTTCGTATCCTATTCATTATCTGGTATGCCGTATGGAGAGCAACGGATCAGTTTTTTCAATTACATATACGTTGCAGAGTAGTGACTCCAACTGTTATGTTGAACAGATTCGTATCGATAAGGAGTAATATCTGCCATAAATCGATGGTATAATCATCTTATTTGCAAGGTTGTCTATTCAAAATTATCTATATTTGCATAGACTAAATATAATCTAAATGGATTCTATTTTGTCTTCACAGAAGGGCTGTAATCTCGCCCCGGAACAATATAGAAGAAATGCAATATGAATAAACAACAGTTAGCAAACAAGATATGGGCTTCTGCAAATAAGATGCGGTCGAAGATAGATGCCAACGAGTATAAAGATTATATCCTTGGTCTCATCTTCTACAAGTTTTTGTCAGATAACGAGGTGAACTATATCCTGAAGGATATGAAGGGTGCGCCGGATGAAGACAAAAAAGCTGCATTGGAGAGCCTTGTGGAAAACTATGAGGATGAAAACTCAAAGGTTATCATCGACTATTGCAAGAACAATATCGGCTATTTTATTGAATATAAGAATCTCTTCTCCACTTGGCTCTTGCCGGATAGCTCCTTTACTGTTGCAGACCTTTCTGTGGCACTCAACTCTTTCGACCGCTTGGTAAGCCCTAACTACAAGGCAGTCTATGACGGTATCTTCAAGACCTTGCAGGCCGGTTTGAGCAAGCTCGGAGAGAATCCTGCCAGCCAGACACGTGCGCTGAAAGACCTTGTAAAGCTCATCAAGGACATTCCAACCGACGGTTCTCAGGACTACGACGTGCTTGGCTATGTCTATGAGTATCTTATTGGTAATTTCGCAGCCAATGCCGGTAAGAAAGCGGGCGAGTTCTATACACCTCACGAGGTAGCCATTCTTATGTCGGAGATAGTGGCAGAGCACCACAGAGAGAAACGTCAGATAGAGATTTACGACCCCACATCGGGCTCCGGCTCGCTGCTGATTACCATCGGTAAATCGGTGGGACGACACATCGCTGACAAGAACCGTGTGAAATACTATGCGCAGGAACTGAAAGAGAACACCTACAACCTCACCCGTATGAACCTGGTGATGCGCGGCATACAACCCAGCAATATCAATACCCGTTGTGCCGACTCGCTCGACGAGGACTGGCCTGTACATAAAGCAGGCAGCGAGACGGGGCAGCCACTCTATGTGGATGCCGTGGTCAGCAACCCTCCATACTCGCAGCAATGGGATCCGAGAGACCGTGAGAATGATGCCAGATTCAAGGACTACGGTGTGGCCCCAAAGTCGAAGGCAGACTATGCCTTCCTGCTTCACGAACTCCATCATTTGAAGCCAGATGGCATATTGACCATTGTCCTGCCTCACGGAGTATTGTTCCGTGGTGGCGAGGAAGAGCAGATACGTACCAACCTCATTGAGAAAAACAATATCGACGCCATCATCGGCCTGCCAGCCAATATCTTCTTTGGCACTGGCATACCAACGCTCATTATGGTGTTGAAGCAGCACCGTGATAATGATGATGTGCTTATCATAGATGCCAGCAAGGGATTTGTAAAGGATGGCAAGCAGAACCGCTTGCGTGCCTGCGACATCAAGAAGATTGCCGACACCGTGCGCGACCGCAAAGACATCACTGGCTTCTCCAAGAGAGTAAGCCGTGAGGAAATTCGCACCAATGGCTACAACCTCAACATCCCCCGCTATGTCGATTCGAGCGAGATAGCAGAGCAGTACGACATCTACGCCACAATGTTTGGAGGCATTCCCAACACAGAGATAGATGCGCTGCAGAAGTATTGGAGTGCCTTCCCATCTCTCCGTGGCGACCTCTTCACACCTTATTCGGACAAGCCATACGCTGCCTTGAAAGTAGAGGATGTCAAGACTGCCATTGAGCAGAACAATGACGTGAAATGGTTCAATATGCAGTTTGAAGAGGCTTTTCAAGGTTTTGACGGTATGCTTCACCACGTACTCATAGATAATGTCAAGCATCTCCATGAATTGCAAGCACAAGACGAGATAGCCACCGACATTTTCCGCCGACTGGCAGAGATACCCCTTGTCGATAAGTATGCTGCCTATCAGGCCTTGGCCGACCAGTGGCAGGCCATCATCAGCGACATCGAGACCATTCAGGAAGAAGGTGTTGAGGTAGTGCGCATGGTAGAGACTGCATATAAGTTAGTGAAGAAGAACGATGAAGATATTGAGGTGCCCGATGGACTGAAGGGGCGCATCATTCCCTTTGAACTGGTGCAAAAGGTGAAGTTTCAATCTGAACTGGATGCTCTGACTGCCCTCCAGACAAGGGTAGAAGCCATAGGAAGCGAACTCGAAGAGGTGCGCGACAGCTTCTCCGAAGAGGAACTTGAAACCTACTGCGACAGCGAGAAGGACAATGCCCCAGACAAGAAGAAGATTACCGCTGATGCCAAACCCAAGGCCTACGTAGAGGCCGACACCAAGGCGAAGCTCAAGCAGATGGTTGCTCTTTGGGATGAGCAGGCAAAGACAAACAAGCAGATCAAGGCAGACAAGCTTGCTTTAGAGGAAAAAACCATCCAAGCCATAGAGCATCTGTCGGACGAGGAAATCGCTGACTTCCTGCACCTGAAATGGATAGTACCCGTATGTGAAGGCATCAATGGTGCGCTCGCAGCTGTGCTTTCCGCCCTCGAATCTTCTGCCCTTGCCCTGAGTCGAAAGTATGCCGTCAGCTATCAACAGATTAACGACGATATAGCCAAAGCCAACGATGAACTCTCCCAATTGGTGAGCCAGCTCAATGGCGATGAATTTGCCATCAAGGGACTGGAGGCGTTAATCAATAAGGAGCAGTAGTTATGACAGAGAATACGATTCAAAATTCCAAGTTATATACGGATGTCTGTTCTATCATAGAGCAAGGCAGAGAGCGTGCTTATTCTGCTGTAAGCCAGCAGATGATAG